>NZ_CP109501.1:600000-897515 GCF_036231985.1 Streptomyces sp. NBC_01426
GGGACTGGTGACGCCAACCGCGAGACCGGGCTCGTAGGTGCCCCGGCCCATCAGAACGGTGTCGAACCTCTGGTTGGCGGCCCCCTCGATGCCCAACGGCCCGCGACCCTGCACCGGGATGGTCTCGGGGTACTCGGCCAGCAGCGCGGCGGCGAGGTCCCCCTCGAAGGGGAAGAAGTCGAACTGCCCGTCCGGGCCCGCGATGAAGCCGTCGAGACTGGCGCCGACGCAGTAGGTGAGGGGACGCACGCGGATCTGCTTTCGAACGATGGGGTGACGCACTGGGGTGACGTCACTGACGGTAGGTCGGCCACCCCCCGCCCGGCATCGGTCACCCCGACGTAATGTGACCGCCCCCCGACCCGCGGCCATGGGTCGCGGCGGCGGGTTGGTGGGGCCTCCGGCGACGTCGAACGTCCGTCCCGTCGTAGACGAGCCGACCGTCCTGTGATCGGTCATCTGTTAACCCCCTTGTCGCCAAGAAGGCTGTCATGGCGGGAAGATGGTCCGTCATTCAGTGGAAAAGGCCGGTAAACTTTCCTTGCGGGACAACTCGCTTACCTCAGCGCGATGGCAGTACGCAGGAACGACAACTTGCGTACTGTCGGTGCGCAGAGGACACCATGCTCCTCAGCCGCGTAAGTTCCACACCAACGGAACGCCCACCGGGCGTGGTTCAAGAGGAGCGACATGACAAGCGACAGCCCACCGTTCCCCACCGACGACCCGCAGATCACGCGGGCACGGATCGCGCAACTCGCCGACGTCACGCGACCCACCGTGACCACCTGGGCGCACCGCTTCCCGGACTTTCCGCGTCCCGGGAGGGCGGGCGGTCGGGCGTACTTCCTCCAGTCGGACATCCTGCGCTGGCTCGACAGCCGCCCCGTCCCGCCGCACCTGCGACGCCCGGAGGAAGGGGACGAGGCCACCTACGGCCGTCGAGCACGCGCCGTCGTCGCTCGGGGAGGCGAAGAGACGCCACTGCCGCCCGCCCCGCCGGTGGTTCCCGCCGCGCGGCACGGCCGTTCTGCCCGACGCGGCGGTGAGGACGGCAACCGTCCGGTGATGCGCGAGCTTCTGGGGCCGTTGGCTCAGCAGGTGTGCGGCCCCGGCTCGATGGAGAACTACACGTACCTCCTCGCCGCGCTCTACTTCCTTCGGAACCGATCAGGTGCCCGCTGGGCCGAGATCCAGTTCGGTGCGACGGCCGGACGGGCCGGCAGCGACGTCCTGGAGCAGACCGGCCGCGCGGTGGACGAGGAGGTGCGGAGCCTGGGACTGCTGCCGCGCTTCACGGAGGCGCTGTCCGACCTGGTGCCCAGGAACGCGGAAGCCCTCGCCCACGTCATGGACCTGGTCGCCCGTCTCGACGGCCACGCCTTCCAACTGATCACCGAGGCCTACGAGACGCACGCCCGGCTTCGCAGCCGTGAGTTCTTCACTCCGCCGGGGGTGGTGCGGCTGATGCTGGACCTGGCTCGTTCTTCCCTCGGCCGGGAACCGCTCGCCGTCTACGACCCGTACGTCCGAGGCGGCGAGTTCCTCGCCGAGGCCCTGGCGGACGCGCAAGGGCACTCACTGCTTGATGCCGCCGCCAAGCGGCTCACGGTCTTCGGGCAGACGACCTCCACAGCCGTCGCACGCTTGGCGTGCATCAACCTCGCGCTGCGCGGCGTGAAGCCCGGCGGCTTGCGTGTGAGTGACAGGGAACCATGGGCCGGCGGCTTGGACCTCGGCGGGCGGGCCGATCTCGTCCTCGGTAACCCGCCCTTCAACATGAAGGACTCGACCGGCGACACCTGCCGCACGGGAACCTGGGCCTACGGCCCGCCTCCCCTGGACAACGCCAACTTCGCCTACGTACAACACGGGCTCGACGTCCTCCGCGCAGGAGGGCGGGCGGCGATTGTGATGCCCAACAAGGCAGGTAACTCCGGCAGCGCGGCGGAGGCCGCGATTCGCCGGGCCCTGGTCGAGGCGGGGGTCGTGGAATGCGTCATCAGCATGCCCGCCAAACTGTTCAGCGGCACTGCCGTGCCCGTGTCGGTGTGGCTGCTGCGGCATCCGAGCCATCCGTGCGAGCGAGTGCACTTCCTCGACGCGGGTCACCTCGGTACCAGGAAGGGGCCGAGGTCCGTTCTGGACGACGAGGACCGTCTCTCCATCCTCGCCACCTACAGGGCACACCACACCGATCCGTTCCGGTCGCTCTTCGATCCCGAACCGCCGCGCTTCGTCCCGAACGTGTCGGTCCGCCGTGAGCAACTGCTCGCAGCCACCTGCTCGCTCAACCCCCTCGACCACATTCCCGCAGCGCAGCGGCGCCCGGGCAAGAGGCAGAGTCCCGTCGAGTACGTGGTGGAAGACGCCCGATCCGATGTGGAGCGGCTGCGCGAGCGCGCCGCCGAAGCGGACGCACGTGCGAGAGCCCTGATCGAGGAGCCGACTCCGCTGGAGGGGACCGAGACCTGCCCGCCCGACGTGGTGCTCGCCGACATCTGCGAGATCAAGGCAGGGCCCTCGTTCACGCGGATGAGCAACAAGGATCGCAGTGCCGACGGCACGGTGCCGGTGGTCTTCCCCCGGCACCTCCGGGAAGGGCGCGTCACTGACACCGGAGACGAGCGCGTCCACGACGAACTCGCCAAACGGCTCGGTGACTACCGGCTCAAGGCCGAGGACATCGTGTGCGTACGGGCAGGGAAGACGGTTCCACCCGCTCTTGTGGAGACCGGCCAGGCGGGCTGGCTGATCAGCACGAACGTGATCCGGATCCGCAAGAGGAAGGAGGTCGAGTTGGATCCCGAGTACCTGGCCATCTGGATGAGGCGGCCCGAAGTGATCGCCTGGGTCAATGACCGGGCGGCCGCCACCGCCACGCCGTCGATCAGTACCGCGGTACTGGGGCGCATGAAGGTACGGCTGCCTTCGCTCCCACAGCAGCGGCGGATCGTCGAGCTGTCGAGTGTCCTGGAGGACCAGGCGCTCGCGCACCGCGAACTGGCGGAGGCCGTCACCCGAGCCCGGAATCTGCTGGTGGAAGAGGCGATGCAGCAGGCGCCGAACTCAGGCGCACCTCTACCTGTCTGACCACTCGTCCGGACCGCCGATGCGACGGAACCAGGGAACCACCGAACCTCCGGACCAGCGAAGTGCCGAACCACCCGACCGATCGAAAGGGAACACCGCAGTGACCGGCTCCGAACTCCCCACCGACCCGACCGTACTCACGCACGCGCCCACCTTCGCGCCTGCGCCCGCACCCACGTCCGGGCCGCCCGTCTGGGCGCTCTGGCTGCTGATCATGTCCCTCTTCTCCCTCGTGGTCGCCGTGTCCGCGGGCCTCGTGGAAAGCCTCGCGGGCGCCGGCCTTCCGGAGGTTCTCCGCTCCGGCGGTACAGGCTTCCTCGCGGCGGCGGGGCTGTGCTTCGGCACCCTGCAGGCGGCACGGGAACTCCGCAAGCGCCGATAGCGAGGGCGACCACGAGGACAGCGGCCGCCCGCGCGGACGCCGGCGACGGCAACCGCGCGGGCCCGCTGCCCGACCCGACGCACGGCCGGAGGGAGAACCCCGACACTGGGTGTCCGGACCCCGACGTGCTACCCCTCGGCGCGGCGACGGGCGAGGTGGACGGTGAGGTCGGCGGTGAGCTCGATCCGCTCCGGCAGGGCCCGCGCGATCTGCTCGAACACCTGCCTCCGCGCGGCGGCCGGCAGGACGAGATAGGCCGAGATCGTCGAGAGATGGCCGACGTAGTCGCGCGCACTCAGCGTCAAGTGCCTCTCGATCAGGGACTGTCGGACATCGGTGAACCACTCGGACCGTTGGAGTTCCGTACCCGGCCACTGCATGGTGTGTTCCGGCGGAGTCCCGTCCGGTGAGGGGACCTCGTCGCTCTCCAGGAACGGCGCCCGCGCCGCGCGAACGGCTTCCTCCACCGCCGGATCGGCCGGCCGGAACGGTCCGCCGAACGAGGCGAACACGCCGCCCGGCTCCAGCAGCCCGGCCACGCGCGCCCACCGGCCCTCCGGGCTCGTCCAGTGCAGCGCCGCCGCCGCGTAGACCAGCCCGTACCTCTCGCCCGGCCGTACGTCCTCGAAAGCGGCCCGCACCGCCGTGACGTGCGCCGGAACGTGCTTGCGCAGCTCGGCGAGCATGGCCCCGTCGGGCTCGGTCGCGGTGACCACGATCCCCCGTCGGGCGAAGAGACGAGTCGCCTTGCCCGTCCCGGCACCGATTTCGAGCGCGGTCCGGAGTGGATGACCCGCGTACGCCGCGACCATGTCGAAGAGCCGGTCGGGATACCCCGGCCGGAACCGTTCGTACGCTTCCGCCCTTGCTCCGAAGCTCAGTGCGCGATCGGACATGCCTCGCATCCTGACACGAACCGCGCCCCGAGTGCCCGGCAATTCGGCCCGGGGCCGCGGTGGAGCCCTGTTACCCGACGATGCGGTAACAGGGCCCCGGAGGACGATCGCGATGACGGATGCTGGGGCCACCGATCCACCGATCCACCGACCGTCAGGAGTGAGGCCCGTGCCGCTGAACCGTCACCGCGCTATCGCGTGGATTCTGGTCCTTGTGGCCGTGTTGGTGCTCGCCCTCACCGGCGTGCTCTTTCACCAGGGCAGGACGCCGGGACTCTACCCCGAACGCAGTTGGGGCCCCTGGAAGAGCGAAACGACGGGCGCCTGGTCGACGCACGTGCGGACCAACTCCTGGGTGCCCGCCGCCCAGGCCCGCGTTCACTACGGCAAGACCGAAGACGTACACCTCGACGCGTTCGGCGGGACGGACCACGACACCAGCGTCTTCTTCCGTACCGCTTTCACCCTCACGCCCGACGGCAGACTCACGGTGAAGGAGACGCGACCATGACCCCCGGCGGCCCCGCGCGCGGCCGGGCTCAGAACGTCCACCGCGTGTGCGTGTACAGCCCGTCGTCCCGACCGAAGCCGTACGCGGTGTCCGGGGTCACCCCGAACACCACGGCGTTCCCGGCCCGGAAGGCGTCCCCGATGCCGTGGAAGGTGCCCTCGGGCGAGGTGATGTGCGCCCCGTACTTCGCCTCGTACGCCGCGATGACCTCCTCCAATGCCGCCGGATCGGCGACGGGCCTCGCCGTGCCCTCGACCACGAGGTCGAGTCCCCGCGTGAGCGAGTTCCCCCCGGTGGTCAGCGCGCAGTGCCCGTCCCGGGCGAGGTTCTTCGCCTTCTGCTCGTCCGGGCCGGTCGAGAAGTACAGCACCCCGTCGTGCCAGGCGGCGATCACGGGCGTGACGTGCAGCCGCCCATCGGGTCGCACCGTGGAGACCCAGAAGATCTCCGCCGTCTCCAACTGCCTCTGAGCATCAGCCCATTCGGTGGCGGTGACGTTCTCGGCGCCGGGGCGGGGATTGAGCGCGGAGCTGTAGCGCCCGTCGAGCTCGGTCGTGGGCGCGGGGCGGCCTGCGGGTTCCTGAGTGGTCATGGCACCTCTCCTTCGTTTCCTCCCACAACGACCGGCGGCCCGTGCGGAAATCACCGCCACACCGCTCTGTACCCATCCGTACGCCTGAGGGCGGTCGAGCGGGCGGGCGGCCGGGCGGCAGGCCGGCCGGGCGGCCGGGCCGGGACCCCCGGGTTCCCGTTCGGGCGGCGCTGTCAGTGGTCTCACCTAGCGTCTCGGACATGACGCGAACCGCACACACCTTCGCCTACGCCCGCCCCTCCTCCCTGACGTCCGCCACAGCGGGGCAGGCCCTCAACCTGGAGACGGCGGGCGGTCTGACGCCGACCGGCGCCGACGCCCATCCCCAGTTCTTCTCCGGGTTCCTGAGCGCCCCCCAGGCGGCGGCGCGGGCGTTGCTCGCCGTCGCGGACGTGGCCTCGGCCCGCTACTACCAGCGCACCCTGCGCGCGTCCCTCGACCCGGTGGTCACGGGCAACGGCGACCGGTTGCGGTTCGAGTCCTTCTCCGGGTGCTGCGGCGTGTACGCCCGGCTGGACGTGCTGCCCGACGGTCTGCGCGGCGCCGACACCGGCCACGGCACCACCAACGTGGACGTCAACAACCCGCTGCGGGAGGCGCTGTCCCGCCTCGCCGGGGACGATCCGCTGCACCTGCGGGTCGGCCCCGACGAACTGGCGGTGACCACCCTCGACGGCCCCGTCGTCGAGAAGAAGGTCCCCCTGCCGGATCGCTGGCTGCGCGGCTTCGCCGAGGCCCAGGCCGTCACCACCGGCTTCGACCTCCGCGCCGAACTGACCGCCGCCGAGACGGCACGCTTCCTGCGCTCCCTCCCGCGCACCGCTGCCGGCGGCGGAGCCGCGAGCGCCGCCCTGTGGGTGGTCCCCGCCGGCCGTACGCTGCGCCCCACCACCCGACCGGTTCCCGGCGCGGTCTGCCTGCCCGGCCCCGAACGCCTCGCCGCCTTCCAGCGCGTACTGCGGTACGCCACCGCCCTGCGCGTGTACGGACCCGCAGCGGACGGCGCCAACCCCACCGCGTCCGCGTGGGAAGTGGGCCTGCCCGGCATGCGGCTCACCCTCACCCTCTCCCCGCAGGCCGCCCGCGGGTTCTCCGGCGAGGGCGGTGTCCTGGAGGCCCTCGCCACCGACGCGGCGGCCGAGGACGCCGAGCTGATCTCCGTCCTGCTGGCGTGGGAGCCGCGCATCGATCCCGCCGACCTCGCCGAGCAGTCGGGCCTTCCGGTGGCACGGGTCCGGGCGGCCCTCACCCGCCTCGGTACGGCCGGTCGGGTGGGCTACGACATCGCCGAAGCGGCCTACTTCCACCGTGAACTCCCCTACGACGCCCGGCGCGCCGAGCGCCACAACCCCCGCCTGGTCGCCGCCCGCGCCCTGCTGGAGGAGGGCGCGGTCACCCTGGAGCGCGCCGGCATCGCCGTCGTGGCCTCCGGCGAACGCCGCTACCAGGTACGCGAGTCGGGCGGCGCCCTCAGCTGCACCTGCCAGTGGTGGGCCGACTACCGGGGCCGCCGCGGCCCCTGCAAGCACGCCCTCGCCACCCGCATGGCCCTGCGCGCCGCCACCTCCACCACCCCGACCTCCCCCTCCATCTCCTCCGGAGCCGCACGATGACCGCCACCGCCGACGTCCTCGAAGCCGTACGGACGGGCCGTGTCGGCGCCGTGCCCGGACTCCTCAAGCCGCTCGACGCCGGGCAGCGCCGCGCCCTGCTCGCCGACCTGAAGGAACTGCGCGCCGAACTGCGCGCCTCGGGCTGGGACCGCTGGCAGGAACGGGACCTGATGAGCCCGGCGCTGGTCGTCGCCGGAGCCGGCTGCCACACCGGCGCCGCGGCCGCCGCCGGCTGGATCGGCGCCCGCGACATGCGCCGTTGGCGACAGAACCCCACCACCGTCCTCCTCGACGTCCTCGCCGGCCGGGAACCGCGATGGCTCGGCGACCTCGCCCACCGGCTCGCCGCCCGGGCCGGCACCGCCGCCCAGGACTACCCGCTGATCAGCGAACTCGTCCGACTGGCCGGCTGCCCGATGCCCACCACCGACGGCTGCGTCGAGGGCTGGGCGCAGGCCGTCGGAGCGTCCGGGAACCGCCTCACACGGGCCCTGCGCGAGGACCCCCACCTCACCGCGTTCACACCGCGCCTCTTCGAGACCGCCGAACCGGTCGGCTCGTTCGCCTGGCGCTGCGACCCGGACGACCCCCACCACTGGCCCGCCGCGCTGGTCTGCCTCGCCACCGAGGGGCGCCTGGAGCGCGCCGTCCTCCTGAACGGCTGCGTCGCCCGGTTGCTGCGCGGCGGCAAGCCCGCCGAACTCAAGCCCTACCAGGCCGTCCTGCGGGCCCTGCGCCCCACCGAGGAGGAAGAGGCGGAGCGCGCCGCGGACTGGATCGCGATGACCGCCGACGCACCGTCCTCCGTCGCCGGGGACGCCCAGCGGACGCTGGCCCGGCTCGCGGCCGCCGGCCGGCTCACCTCCCCCCTGCTCGCCGAGATGTCGACCGCCGCACTCTTCCGCCCCGAGAAGAAGCTGGTGCGCGCCCAACTCGTACTGATCCGGCAGCAACTCGGCCGCGACCCGGCCGCCGCACCGGAACTGCTGCCCGCGCTCGGCGAGGCCTTCGGGCACCCGGACACCGACATCCAGGAACGGGCCCTCAACCTCGCCGCGGCGCACCTCACCGACGACCCCGACCTGCGTGCCGAACTCGCCGACCGGGCCCACCTGCTGAGCCCGACCCACCGCGCCCGGGCGGTGGACCTCCTCGGACCGGCCGCCGCGCCCGCCGAGGACACCGGCCCCTACCGGGAGACCCTGCCGCCGCCCCCCGTCGCGTCCCCGCTCGCGCCGGCGCCGGAGACCGTCCAGGAGGCCGCGGAGCTCGTCGCGGCGGTCGTCAACTCCCGCACCGCGACCGTCGAGGAGTTCGAGCGCGCCCTGGACGGGCTGGTACGGCACGCCCACCGCGACCGTGCGGCCCTCGCCGAGGCACTGCGCCCCGCGCTGGCGGGCCGCTGGTGGCTCGATCCCGAACAGTCCCGCCACTACACCAGTGAACTGCCCGGCCTGGAACACCTCGCCGCCGCCGTCCTGGACAAGCTGCCGACCGGCACACCGCCCGCGGCCTTCGTGACGTGGCGCTCCGACTGCCACCACACCGGGCTCCACGCCGTCGTCGGCGCCCGCCTGGACGAGGCCGCGCGACTCGTCACGACCCGACCGCTGCCGTTCCTCCTCGCCACACCCACCGTCGAGACGGGCTCCCTGGACCCCCACGCGCTGGTCGCGCGGCTCGCCGAGTACCGCCGGCTCGGCGCGGAGCCCGCCCCCGTGGACTTCGCCCAGGCCCTGCTGAGGGTCCGCCGCGACGCCGAGGCCATTCCCGGGGCCACCGCCCTCGGCACACCCGAAGGACACCGGCTGGCATCCTGGCTCGGCGCCGCCGGACAACCCGCGCCCGTCACCCGCCGCACCGCGTCCGCCGTGCGGTACGCGTACGGGTCGACCCCCGCCCGCCTCGTCCTGGACACCGGCGAACGCCCCACCGTGCTCGCCGAGTTCCCTGCCCCGTTCCACGAGTCGGCCGGGGCGCGCAAGGCCTCCGAGCGCTGCTGGGACGGAGGCGAGGACGCCCTGCTGATCGCGGTCCTGCCCGAGGACCGGGAGACCCTGGCCGCCTGGTGGCTCCCGGCCGTCATCTCCTGCGCCGTCCACGAAGGGCGCGACGGGACCGCCGTACTGCCCTCGATCACCGCCGCCGGCGGGCCCGTCGGCCCGGCCCAGCACCTCGCCGTCGCCACCGCGCTCGGCGCCCGCCACCCCGAGGACCGGCTGCGGGCCGTCGACGCGCTCCTCACCCTCGCCGGCCGGGGCGAGCTGGACGCCGCGCGCCTCGGCGAGGACCTGGCCGAACTCCTGAGGATGGGCACCGTCAAGCCCAACCGGCTCGCCGACTCGCTGCGCACCGCCGCCGCGACCGGCGCCCACGCCACCACCTGGGCCGTACTGGCCGCCGCACTGCCCGCGCTGCTCACGGGCACCGGCACGGGCACCCGCACGGGCATTGGGGATCCGCGCGGCGCCGGAGAACTCCTCGCGACGGCCGCCGACTGCGTGGAGCAGTCCGCGGCGGCCTCGCCGGACCCCGCCGGCCTCGCCGAGGTCGCGGACCGCGGCGGCCGATCCCGGCTGGTCACCCAGTCCGTCCGACTGCGCGACGCACTCCGCCGCAACCGGTCCGTGTCGACCGAGGGCGAGTGACGGCCGCCGCCCACCTCGCTGATCTGCACGTTGTAGAAGGCGAGCCGGCCGTACGAACCGCACGGCCCCGCCGACCTGGTGACGCAGGCACCACCACGCCATGGGTTCGCCTTGCGGAAGGGGCATACCATCTTGCTCATGACGCAAGACGACGGAGAACTGGACGGCCTGGTCCGCGCGCGCATCCGCGGGCTGCGCGTGGCACAGGGGTGGTCGCTGGAGGAACTCGCGGCGCGCGCCAACCTCAGCCAGTCGACCCTCAGCCGCATCGAGAACGGGCAGCGGCGCCTTGCCCTGGACCAGCTGGTCACCCTCGCCCGCGCCCTGGACACCACCTTGGACCAGCTGGTCGAGAACGCCACGGACGACGTGGTCTCCAGCCCGATGATCGACGGCGCCCACGGGCTGATGCGCTGGCCCGTCAAGGCCGACCCGGGCATGACCGTGGTACGCCAACGCATGACCGAACCGCCCCCGGACAACCCCGCGCGCCTGCGCGCCCACCCCGGCCGCGAATGGCTCGTGGTCCTCTCCGGCACTGCGATCCTGCTGCTCGGCAGTCGGCGCTACCGGATCGAGACCAACCAGGCCGCGGAGTTCCCCACCATGCTTCCGCACGCCATCGGCACCGCGGGCGGACCGTGCGAAATCATGGGCATCTTCGACCGCGACGCCCGACGCGGCCATCAGCGTGCCGGTGAGCGCAGCCCCCGAGGCCAAGGGGCCGAAGGGCCGGACCATCCCTCGGAGTGAACGCCGTTCCTTGCGGTTTCGGCCGGCCACGCGGGCAATGCCTTGCGCATCCGGCAAGACCTCATGCCGAACCGGCATGACCGGCCTACGGTGGCCCCATGACGCAGCACTCCCACCCCCACGGCCAGGCCCCCCACGGCTCCGCTCCCCGTCCCCACATCCGCCCCACTCACGACCACGGCGACGGGCACGCGAACGGGCACGTTCAGGATCACGATCACGGCCACGTTCAGGAGCACGATCACGATCACGGGCATGATCAGGCGGAGATCCTCGACCTGGACGCGGACGTCCTCGCCGAGCACCTCGCGTCCCTCACCGCGTGGCTGCCGGTCACGGCCGCTCCCCGGCACATCGTGGACCTGGGGTGCGGGACCGGTGCGGGGACCCTCGCCCTCCTGGCCCGTTTCCCCGAGGCGCGGGTGACCGCGGTCGACTCCTCGGCCGCCCATCTGCGGCGCCTGGAAGAGAAGGCCCGCGCCGTAGGGGTGGACGGCCGGGTGCACACCGTTCAGGCGGACCTCGACACGCGCTGGCCCGACCTGGACCGGCCCGACCTGGTGTGGGCGTCCGCGTCCCTGCACCACATGGCCGACCCCCGGCGCACCCTGCGGCAGGTCCACGACGCTCTCGCGCCCGGTGGGCTCTTCGCCGTCGTCGAACTGGCGGGCTTCCCCCGGTTCCTGCCCGCGGACGCCCCGGAAGACCGCCCCGGGCTGGAGGAGCGCTGCCACGCCGCGAGTGAACGCCGCCACGCCGGTCGGCTCCCGCACCGGGGCGCCGACTGGGGTCCCCTGCTCACCACCGCCGGATTCGACGTCGAGGCCGAGCGGACGATCACGGTGAACATCGAGGCCTCCCCGTCCAACGCGGTCGGCCCCTACGCCCTGAGCAGCCTGCAGCGCGTCCGCACCGCCGTCGGTGACCACCTGTCGCCCGAGGACCTCGCCGCGCTCGACCGGCTCCTGGACACCACCGGTGCGCACGGCATCCTCCACCGGCCCGACCTGGCCGTCCGCACCCGGCGCACGGTCTGGGCCGCCCGCCGCACCTGAACGACCTCGGCAGCGCCGCACCCGCCGACAGGTGCTCCGGCACTCCGTACCGGCCCGCCCCGAGGGATCGGGCAAGGCGCGTGACGCGGCCTCCGCTAGAGGGATCGGGCGGCGCCCCCGTCGATGCGGATGGATTCGCCGTTGATGTAGGCGGCGTCGTCGGAGACGAGGAAGCGGGCGAGCTTGCCGATCTCCTCGGTGGTGGCGTAGCGGCCGGCCGGGATCCGGGCCAGGAACTCGGGGTCCTCGGGCCAACTGTCCACGTAGCCCGGCATGAGGTTGTTCATGCGGATGCCCTTGGCGGCGTACTGATCGGCGTACAGCTTCGTGAAGGCGGTCAACGCCGCACGCAGGCTGGAGTTGACCGGGATCATGCCCATCGGCTCGAAGGCCGTGTAGGAGGAGAGGTTGACGAAGGCTCCCTTGCCCGCGGCCTCCATGTGCGGAGTGACCAGGCGCGCCATGCGCACGACGCCGAGCAGCAGCATGTCCAGGCCGTCGTGCCATTCCTGGTCGGTGACCCGCAGGAGTACGTCGTTCTTGGCGTGGCCCGCGCCGTTGACCACGGCGTCGATCCGGCCGTACCGCTCCAGGGTGGTGTCCACCAGACGGGCCAGGTCGTCGGGTTCGGTCAAGGAGCCGACCGTGGCGATCCCGCCGAGATCGCGGGCGACGGCCTCGATGCCGGCGCCGGGGCCGAGGAGGGAGACGCGGTAGCCCGCCCGGGCGAGTTCGGTGGCCATGCCCCGGCCTATGCCGGAACCGGCGGCGGTGACGATGGCGACGGGCGCCGCGTCGGGGCCGTGCGTGGAGGAGGGGGTGGTGCTCACGGGGCTTCTCCGATGTCGAAAGCGGTCGGGCGTGAGGGCGACACGGCGCCATGGCGGCACCACGCCACAGGGAGGCGTCGATACGACTGTATGACAATCAACGTACAATAGGTCCGGCGAATCGGACAATCCACGCTGTATGTGATACGTCGTACAATCGAAGCATGGCGATGTACCACCCCCACCGCGACCAGCTCCTCGTCGAAGACGTACTGGCCGCACTCGGCCACCCCGTCCGCATCGGCATCGTGCGCGAACTGGCCGCCTCGGCCGGCGAGCGCACCTGCGGCAGCCTCCCCCTGGACGTCACCAAGGCCACCGCCACCTTCCACTGGCGCGTACTGCGCGAATCCGGCGTGACGCGCGAGCACAAGGTCGGCCGCTACAAGGCCGTCGAGCTGCGCCGCACGGACCTCGACGCCCGCTTCCCCGGACTGCTCGACGCCGTCCTCGCCGCCACACCGCCCACGCTCGACGCCCCCGCCTGACACCGCCGGAGGCCACCCGCCGCGCGGGCCGCGCCGTCACCAGGTGACGGGGAGTTCCCGCAGGCCGTAGACGATCGTGTCCCGCTGGAACACCAGCCGCTCCTCGGGCACGGCGAGCCGTAGCCCCGGCAGCCTGCGCAGAACCGTCTCCAGCACGATCTGGAGCTCGACACGGGCCAATGTGTGACCCAGGCACTGGTGCACGCCGTGCCCGAAGGCCACGTGCCGGCGCGCGTCGCGGGTCACGTCCAGTTCGGCCGGGCAGGCAGCGCCCTCCCCCTGCCGCTGCGGGCCGAACAGGTCCGGCTGCCGGTTGGCGGTGGACAGCATGCAGATCACCCCGTCGCCCGCCCGGATCTCCGCCCCGCCGACGGTGACGTCCTCGGTCGCCGCCCGGCCGAGACCGAGGTGGATGATCGTCAGGTAGCGCAGCAACTCCTCCACCGCCCCCGGGATCAGGCCCGGATCCGCCCGCAACAGGGCCGCCTGGTCGGGGCGGCGCAGCAGGGCCAGGACACAGAGCGCCGCCATGTTGGTGGTGCTCTCGTGCCCGGTGATCAAGAGCATGAAGCCGAGGGAGGCCGTCTCCTGCGCCGTCAGGTCGGGCCGGACGGCGAGCCGGCTGAGGATGTCGTCCCCGGGCGCTTCCCGCTTCCGCCCGGCCAACTCCGCCAGGTATCCCATCAACTCGCGGTGGGCCGCCGCCGCCCGGGCGGGATCGGTGGTGTTGTCGAGCAGGGTCCGGCTGAGCGACTGGAACAGCGCGTGGTCCTCGTACGGCACCCCCAGCATCAGGCAGATGACCAGGGACGGGATGGGGAGCGCGAAGTCCGCGACGAGGTCGGCGCCGCGCCGGCCGTCGGCCGTCATGGTGTCGACGGCGCTCTCGACCACGTCCACGATGACGGGGCGCAGTTCCTGGATCCGGCGGCTCAGGAAGTCCTTGGCGACCATGCGCCGCAGCCGGGCGTGCTCGGGGTCGTCCATCCGGATGAAGCTGGGCTGGGCGGTGGCCAGTTGGCGCTGCCCGGCGGACAGGAAGGGAAAGCCGGGGGTACGGGCGTCTGCGCTGAAGCGGGCGTCGGCGAGCACCGCCCGCACCTCCCGATGGCCGGTCACCAACCAGCAGGGCGAGCCGTCGGGAAGTTCGGCGCGACTGACCGGCGCGCCGGCGGCGGCCGTCGTGTACCCGGGCGGCGGGTCGTAGGGGCAGGACCCGTAGGCGGCGGGCAGGACGAACGCGGGTGTGGCTGTGGCCGAGGGCGGGAACCCGTCGGCGGTGGGGGCGGTGGGGGTGGTCGTCACGGTCATGGTGGATCTCATCCGGGGAAGGTTCGGCCGCCGTCGGGCGGGGTGCGGAGGGCGCCGAGCGTGGCGCACATGGTGGCGCACTGTCCGGCGAGGATCAGGAGTTCGATGAGCTGGTCCGAACGCAGGAAGGCCGCCAGCCGATCCCACAGCGGCTGGGACAGCGATTCGCCGGCCGCGAGCGCGTCGGCGGCCTCCAACAGCGCCAGCTCGTCCTCGGCCCACGGGTGGGCGCCGAGCGGGAGGGCCGTCGCCGCCACCTCACGGGAGTCCAGGCCGGCGTCGGCGGCCACCGCGCCGTGCCGGTCGTACACGAAGGAGCCGCCGCGCCGGTGTGCGGTGCGCAGGACGACCAGCTCCCGCCGGCGGGCCGACAGGGTTCCGTCGTGGGTGAGGACCCGGGCCAGGGAGAGCCAGGCGCGAGCCAGCTCGGGATGGTGGGCGAGGGTCCCGAAGAGGTTGACGCGTCCGGGACCGTCCTTGGCCGAACCGGCCAACAGCCCGCGCAGCTCCGGCGTCCACCGTTCGAGCGGCAGCGGGTCGATGCGCGCGGGACGCACCGGGGGCGTCGAGGGCGGCGAGGGCGTCGGGGGCGCGGCGGGGCCGGGCCGGTCCGCGGGTTCGGTGATCACGGCGTCACCACCTACAGACGACGACGCCGGCGCTCGCGCCGCTCGCGAAACCGAACATCCCGACCAGGTCACCCGCGTGCAGCCGATCCGCATCCAGGGCGGTGGCCAGTTGGAGGGGGATGGTGTTCGTCGCGACGTTGCCGTGCGCGGGGAACGTGGCCAGGATCCGCCCCGGATCCACCCCCACCCAGTCGCACGCGACCCGGGTGAACGGTACGGACGGCTGGTGCACGCACACCAGGTCCAGGTCGTCGACCGTCACCCCGATGTCGCGCACCGCCCCGCGGACCTTGGCCGGCATCCCGTCGAAGGAGGCCACCAACCGCGCCGAGTCGATCTCCAGCCGACCCATCCGGCGGTGATTCGCGTAGGGGTTGGGCAGGGTCGCGGCCTCGACTGTAGGGCGCTTCAAGATCATGGCGAGTGCGGTGGCGCGGCCGAACGGATGTGCGGCACACGCGTCCCGGCGCCATCCGCGCAGCTCAGGGGGCGCAAACGAAGAAACGTTACGGCCGCTCGGCCGTTCGGGTGTCGCCCTAAAGGTTGAATCCGGTACGGCTGTCCAGGCTTCGTGCTGACGCCTCGAAACCCGCCGGCTGTCCGTCCCGACCACATCAACCGGCGCGGAGGACACGGGCAACGGCATGGCGCCCCGAACCACGACCGCGCGACCGGCCCCCGTACACATCCCTGACCGGCACTGGCACGGCACCGGCTCCCGAACACACCCGTACGCGTCCCCGACCGGCACGCGTACCCCTGACCTGCACCCGCACCGGCACCGGCTTCCGAACCGACCCCCGTACGCGTCCTGACCGGCACCCGTACCGACAGCCGTACGGATCCTGATCAGCCATCAGCCATCAGCCATCAGCCACACGCTCATCGCGGTATCCGCCGAGGGACCCGAGTCGTGCCCGGGGCGCGACCTCGCCGGGATCCCCCGCGGTTCGAGCGGAAGGTCCTTGGTGACGCCCGGTCGTTGTGGGATCGTGCCGGGCTGAAGCCCCTTCGTGCCGTTCGGGTGGAAAGGGTCGGTGTCCTCGTTCCGGTCGAGCCGCCGGCCGCCGTCGCGCCCCCCGACCGCGGGACCGTGTCCACCCGGGGCGCGTCGCCCCCGCCTCCCGGCTCGACCCCGCCACGTCACGTGCCCGCAGCCCGCGTTCGGATGAGGACTCCATGACCAGCACATCCCTGCCGCCCGGTTACGCCTTCGACAACGACAGCGGGCACGCCCCTGAACAGCACCGCTGCCTGGCCGCCGGATACGACGCGTTCACCACAGCCCGGCTCGCCCGCGGGCGGTCATGGGCCACCGCGACTTCCTCGCCACGTCCTGCCTGATGTTCTCGGCCCCGGGCCGGCGCCCGAACTGAACGGCACCCGCCCCGCCACCTGCCTTGTACCGGCACCACACCCGCACCGGCGCCGAGACCCGCACCCGCCCCCACACCCGCACCGGCGCCGAGACCCGCACCCGCCCCCGCACCCGCACCGGCGCTGAGACCCGCACCGGCACCACACCCGCACCGCCGGCACCGGCCGGGCTCGGTCACCCGGCAGGGCGCCCGGTGCGGGCCGCGATCGACCACCGTGAGACACGACCCTGGAGGAGGCCGGATGCCCGGCTCTGCTGTCGGCCCCGCCCAGCCCGAGGCCCGCACACGCCGCCCGCGCGGCGCGCCCTACAGGCGGCCGGCGAACGCCCTGCGCCGTGACCTGGCCCAGTTGTTCTGCGCCGTCGTCGGGCTGCTGCTGGGCCTGCTCGCCCCCCTCGTCACGCTGGGCCCCCAAGTGGCCGCGGGACGGGTGGTCAGCGTGCTGTTCACCATCGGTTTCGGCGTCGTCAGCCTGGTGAGCATCATCTACTCGATGCTGTTCCTGGTCGTGCAGTTCTCCTCGACCATGTTCACGCCGCGCCTCGGCCTGTTCCGGGACGAGCCGATCGTTTGGCGGGCCTTCGCCTTCACCGTCGGCGTGTTCGTCTTCTGCATCACCTCGGGCCTGGCCATCGGCAGCCACGACCACGTCTCCGTCTTCGTCCCCTGCGTCGCCATGATCCTCACGCTGATCGCGCTCGGCCTGATGAGGTCGCTCCAGATGAGGGCGTTCAACTCCATCCAGCTCGGTCACTCGCTGACCGCCATCGCCACCCGCGCACACGACCTGTACGACGGCCTGTACCCACGCCCCTACGATCCGGACGGCACCCCCGCCATCCCGGACCGGGCCCCCGCCCCGCAGCCGTCCGACATCGGCGCGGGCCGCACGGTGGTCCGCTGGACGGGACCGCCGGCCGTGCTCCAGCGGATCGACATGGCCACCCTCGTCGACCTGGCACGGGAACACGACTCCGCGGTCGCCTTCCGCGTGGCCCCGGGCGCGACCCTCACGGCCGGCACGGTGCTCGCCGAGGTCACGGCGGACGGCCCGACCGATGCGGCGCTGCGCGCGGCCCTGACCGCGGGGGTCGAGCGGAGCTTCGTCCAAGACCCCGAACTGCCGTTCCGGCTCCTCGCCGACATCGCGCTGCGCGCCCTGTCCCCGGCGGTGAACGATCCGGCCACGGCGGTGGAGGCCCTGGACCGGCTCGAAGACCTGCTGACCCGTCTCGCCGGCCGGGATCTGGAGATCGGCGGGTTCGACGACCCCGCCGGACGGCTGAGGGTGAGCGTCCCGGTACCCGACTGGGACCACTACGTCCGCACCGCCGTCGACGACGTGCTCTTCGCCACCGCCGGATCCCCGATGGCCCTGCGCAGGATGCGCGACCTGCTGCACGGGCTCTCGGAGCGGGTCCCCGAGCACCGACGTGCCGTCCTGCGCGACCGACTCCAGTGGGTCGAGCGAACCGGCAGCGAGGCGTACCCGCTCGTCTGGACCCCCGCCGAACCCTCCTAGAACCTGTCGTCAGGGCCTCGCCCCCACGCGCTCGCCCCCACCGCTGTCAGCCGTCACCCGGTCCGGTACGCGGCTACTCGGCCCAGTACGCGGCCCGCACCTCCCCCTCCGCGAAGTCCCGACGCGGCAGACGCAGACCGAGGGACTCCTCCAAGGCGTGGAAGTACAACTCGAACGTGTTGGTCAGTTCGGGGTGGTCCAGCTCGGCACGGCGCAGGGCCCGGTTGAGGAAATCCAACTCGCCGCCCGGCGGGTACGGGGGGTGGCCGTGCTCGTACCAGATCAGCTCCAGCACGCCGTCGTCGTCGCCCACACGGCGGCCGTTGCGTATGTAGTCGAAGGTGTAGATGGCCTTCGCGGAGGTGGCGCTCAGCCACACGCTCTCCTCGATCCCGAGCGCCGCGTACGCCTCCTTGTCCGCGAAGGACCCCGGGGGCGTGTCGTGGTGCAGCAGGAACGTCCACCCGCCCGCCTGCCCGAAACAGCAGCTCTCCCATCCACGGTCCCGGTGGGTCCTGCCGTCGTCCACGGCCCCGAGGTCCTTCAGGCGCGTACCGGCCGCGACCTGAGCAGGATCGGCCCCGTACAGCAGGGCCAGCCGCCCGGCGTCGACGGTCCGCCCGGGAGCCGCGCGGAAGAAGGCGAGCGTGGTGTACGGATCCTGCTCACGCCAGGACCCCGCTATCCAGGCGAACCCCTCCAGCGGATCCCGTCCGCACGGCTCGACCGCCCCCGTGTCGTCCGGGCCGCCGGCGCGGAACCGTCTGCCCCACGCCGGATCGATCCGGTCCAGCGCGTCGGCCACCTCTGCCAGGCTGCCGCCACGCCGACGCATCGCGGCCTCGCCGATCAGGTAAAGCACCTGTTCGAGGTCGCGGGTGGCGAAGAGCGCCCGGTCGGGACCGTCACGGCCACGTACCGTGCCGTTCTCGTCCAGCAGCAGGCACAGGCCGCCGTCCTGCGCCTCCTCGGCGCGCTCGGCCCGATCCTCCAGCTCGTCGTCCGAGGACACCACGGGCGGCAGCCCGACTCCGTCGAGCAAGGTGTGCCGGGAGGCCCTGCGCTGCCAGGCCTCCGCAAGTGTCCGCTCGGTGATCTCCATGGTGCCAAGGTAAAAGGCGGCACTGACAACCGGCCGACCCCGCCGCCCGGTTCACCGCTCGTCTGGCCGGCCGACGGAGGCCGGCCGGACCGCCCTGCGTCGGCCGGCCGGACGCCGGGGTCACCGCCGTGATGCCGTCGTCAGCACTTGAGACGGGTCGTCGCCGCGCTCGTGGCCTCGTCCAGCTTCTGGATCTGCGGCTGGAGCTGGGTCATCGCGTTCTGGCCCGTGGTGTCGCCCGGCAGGGACTCGTACGACTTCTTCAGGTCCTCGGCGGCGCTCTTGATGGCCGAGGCCTCGGCTTCCTTGAGTTGCTTCGTGTTCTCCTTGACGTTGTTCCAGTCGTCCTGGACGGCCTGAACGGCGTCCTTGATCTGGTCCTTGGTCGCGGACGACGGGTTGAGCGCTTTGAGTTTGGCGTTGTCGGCCTTGAGCCCGGTGAGATTGCTGCACAGCTCACTCGCGGCCTTGGTGGCCTCCTCCGCGGGGGAGCTGCTGTCGTCGGAGCAGGCGGTGAGACCGAAGACCGCGGTGGCGCAGAGTACGCCGATCACGGGAAGACGCTTCATGGGAACTCCTCAAGCGAGATGGCGCCGGTACGGATCCACACGGAACCCATCACCACATACACACGCCAGAACACCTTCCGCACCCGGACACTCGCCCATTCGGCTCCCGCACGAACCCCATGTGGTCCGGCCCGGCCGGCTCGACCCGAAGTTCGACCCGGGGCACGAGCGGAGGGCCGGTCGGGATCCGCACGGGAGCCCGACCGTGGCGCCCCGATCGTCCCCGCTCTGCGGCATGATGACCGCCGTGAACACCGAGATGCCGATGGACGGTCGAACCGCAGCACGAGGCGGCGGATGACGGTCGGCGCCGCGGGAGGTCGCCGGGACGTTGGCGGGAGGTCGGCGCCGGGAGCGCGACGCCCGGGACGGCCTGGCAGCCGCCCCGGCGAGCCCGGCGGCGACGGCGGACGCTCCGTGCCGATCGCCGACCACCGACCACCGATCGCCGACCACCGACCTTCCGGATCGCGCCGCAGGGGAGCGCAGCCCGGGTGTCGGACGTTGGACCGTCGAAGGGAACGATCTCGTTGGACACACCGCACCACCCGAACGATGAGGAGGACCGATGAGCACGGCCGATGAGGGACGGCAGTGGCCGGACGAGGCCAGTGTCGACAACGCGAGGACGACGCTGCTGCAGCTCCTCGCGCGGGCGGGGGTCCCTTCCGGCGACGCACGGGAACTGATCGGGCTCCTGGAGGCGGGCGCGCTGGCCCTCGCGCACGAGGAGCTGAGCGGCACCGGCCGCAGCGCGCCGGGGGACAAGGGCGAGGTGTACGAATCGGGCTGGCTCGACGGCGCCCGGGACCTCCTGGAGGAACTCGGCGACGTCGCCGAGCGGACCCTGCTCCGGGTCGTGGGGCCCGACGGGCTGCCGGCCCAGGCCGAGGAACGCCCACGGCCTGGGCGCATGGAGGTGGAACGGGCGCGGGTGGCGCTCACCCCCCTGTACCTGTCGTACACCGCGGTCTCCGAGCTGGACCCGGAGGTCACCGACGACGTGCTCGCCGCCGTACTCGCCACGATGACCCCCCGCCATCGCGCCGCGTACGCCGGGCGCCTGACGGCATTCGTCGCGGCCCACCGGGCCCGGCTGGAGAGACTGTTCGCGGCGTTCGGGCCCGGCAGCGCCATCACGGTGCACGGCCGCTACTCGCTCGTCCACTCCGTCACCAGCATCGCCGTACTGGAACGGCTCGTCGTCGCCCCGCAGGCGCTGCGGGAGGAGTGGGACGCCGCGGAGCTGCCGCCCGCGTGGCTGGACGGTCTGACGACCGCCTGGAACGCCCCGACCTGAGCGGCGCCCCCGGCGCGGACGCCGGCGCCCCGGCCCGACGGCTCGTTCGGGTGCTCACTCGGGTGCTCGTTCGGGTGCCCGTTCCGCTGCCTGTTCGGGCGCACCGCGAGGGCCGGGCCAGGGCAGACGTACGGGCGACGGTCAGCCGAACGCCCGAACGCCCGAACGCCCGAACGCCCGGTCGACGGTCAGGCGCGGCAGCGCAGCATCTCCAGCGGGGGATTGGCGTGGAAGTCCGCCCAGAAGTCCGCACCGAACTCGCGCACCCCGGACTCCGACACCGTCACCGGGACCCAGGTCACCTCGCTGAATCCGGCCGCCCTCAGGCACTTCTCGTAGACCTCCCGGCGCGGGAGGTTGGCGACGAACGAGACGGGCGGGTCGAGCAGTGCCGTGGTCCGCACCTGCCGGCCGGTCTCGACCTCCTTGCCGGTCAGCTCGGTGTGGAAGCCGTACCTGTCCGGCGGCGGCCCGTCGAAGCGGAAGTCGGGCGACTGGTTGAGCCCGAAGAACTCGCCGCCGGGCTTCAGACTCCGGTACGCGTTGCGGCACATCCGCTCCGTGGTGGCGATGTCCGGTGCGTAGTTGAGCAGTTGGACGGCGAGGATGATGTCGAAGCTCGCGTCGAAGGTCCGCAGGTCGGCCACGTCACCGACCTCGTAACGCACACCCAGTGGATCGCTCTCCTCCAACTGCTGTGCCACGGAGACCATTTCGCCGGAGATGTCGATTCCGAGCACTTCCGAGGCGCCACGCCGCCTGAACTCCCTGCTGTAGAAGCCCGTGCCGGAAGCCAGGTCGAGGACCGACTTGCCGCGCACGTCCCCGACCATGGCCAGGAAACCGGGCACCACCGCGTACTGCTCCAGCGGCAGGGCCTTGAAGCCCTCGTACGCCTCACCGATCTGGTCGTACTGTTGTGTGCTCACAGTGACGTCATCCCCCCACACTTCGTCATGCGTTCGTTCGCGGGCCACCCCCGTACCGGGCCACCCCCGCGGCTCTGGCGGGAAGTCTTGCGCACCCCGACAGAGCGTCCGTACTGGCAGAAACCACAAGATGCGGGCATCGTCCCGGTCTGACGAACGGACAGACATCCCCGTCGTCACCGGCCCCGTGGGCGCGGCGTTCGGTGGATCAGTGCTTGAAGGTGTCCTTGACCTTCTCCTTGGCCTGGCGGGCATCGCCTTTGGCTGGAGAAAGTCGGGGTGTGAGACCGGGGATCACGGGCAGTAGGCGCTTCGGAGGTTGATAATCATGGTTCCCCTGCTTCTTGTTCTTCTGCTCGCTCTGATTCTCTTTGGTGCCGGTTTCGCGGTGAAGATCCTTTGGTGGGTCGCGATCGCGGTACTGGTGCTGTGGCTGATCGGGTTCATTGCCCGCCCGAAGGGCAGTAGTGGCCGCTGGTACCGCTGGTAGCCGGCCGGCATCTCACAGTGGTGTGGCGGTGGCCCGTCCCGATTCCGGGGCGGGCCACCGCCGTGCTGTCGACTGCTGCGGGAAATTGGTTTCCCCATGTCGGGTGAAGTCGGATATCGAGGGCATGAGAACCCTTGCCGGGGCGGTTGCCGCGATGCAGCAAGGAACCCGCCTCCAGGGAAGCAGTAGCCGTCCCGGCCCGGCCGGGCCTGCGTCCGTGCGCATTCCGAGCGGTCCCGCCACGGCGAACGCGGTGGAGGGGCGGCCCCTTGCGGGAACCGCCCCTCCACCGCGTTCGCCGTGGTGTCAGTCCTTGAGGACGTCCTTCACCTTTTCCTTGGCCTGGCGGGCATCGCCCTTGGCCTGCTCGGCGCGACCTTCGGCAGTGAGGCGTTCATTGCCGACGAGGCGGCCCGCGGTTTCCTTGACCTTGCCCTTGGCCTGCTCGGTCTTGGCCTGGGTCTTCTCTTCACCGGACACGGTCATCACTTCCAAGCGGTAGAGAAAGCTTACGCAGGAGCGTCTGCCCACTTCTGCTGAGACAAACGTGCCGACGGGGGTCCCCTGGCAAACGAGACGTGTTGGAAAGGGTGTACGGCTTCCCGCCTGGGCGGATAAGAAACGCTTAAATAAGAACGCATGCGCGGGGATCGCCAGGGCAGAAGACGCTTCGGAGGTTGATAACTATGGTTCCCCTGCTTCTTGTTCTTCTGCTCGCTCTGATCCTTTTCGGTGCCGGTTTCGCGGTGAAGATCCTTTGGTGGGTCGCGATCGCCGTGCTGGTGCTGTGGCTGATCGGATTCGTCGCCCGTCCCAAGGGAGGCAGCGGCCGCTGGTACCGCTGGTAGCGGCTCCGGCGCACTGACTCCGGTCCACCGTCTCCGGCGTACCGGATCCCGTGTACGGACACGAGGCCTACGGGGCCCACCCCTTCACCGGGGGTGGGCCCCGCCGTCATGCCCGGTGCCGCCGCGCCCGGTTCGATGCGGTCCCACCAGGTCCCGGCCCGCTGACCTGGCCGCACGACGTGTACCGCCGTGTCGAGGGAAACAGGTTCAGGCCAGGCGCAGTTCGGCGCTGATGGTCTTGCCGTCGAGGTGGCTGCGGATGTCGACGCGTTCGGTGAGGCGTGTGATGAGGGGCCATCCGTAGCCGCCCGGCTGGTCGGGGGTGCCCGTGCGGGGCTCGGGGGCGCGGGGGTTGGCGTCCGCGACGGACAGCAGGAGGGTGTCGTCCGCGATCTCGGTGTGGAACGCGGTGAGGCCGCCGCCGTGGCGGATCGCGTTCGTGACGAGCTCGGAGGTGACGAGGAGGGTGTCCGCGGCGGTGACGCTGTCCAGGCTGATGCCCGCACGTCGCAGCAGGTCGCAGACCCTGGCGCGGGCGGCGGCCGCAGTGGCCGGCACGCGGGTGGAATCGGCCGTCGGTGGCGCCGGCGCGTGAGGGGCCGGTGTCGCGACGGTCATGTGACCGCGGTCCTTTCGGTCTCCGGAGCCGCGGCTGTCATCGGCTTCTGTGGACGCGTTCATACCGTCATCGCCTGCCCATCGTGGCGCGTGTCATGTGGCGACACACCGGTTCGGTCAGGAGAAGTGCACAACGTGGGCTCAGCATGTCATCGCGGTCTCCAGGGAGTCCGTCATGCGGAACGCCGGTCCGGAGCCGGTCACCTCGAACAGCCGGCGGATCGTCTCCTGCAGCGGGCCCGCGAGAACGAGAACCACTCCCGCCGCCATGTGAGCCTTCCGGGCGTCGAACAGTGCGTGAAGGACGGAGGAGTCCGCGAACTCCGCTTGGGACAGGTCGATGATCGTGCGGGAAGTCCCGCGTGCCGCTGCCTCGACGAGAGCCTGAGCCAGGCCCGGCGCGCTCTCCCCGTCGAGATCACCGCGCAGGCGGACGACGGTCATGCCTTCGTGCGCGGTCGTGGTGACCACCGCTGCTTCGTCTCCGTTCACCACGACATACTCCTACACGGCGAACGGCCGAACCGGCCCGGGTCCCCACCAGGGCCCGGTCGGCGGGGCCTGGATCACGTGCCGAGCACGCCGTGTGACGTACCGGGTACGGCGTGACACACCGCGTACGGCGCGACGTGCCGGCCGTGAGCGGTGCCGCGGGTCACACGTCCGTTTCGCCCGCTCCCTGGACGATCTGCTCCTGCGTGATGACCTGGATCTCGTTGGTGAGCTCGTTGCGAATCCGGTACACCGCGTGCGGTCCCGGATCGCGCACCTCCTCGACACGGCCGTGGTGTCGGCCCTCCCGGCCGTCGCGGTAGCCCACTCGATCGTTCTTTTCGAGCGCCATGTTCTCCTCCTGGAGCGCCCGCCCCGCCCGCGAACGCTCTGGGGGCGTAGACGGCGGGTACGGGTTCCGCTACGGCTGCGCCTTCCCGCCCGGCGCGCCCTCATGCCGACCGCCGCCGGCTCCCGCTGCCCGCTGCCTCCCGCTCCCTCCTGATGGTCGTGGAGGCCGTGGCGTCGTGGCAGGGGCGGAGTCAGTCGTGGCAGGGGCGGGGTCACTCGGGAGGCTGACGTCGCAGGGCCTTGTGGGCGCACGCGCCCGGTCGCCGGCGGGGTGCCGTGCGAGGGCGGGTAGGTGCTGCGCATGGACACTCACACCTCCGACCTTCCCGGCCCCCCTGACCTGGCCGCCCCGCCCGGCCGATCCGTGCTGGGGACGGTTTCGACCAGGTGGCTGACGGCCCTGGACCGTATCGAGCACGCCACGCGGGCCGACCCGGCCGTGCGGGCCCTGCAGAAGGCGATCCGTTCGCTGCCCTTGGGCGGGGCGCGTGACCATCTCCGCGGGCGGGCCCTGGGCCACCCCGTCCATCCCGTTCTGGTGCAGGTGCCCATCGGCTGTTGGCTGTCGGCCGCCGTCCTGGACTTCGTACCGGGAGCGCAGTGCGGGGCAACCGTCCTCACGGCGGTGGGCCTGGCCGGTGTGGCCCCGGCTGCCGTGGCCGGCTGGGTCGACTGGGCCGACCTCCCACCCGAGCAGGCCCGGGTGGGACTCGCCCACGCGGCCTCCAACGCCGTCGCGGTCACCTGCTACGTCATCGCCCTCACGAACCGACTGGGCGGCCGGCGGACGAAGGGCCGACTGTGGTCGATGGCAGGGCTGACCGCCGTCGCCGTCACTGGCGCGCTCGGCGGCCACGTCGCCTACCGGCAGGCGGTCGGGGCGTACCCGGCGGGCTAGCCACGGCCACGGTCACGGCGACGGCGACGGCGACGGCCATGGGCCGGGCGGCAGGCGTTCGGCTCAAGATTGGTTGCTGTCCGCCCGGTGTGGGCAGTCGGTTCCCGTGACTCGGAAACCCCCGCCGGACACCACCCCGGACGGTCATCACGTCGTCATCGGCGGACGGCGCTGGCGCGCCACCGACCCGGCCATCCCCGATGACGTCGGCGCCCGCTTGCGCGTCCACCTGATGGCTGCCCGCCGGGCCGTCGGCGTCGCGCTCCGCGCCCACGACCCCGCGGCCGAGCGGGCCGCCCGGGACAGGGTGCAGTGGGCGAAGGTGGCCCTGGGGGAGCGCGGCACCCCTTGGTGGGAGCAGAGCCCCGAGGAACGGCGTACGCGCTGGCAGGACGGCCTGACCGCGTTGGACGCCTAGACAGTGTCGTACAGGGCCGTGTCGTACAGGGCCGTGTCGTGCGGCCCCCGGGCCCCGTCGTGCAGCACAGTCGTGTGACGGCCGGCGGGTCATAACGTCGAATCACCGGTTCCCGAGGAGGACGTCCGATGCGCAGCGTGACCTACTCGATGGGTGTCTCCCTCGACGGCTACATCGTCGGGCCGGACGGCGGGTTCGACTGGACGCCGCCCGACGAGGAGGTCTTCCGCTTCGCCATCGACCAGATCCGGGAGGTCGGCGTCCACCTGTTGGGACGACGGCTGTACGAGGCGATGCTCTACTGGGAGACCGTCGACCAGGGTCCGTCGCTCGACGACTCGACGCGTGAGTGGACCGCACTCTGGAACGCGCTCCCCAAGGTGGTGTTCTCCACCACGCTGTCGACGGTACGGGGCAATGCCCGCCTGGCCTCCGGCGACCTCGAGGAGGAGATCGAGCGGTTGCGGGCCGAGCCCGGGGAGGGCAACATCGCGATCGGTGGCGCGCAACTCGCCGCCAAGGCCGCCGCATTGGGACTGATCGACGAGTACCGGCCCAAGGTCTACCCGGTACTGGTCGGCGGTGGCATTCCGTTCTTTCCCCGGGACGAGCGCCGGTTGGATCTCGAACTCGTCGAGACCCGCACGTTCACGTCGAACGTCCACTACCTCCGCTACCGCGTGGCGCGCCGGGCTCCGAGTACGTGACTCTGAAGCCGGCTGCCGGGCCTCCTGGCGCCGTCGTCGCCCTCATGCGACGGGCGCGGGGGTGTGCGTTCCGGTGGCGCCGTGACGGAGCGCCTGTTCCGCTCGTGCGAGTCTGCGGATCCCCTCGATCAGTTGCTCGGGTGGGAGCGTGTACGGCAGTCGGATGTTGCGTTCGAAAGCGCCTCCGACCCCGAAGCGTGGTCCGGCCGCGATCGTCACCCCGTGGTCGGGCGCCACGGCTGCGAGCCGGGAGCTGATGGGCTCGCGGAACGTCGCCCAGAGCGTCACACCCCCGACCGGTTGCAGGGTGTGGACGTCCGGGAGGTACTCGGTGAGTGCGCGCCCCAGCGCGTCACGTCGCGCCCTGAGGTGCCGGAGCGAGTCGGACCGCCGTGTCTGATGTCCATTCAGAAGTGCTGCTGTCGCGAGCTGTTCGACGACAGGGGTGCCGAGGTCCGTGGTGGGACGGGCCCCCGCGACGCGTTCCAGGAGGGAGGGCAACGCGCGGATCCACCCCGTGCGCAGGCCGCCCCAGACGCTCTTGGACACCGAGCCGATACTGATGGCTGTCGGCATGTGCACGGCCAGAGGTTCCGGGGGCGGAACGTCCAGAGCCAGATCGGTCATCGTCTCGTCGACGACCGTGGGGCAGGTGAGCGTGAGCTGTCGGCGCACGCCCGCGGGCATGCACATCCCCGTCGGGTTGTGGAAGTCGGGAATCAGGTAGGCCAGGTGCGCGGCCCGCCCCGCGGCGTGGAGTTGCTCGATGTCCCAGCCGGCAGAGCCCACCGCGGATCCCACCGGGACGGGCAGGAGGCGGGCGCGGGCCTCGGTGAAGGTCGTGATCGCGTGCGGGTAGGTCGGATGGTCGACGAGGACCGTGTCGCGCGGCGAGACGAGCACGCGCGTCAGGAGCCCCAGCGCGTGCTGCGCGCCGTTGGTGATCAGGATGTGATCGGGTCGGGTGGGCAACCCTCGTCGTTCGTACCACCGGGCGACTGCTTCGCGCAGTTCCGCGGTGCCGTACCGGTCGTATCCGTGGCGCTCGAAATGGCGTGGCAGTTGTTCGAGAGCCGTCGCGAACGCGGCGTGGAGGATCTCGACGGGCGCGGCCGGTGCGGCGAACGACAGGTCGATGGTCTCCGCGTCCGTGCGCGGCGGGTTGCGGGGCGTCGTGTCGCCGGGCAGCCGTACCGTCGCCCTGGTACGGGCCTGCGTGGCGAGGTATCCGTGCTCGACCAGCGTGCGGAACGCGGCACCGACCGTGGTCCTGCTGGTGCCGAGCGCGGTGGCCAGGTCACGCTCGCTCGGCAGGACCGCACCCAGGCAGACACGTCCGTCCAGGATGAGCAGACGCAGCCGGTCCGAGAGTCGTTGGTGCGCCGGCCCCGGCCCCTCCTGCCACGGCCCCAACATCCGGGCCACCGCGTGCGAGCTGATCTTCACCCGACCAGCATAGTCAATCTGGCTATGGAACCCAGGGCCAGATTGCCCGGAGACTCGCCGCATGGCACCTCCGGCACCTCCTTCCTCCACGGCACACACCCCCGCCACCGCTCCACACGACCCGCCCGTGACGCCCCTGATCCCGCGCATGAACGCGCTCGCCCAGATCCGGGCAGCCCGGAAAGCGCGTCGCATCCCCCAACTCCTGCTCGGCTTGGCGGGGTACGGGGCCGCCGTGATGCTCCTCGTCCAGTCCGGACTCGGCGCCGCCGGCTGGAACGTGCTCACGGAAGGGACGGCCAAGTCCCTCGGAATCTCGTTCGGTTGGGCGACCAACCTGATCTCGCTGCTCGTGCTCCTGGCATGGATCCCCCTGCGAGAACCGCCCGGGCTCGGCACGCTCCTCAACGTGGCGATCGTCGGGTTCGCCGCCGATGCCACCGCGGCCGTGCTCCCCCACCCCCAAGGACCACTCACCCAGGTCGGATCCCTCGCCCTCGGCCTGGTCGCACTCGCTTTCTTCGACGCGCTCTACCTCGGCGCGCAGTTCGGCTCGGGACCGCGCGACGGCATCATGACCGGACTCGTACGACTCACCCACCTGCCCCTCGCCGTGGTCCGCACCGGCATCGAGGTCACCGTCGCCGGCGCCGGATGGCTGCTGGGCGGAACCCTCGGCGTCGGAACGGTACTGATCGCACTGTGCATGGGGCCTCTCGTCGGCTGCTTCCTGCCGCTGGTGGCGGTCCGCCTTCCCGAGGCTCCCGCGCCCACCACACGGCGCAGCCGATGAACGCCCTCCACACCACCCTCCCGAACCTCTCAGGTTCCACCCGAACCTCTCAGGTTCCCCTACGTCTGTCAGGTGTCCGAGAGGCCTGTGATCCTGCGGGTCTTGCGAGGCCTGTCAGGGCGAGGCCGGGGAGGGTGTCGGCGGTACCGAAGGCGTGGGCGCGGTCGCGGGCGGTGAGGTGACGGCGGAGGGGGTGCCGGCGCCGTCCACGCACATCAGCGACATGACGATCAGCGGCTGGATGCCTTGGGCCACCTGTCCCCCGGGAAGGCCGGCCGTGACCGTCCAGTTGTTCTTCGTCAGGGTGAGCGTCCGGCTGCCCAGGTCGGGACCGGTCTGCCAGCCCTGCTCGGAACGTGCGCGCGCGAAGGCCGCCTTGAGGGCGGCGTCCACCGTTTCCGGCGCGTGCCGTCCCGAGAGTCGTTCGAGGCAGATGCCGTTGACGTTCGAGGGCTCCCGCTCCATGGTGATGCCCTCCGCCGCCAGCACGGACGTCATCTCCGCCACCGCCGTGTCCGCAGGCAGCGGCGGGCCCGAGAACCGGGGCGGCAGCGGGCCGAGATCCTGTAGCGGATGGGCGCAGGCCGTCACCGTCGCCGTCATCAGTGCCGTCATGACCAGGAACGCCACGGCTGTGCGCCTCGGTCGTCGTCGCACGATGATCCCCACCTTGTCTGCTCTCTGCATCGGCCACATGTCACATGCCTCATGTCACGTGCCACCTGCCATCGCCCCTCGGCCATGTGTACGGCCGGCCAGTCTCCCATCCCGCCGATCTTGCCGGACCACCGGCTCCGCGCCGCCCGCGCCGCCGCTCCGTACCCCTTCCGCCGATGGGGGCGCACACTGCGGGGCTCCCGAGGTGCGTGGGGCCCCGATCCGCCCGCCCCACCCGCTGCGGCAATGACTAAATTGACACCCTTTATTGACACCCTTTGGGTTATTCGTTCCCCATGACTGATCTCGACTACGCCGACCGCTCCGACTTCGAGGACGCCGAGCGGGGCTTCGTCGCCGCTCTCGACCCGGCGATCGTCCGGACGGACGACGGCCACGTCATCTGGGACGGTGACGCGTACGGGTTCCTGGACGCGGACTGCCCCGACAGCGCGCACCCCAGCCTCTGGCGACAGAGCCGGCTGTGCGCCAAGCAGGGCCTGTTCGAGGTCACCGAGGGGATCTACCAGGTCCGGAACCTGGACCTGTCGAACATGACGCTCGTCGAGGGCGACACCGGTGTCATCGTCATCGACCCGCTGATCTCCGCCGAGACCGCGGCCGCCGCGCTCGCGCTGTACCGCGAGCACCGCGGCGACCGCCCAGTCACCGGGCTGATCTACACGCACTCACACGGCGACCACTTCGGCGGCTCGCGCGCGATCCTGCCGCACGGCCACGCCCCGGTACCGGTGCTCGCCCCGGCCGGGTTCCTGGAGCACGCGGTGGCGGAGAACGTGTACGCGGGCGCTTCTACTTCCCCGACCGGTGCGCGCTGTGCATGGCGGAGAACGCGACCCACACCATGCACAACATCCTGACCCTGCGCGGCGCGTTGGTCCGCGACACCCGCATCTGGGCGCACTACCTGAGCGAGACGATCGCCCTGTTCGGCGACCGGACCGAGGTCGCGTTCGCCTCCCACCACTGGCCCACCTGGGGTCGGGACCGCATCGTCGAGCACCTGGCCGGCCAACGGGACATGTGGACCTACCTGCACGACCAGACCCTCCGCATGATCAATCAGGGCCTGACCGGCCTGGAGATCGCCGAGCTGATCGAACTGCCGCCGGCCATCGCGCGCCGGTGGGCCAACCGCGGCTACTACGGTTCCGTCAGCCACAACGTGAAGGCCATCTATCAGCGCTACATGGGCTGGTTCGACGGCAACCCGGCCCACCTGTGGCAACACCCGCCGGTCGAGCAGGCCCGCCGCTACGCCGCCGACTACGGCGGCGTTCCCGCACTGGTCGCCAAGGGCCAGGAGTACGCCGCCTCCGGGGACCTGCGCTTCGCCGCGACGCTGCTCGGGCACGCGGTCTTCGCCGCCCCCGACGACACGGCCGCCAAGCAGGCACTGGCATCGGTGTACGAAAAGCTCGGCCACGGCTCGGAGAACGGCACCTGGCGCAACTTCTACCTGATGGGGGCCCAGGAACTGCGCGGCACGATCGCGCACACCGTGCTGGACGCGACCAACCCCGAGATGGCGATGGCACTCACCGTCGACATGCTCGTCGACTCCCTCGCCATCCGCGTTGACGGGCCGCGCGCCTGGGACGAGAAGCTCACGATGAACTGGAACGTCACCGACGAGGGCCGAACCTGGCACCTGCTGCTGTCCAACGGAGCCCTCACCTACCGCAGCACCGATACCGCCGCGGAAACCGACGGATCGGCCCCGGCCGCCGACCTCACCCTGACCCTGACCAAGCCACAACTGCTCGCCGTCCTGGACGGCAAGGGCCTGGGCGGCGTACAGGTCCAAGGCGACCCGCAGGTCTTCGCGACCCTCACGAGCCTGCTCGACACCCCCGACCCCGACTTCGCCATCGTCACGCCCTGACCACACCGCCCGCCAACACGGCGTGACCACGATGCCGCGTTGCCTGGGCGCGACACCTCAGCGCCAAATGCCGGTGTCCACACTCGGAAAGCCGGGCGGCGGGCCCAGCCGGAACCGCTGCTCCCCGTCGGCCCGGTACGTCTCTTCGACGCTTCCTGGGGCCCCGGCATCTCGGCCATAGCGTTCACTCTCATTCCATTGCAACGAGCGGCAGAGCAGTTGTTGCATTAGGTGCCATTCCGTTGCAACGATATTGGGCATCTGAGCTGCTATTATGGCTACTTCGCTCGATAGGTACGTTGCTGATCTGTAGAACGCAACGTAGCGTTTCCCTCATCGGAAACAACGAAGCGAAGGAAGACATCATGCTGAAGTTCGACACCCCCGCCCCGATCTCCGCCGTTCTCGACATCCCCGCCGGCCGCATCCGGTTCATCGCCGCCGACCGCGCCGACACCGCCGTCGAGATCCTCCCCGCGAACGCCTCGAAGGGCCGCGACGTGAAGGCGGCCGAGCAGATCACCGTCGACTACCGCGACGGAGTCCTGCGGATCGAGGCCGCATCGGCGAAGAGCCGGATCCTGGGAACCTCCTCCGGATCCGTCGAGGTGACCGTTCAACTGCCCGCCGGTTCCCACGTCGAGGCGAAGACCGCCGCAGGCGAGTTCCGGGGCGTCGGCCGGCTCGGTGACGTGACCTTCGAGGGCGCGCAGGGCGCGGTCAAGCTCGACGAGACCGCGAGCGCCCGCCTCACCCTCCTCGCCGGTGACATCTCCGTCGGCCGCCTGGCCGGGCCCGCCCACCTCACCACGCAGAAGGGCGACCTCCACGTCACCGAGGCCGTGAGCGGCACGGTCGCGCTGCGCACCGAGGCCGGTGACATCTCGGTCGGGGCGGCCCGTGGGGTGTCCGCCTCCCTGGACGCCGGCACCGGCCACGGCCGCATCCACAACGCACTCCGGAACACCGAAGGCGCCACCGCCGGGCTGACCCTCCACGCGACCACCACCTACGGCGACATCACCGCCCACAGCCTCTGACCGACACCGACACCGACACCGACACCGAGATCGAAAGCGACAGGGGCCAACAGAGAATGACCACCACTCAGGACTACCAAGCCGCAGAACAACTCTTCCGCCGCCCCGTTCGCCCCGGCGAGCTCGTCATCGGCGACAAGGTCAGACCCCAGTGGATCGACGGCGGCGCCCGCTTCTTGTACACCGTGAGTACGGGCGCCGGCCGCCGGTTCGTCCTGGTCGACCCGGCGGCCGGCACCCGCGAGCCGGCCTTCGACCACGCGCGGCTCGCCGACGCCCTGGCCGCGGCCTCCGAACAGCAGGTCGACCCCGAGGCCCTGCCGTTCACGGCCATCGAACTGGCCTACACCGCAGTGGAGTTCGTCGCGTTCGGCGAGTACTGGCGCTGCCGCCTGGACGGCTACGTCTGCGAGCGCGCCGAGTTCACACCGCCCGGCAACCCCCTGGAAGTGCCGTCCCCCGACAAGAAGATCGCGGTGTCCCGGCGAGGGCACGACCTGTGGGCGCGCTCGCTGTCCGACGGCCGCGAGTGGGCGCTGACCACCGACGGCGCCCCCGACCACCAGTACGGCCCCGGCCCGCAGAGCACGGCCAACGGCACCCTGCTGCGCAAGATAGGCCTCCCCTACCTGCCGCCCGCCGTTGCCTGGTCGCCCGACTCGACGAAGGTGCTGGCGCACCGGACCGACGAGCGCGCAGTCCGCCAGACCCACCTCGTGGAAGCCAGGCCCGCCGACGGCGGCGCCCCCCGCCTGCACACGCAGCGGTACGCCTACGCCGGGGACGAGCACCTGCCGCTGGCCGAACTGGTCGTGCTGGACGTCGTCGAGCGAACGGTGGTCCGCGCACAGGCCGAACCGCTGCTCATGCCGCAGCTGTCGCCGATCACGGCCAAGTGGGCGTGGTGGGCCCCGGACGGCTCGGCGGTGTACTACCTCGACCGGCCGCGCGACCTGCGCACGCTCACCCTGTACCGGATGGACCCGACCACCGGCGAGGTCACCGCGGTGCTCGGCGAGACCGGTTCCACCCGGGTGGAACCCAACCAGTGGATGTACGAGCCGCCGCTCGTACGCATACTCGCCGACGAGGTGCTGTGGTACTCGCAGCGGGACGGCTGGGGTCACCTGTACCGCTACGACCTGCGCACCGGCGAACTGCTCGGGCAGGTCACGTCCGGTGAGTGGGCGGTGCGGCAGATCCTGCGCGTCGACGAGGCCGAGGGGGCGGTGTACTTCACCGCCTCCGGGCTGGTCGACGAGGATCCGTACCGGCGCACGGTGTGCCGCGTCGCCCTGGACGGCTCCGGTTTCGCCAAGGTCACGGACGACGCGCTGGACCACGTCGTCACCCTGCCGGACCACCAGGAGTACTTCATCGACTCCGCGTCCACCGTCGACACCCCGCCCGTGACCCGCGTCCGGGACTGGACCGGGCGCGTGCTGGTCGAGCTGGAGCGCGCCGACACAGGCAAGCTCACCGCCATCGGCTGGACGGCCCCGGAACGGTTCCGCGTCAAGGCGGCCGACGGGGTGACGGACATCCACGGAGTGCTCTACCGACCCCGCGGGTTCGACCCCGCCCGGCGCTACCCGGTGGTGGACAACGTCTACCCCGGCCCGCAGCTCGACCGGGTCGCCCCGTCCTTCGACCCCGGAGCTACGGGCCTCGACGCCGAACCCCTCGCGGCGCTGGGCTTCGTGGTGGTGGCACTGGACGGGCGGGGCGCCCCGGGGCGGAGCAAGTCCTTCCACGACGCCTCGTACGGCCGGTTGGCCGACGCCGGCTGCCTCGCCGACCACGTCGCGGCGCTGCGGCAGCTGGCCCGTACCCGCCCGTGGATGGACCTGGACCGGGTCGGCGTCATGGGCCACTCAGGAGGCGGGTTCGCCGCGGCGCGGGCCATGCTGGACTTCCCCGAGGTGTTCAAGGCCGGGGTCGCACTCTCCGGTTCCCACGACGCCCCCCACTTCAACCCGGGTTTCGTGGAGGCCTACGACGGCGCGGACAACCCCGAGGCCTGGGCGCGTACCTCCAACGTGGACATCGCGGACCGACTGGCAGGCAAACTCCTGCTCGTCCACGGCGAATTGGACGACCAGGTCCACCCGGACCACACACTGCGCCTGGCCGACCGGCTCATCGCCGCCGACAAGGACTTCGAGCTGCTCATCGTGCCGGGGGCCGAGCACACGTTCATCGACTGCCTGACCTACGTCCGCAAGCGCTCCTGGGACTTCCTCGTGCGCGAGCTGACGGGTACGCAGCCGCCCGCCTACCGCCCGGCCCCGATCCCTCTCGGCCCCGAGCTGCTCGGCGAACTGTTCGCCTGAGTGGGCGAGTGGGCAAGCGGGATCGGGGCCGGGCTGGGAAGCGGGGAAGCATGGAGTCGGCAAGCGGGCCCCCACCCCCACGAGCCGGCCGTGGCCGTTCTCCAGCCGCAGCACCGGGTGGCTGTGCAGCTTGCACGGTTTGGTCCCGGTGTTGGTGACGGTCAGCAGGAGCTTCGAGTCGTCCTTCGCCGGCGGCACGGCCCACTCCACCGTGACGTTCGTGTACTCGTCGGGGCAGTTGCCGTCGATGCCCGTGGGATCTCCCTCGGCCTCCGCCCGGACGGCCCGGCCCGGAAGAGGACGCGGAGGGCTTTGTGGAGGACGGTGCGGAGGCCGAGCGGGCGGCCCACCGAGCCAGGACCCCGCCGTACGGAATGGCGGGTGGAACGGTTCAAGGTGTTCGTTCGATGATGCTCAAGAGAGGCGCGGCGCCCGCGCCACCCTCTGAATCGATCACCGCTGTCGCGATCACAGGAGGAACACGTGGCTCAGCTGCTGAGAGTCCAGAACTTCAACGTCTCGATCGACGGAATCGGCGCCGGCGAGGACCAGACCCTCGAACGGCCCTTCGGCCATGTCGAGCCCGGGAGGCTGTTCGCCTGGGCCGGCGCCACGGCGAGCTGGCCCATGCGCACCGACCCCGGAGGGAGCCGGGGCTTGGACGACTACCTCACCCGGGACTACCCCCGAAACATCGGCGCCGAGATCATGGGCCGCAACAAGTTCGGGCCCCAGCGGGGGCCCTGGCAGGACCACGATTGGCAGGGCTGGTGGGGCGACGAGCCCCCCTTCCGTACCCCGGTGTTCGTGATGACCCACCACAAGCGTCCTTCGTTCAGCCTCTCCGACACCACGTTCCACTTCGTCGACGACGACCCGGCCACGGTCCTCCAACTGGCGCGGGAAGCGGCGCAGGGCAAGGACGTTCGCCTCGGCGGGGGAGCGACCACCATCCGGGAGTTCCTCGACGCCGACCTCGTCGACACCCTGCACGTGGCGGTCTCACCGATGAAGCTCGGGACCGGAGTGCGGCTGTGGGAGTCGCCCGATGAGCTGCTCGACCGGTTCCACCTGGACGTCGTTCCCAGCCCGAGCGGAGTGACGCACCACCTGTTCTGGAGGAAGTGAACGATCCGGGCACGGGCCCTACCCGGTTCCGGTGGTTCCTGACAGCATCACGGGACCGAACAAGGGGGGCCCATGCGCATCCGCGTCCGTTTATCCACCGTCGCGACCACCGCCATCGCCACCGCGCTGCTGCTGACCGGGTGCAGCTCGACCCCGGCCGAGAAGCTGGAGGACTGGTGGTCCTCCGGGGGTGAGAGCCGGGTCAAGGGGCTCTCCGACACCGCGAGCCAGGTCAACGCGGTGAGCATGCGTCCGATGGACGTCTGGAGCACCACCTGCCAGGAACTGCTGGCGGAGGTCGGCAAGGCCAAGAAGCTCGACACCATCCCGAGCGAGAACGCCCGGGGGTTCTGGACGGAAGCCCTGACCGCCTTCGAACACGGCGGCAACCAGTGCGTCGACGGAGCCGCCAAGAAGGACGTGCCCAGGGCTTCCGAGGGCATCCGCGAGGTACAGAAGGGCATCGGCCGACTGGCCTCCGCCATGTCCTTGATCCGGAGTGACCTGCAGGCCAAGTGAGCGGTGATCCGGTGACGTGTGGTCAAATCCTTTGGTGCCCAGCTGATTTGGAGACCATGCGACCCGGTGGCCACGTGCCCCGGTGGGGCTACCGACAGCCCTACCGCAGACAGACACGGCGGGCGTGGTCACGAACCGTCGGGGATCCTGCCCAGATGGGTCCAGCCCGTGGGGGAGGGGTCGCCGCCGTTGAAGGCGTAGACGGTAGTCCGGCCGTCGGGCTCCTGGACGAGGTAGTCGGCGTGGGTGTCGGCGGTGAGATCGGCGAGTTGGACGCGTTCGTGGGCGGTGGTGACGCCGGACGCGGTCTGGCCGACACCGCGCCAGCCACCATGGCGGTCGCCGCCGCGGTTGAGGTAGGTCGTCAGGCTGCCGTTCGGATTGACGGTGGAGTAGTCGGCCCGTCCGTCGCCGTCGAGGTCGGCCAACCGGACGCGCGCGCGGTCGGTGGTGGTGCCGGTGGCGATCTGACCCAGGTCGACCCAGCCGCCCGCCCCCGGGGTGTCGCCCCCGCGGTTGAGGTGGACGTTGACGGCTCCGGAGTCCGAGATCCTCCAGTAGTCGGCGCGTCCGTCACCGTCGAAGTCGGCGAAACGCACCTGCTGGTGCGCGGGCGTGGTGCCCCGAGCGATCCGGCCGATGCCCTCCCAGCCGTTGGGTCCGGTGACGTCGCCCCCGCGGTTGAGGTACGCGGTGACGGAGCCGTCCGGGGCGATGTACAGGTAGTCGGCGCGCCCGTCGCCGTCATGGTCGGCGAAGCGTACGCGGGTACGGTCCGTGGTGACGCCGGTGGCGACACGGCCGATGTCCTGCCAGGTCCCGGCTCCCGCTCCCCCGCGGTTGAGGCGGGCGCGGACCTCTCCGGAGTCGACGACGGTCAGCTCGTCGGTCCGTCCGTCGCCGTCGAAGTCGGCCCACCGGACGCGTCCGGTGCCGCCCGACTCGGTGCCGGCCCGCGGAGCCGGAGCGGATCGGGTCCAGCCGTCGGTGACGGCCTGCTCCAGGCCCTGGTGATAGGCGGCGGCCATCTTGCGGTACCCGGCGTCGTTGGGGTGCAGCCCGTCGGGCAGTTCCGTCGCAGGGTTCAGGCGCGGAGGCTCGACGTAGGTCAGGTGCCGACCGGTGGCGGAGCGGGCGGAGACCGCGGCCCGCACGGCGGCGTTGAAGGCGTTCGTACGCTCGTACTGGCCGCGCGTGTCGGGCAGCAGCCCCTGGACGATGACGGTGACGCCGGGCTTGTTGGCGTGGACGCGGTCGATGAGCGAGACCAGCTCGGCCGAGGCGCCCTCGGGGTCGGCGTTGTGGGAGTTGAGGTCGTTGATGCCCAGGTGCAGCAGGATGACGTCGGGTGCGGCGGCCGCCTGCCACCGGTCGATGTTGTCCCGGATCCCGCCAATGGTCCAGCCGCTGTGCCCTTCGTTGTCCGGGTCGACGGTGGTGCCGAACGAGCCGGAGCCGACGTAGTCGGCGGTGTAGCGGGACTGGCCGGTCATCAGATCCCAGAGCCGGGAACGGTATCCGGCCTCGTCGGAGCTGCCCGCGCCGGCGGTGATGGAGTCGCCCAGCGGCATGATCCTCACGAGCGGCGCGGCCGGCTGCGGGGCCGCGGCGGCCGGTGTGACGCCCAGGCCGAGTGCGGCGGTGACACCTGCGGTCAGGACCAGGGCCAGGGAGGTGCTGCGTCGCATCGTCGTGCTGTCCTTCGGGGGTGAGGGCGGCGCACGACACGAGACGTGAGCCGTGCTGAGGGAGGGGCGGGGCGAGCCCGGGGAGGGGCGCAACGGACGCCGCCTCCGGTTCCCCCGCGGGGGAACCGGAGGCGGTCGAACACGCTCGGTCGATCACGCTCGGTCGGTCACGTCGGTCACGTCGGTCACGTCGGTCACGTCGAGCCGTACGGGATGTCCCTCCCGGCGGGGCGGGAGGAGCGGGAGCCCGGGGTCAGGAGCCGCTGGCGACCTTGCCGAGGTCGGTCCAGCCGTTGCCCTTGTCGCCGCCGTTCCACGCGAAGACGGACGCGCTGTTGCCGGCGCCGGCCAGTACGTAGTCGGCATGGGTGTCGGCGTTGAAGTCGACGAACTGGACCCGGGTGTGATCGGTGGTCAGACCGGCCGCGATCTGACCGACGACCTGCCAGCCGGTGTTCGGTACGACGTCGCCGCCCCGGTTGAGGTAGAGGTCGACCTTGCCGTCGGGCTTGACGGCGAAGTAGTCGGCCTTGCCGTCACCGTCGTTGTCGGCGAAGCGGACCCGGTTGCGGTCACTGGTCGCGCCCGTGGTGATCTGGCCGAGGACCTGCCAGCCGTTGTCCGGGACCACGTCGCCGCCCCGGTTGAGGTAGGCGGTGACGGCGCCGCCGTCGTTGAAGACGAGGTAGTCGGTGCGGCCGTCGCCGTCCCAGTCCGCGAAGCGGACCTTGCTCGCGTCGTTGGTGACACCCCGGGCGATCTTGCCGGTGCCGCTCCAGCCGCCGCGTCCGTCGCCGCCCCGGTTGAGGTGGGCCTCCACGGATCCATCGGTGTTGATGACGACGTAGTCGGCCTTGCCGTCGCCGTCCCAGTCCGCGAAGCGGACCCGGTTGCGGTCGGCGGTCACGCCTTCGGCCACCTTGCCCAGGCCCTGCCAGCCGCCGCGGCCGTCGCCACCCCGGTTGAGGTAGACCTCGACGCTGCCGCTGTCGGCGACGTTGATGTAGTCCGGCTTGCCGTCACCGTCCCAGTCCGCCCACCGGATCCGGCCACTGCCACCCGCCTCGTTGACCGCCGCCGACCGGCGCGGCGCGATGGTCTGGGCGATCCACGCCGCGAGGTCGTCGACGCGGGCGGAGACGGCTCCGGTACGGGTCTCGGTGGGGTTGGTGCCGAGGCAACCGCCCTGCCATGAGCGGCTGTTGACGGCGACGAGTTCGCCGGCGGCGTTGAGGAGCGGGCCGCCGGTGTCGCCCTTGCAGAGGGCGTCGGTGCCCTTGCCGGTGATGGCCAGTGTGGTGGCGTCCGCGGAGTTCACCGTGAAGCCGCCGGTGTGGGGCTTGCCCGGTACCCACTCGGTTGCCGTCCGGCCGAAGCCTGCGGCCGTCACGTCGCCGCCCGCCGCCGGAGCGGCGCCCGCGCGCTTGACCGGGGCGATGCCGGTGACGGGGGCCGCAAGGCGGGCCAGCACGAGGTCCCGGTCGGAGGCGCTCGCGGAAACCTCGACGATCCCCCTGTTCCGACCGTCGCTCAACGTCGCGGTGGTCTTCAGGGCGGGCGCCCCGGCGGGCACCGCCGCACCGGGGGTGGCAGCGAAGCAGCTCGCGGCGGTCAGGACCCATCGGGCGTCGACGAGGGTGCCGGTGCAGGCGCGGCTGTCGGCCTCGTCGCCGATGTTCAGTTTGACGAGGGCGGTGTGCCCGCCGGCCGTCGCCTCGGGGCCGGTGACCGCTTGGGCGGGGCCGGCCGAGACCAGGCCTGCTGCCACCGCGGTCGCCGTGACGAGCAGGCTGGTCACCCGCGCCGGGCGGGGAAGAATCGTGGTCATGCGGAGCTTCCTTGGGGGAGTCGAGTGGGTACGCGATGACGCGCGAGACGTGGTGTTGTGCGTGCGGGGGCTGCCGCCGAAGACAGCGAATCCGGGAGCGCGTGGCACACGGCCCCGCTCGCTCCGGGACGCTGGTCCTGGTGCGAGCGGGGCCGGGCGGACGGTCGATCCGGGCTCTCGGTCAGCCGTTCCAGGTGGGGGTCATCGCGAGGTGGCCGGGTGCTGCGGGCAGGCCCTGGAGAGCCACCGGCGCGGGGGAGTCCCAGGTGCGGTCCGCGTGGCGGGTGGTGTGGAGGACCTTGCCGTCGGCGGTGGTCACGGCAACCTGGACCTCGCCGTTGACGGCGGCCGCGGAGACCGACTTCGCGGTCACGGTGCCCAGGACGTCCTTCAGCTCACCGAAGGGGGCCCAGGTGCCGTTGAAGTTGCGGATGGTGTGGTGTTGGCGGGCCCCGTTGTCGGTGGCGATGACGAAGTGGGCCTCGTCGCCGCTGCCGGCGGCGCTGATCGCGCTGATGGGGCCGGTGTTGCCGGCGGCCTGGGCGACGTTGCCCCAGCCCAGCCAGTTGCCGTTGGTCTGGCGGATCGAGTGGTAGGCCTTGCCGCCGGAGACGAGGGCAACCTGGAGCTCACCGCGGACGCTCGCGGTGGCCGCGGCCGTCACGTTGCCGACGGAGCCACTGGAGATGTCCTTGAACTTCGACCACTGGCCGTCCGCGGTGCGGACGGTGTGGAAGGCCTTGCCGTCGGCGACGGCGATGACATGGAGGTCCCAGCCGGTGTTCGTGGCGGACACCTGGGTGAGGTTGCCGAGCGTGGCGGCCTGGGAGAACACGTCGCCGAAGGTGCCCCAGGTGCCGTCCTGCTTGCGGACGGTGTGGAAGAGCCCGCCGCTGTTGCTGACGGCGAGGACGTGGGTGTCACCGTTCATGCCGACGGCCGCGGAGGACCTGATGCCGTTGAGGCTGCCGGCCTTGGCCTGGACGTCGGTGAAGTCGGTCCAGGAACCGTCGGGCATACGGACACCCTGGTAGAGGCTGCTGCCCGACTGCACCAGGGCCTGGGTCTTCCAACCCAGGGCGCGGGAACGGTACCCGTCGATCCACTCACGCAGGTCGTCGACGCGGGCGGAGACGGCTCCGGTGCGCGTCTCGGTGGGGTTGGTGCCGAGGCAACCTCCCTGCCAGGAGCGGCTGTTGACGGCGACGAGTTCGCCTGCGGCGTTGAGGAGCGGGCCGCCGGTGTCGCCCTTGCAGAGGGAGTCGGTGCCCTTGCCGGTGATGGCCAGGGTGGTGGCGTCCGCGGCGGTGACGGTGAAGGCGCCGGTGTGGGGCTTGGCGGGCACCCACTCGGTCTTCGTCCGCCCGAACCCTGCCGCGGTCGTGTCCGCACCGGCGGTGGGCGCGGTGGTGGCGCGCTTGACACCGGTGAGGCCGGTGGCCGGGGTGGCCAGGCGGGCGAGGACCACATCGCGATCCGTGCGCGGAGCGATCTCGGCGACCTCGACGGCCTTGTCGTCGCTGAGGGTCGCGATGGTCTTCAGGGCGGGCTTGCCGGCGGGGACCGTCTGACCAGGCGTGGTGGCGAAGCAGCTCGCCGCGGTCAGGACCCAGGAGGCGTCGACGAGGGTGCCGGTGCAGGCGCGGCTGTTGGCCTCGTCGCCGATGTTCAGCTTGACGACGGAGGAGTGCCGGCCCGCCGGGGATTCCGGACCGGTCACTGCTTGGGCGGTACCGGCGTTGACCAGGCCGGCGGTGAGCGCCGTCGTGGTCACGAGGAGACCGGTCATCCGCGCCGGGCGCGGACGGAGAACAGACATGTGGAGCATCCTTTGAGCCGGGAGTCGGTGCGCGGGCGCGCGTGAGGAGAGCGAATGCACGGCAACTGCCGTTCGTGGAAGCGCAGTTCTGTCAGGATGGGGCGGACGGGGGCCATCGGTGCATCGCAGCCCCCGAGTACCCGCCGGACCCGTGTTCCGGGGCGTGGCCCCGCGACGCGGGGGCCCGGTCGGTCAGGCCCCCGCGCGGGGTGGTTCGGTTCAGGCCCATCGGCCACCCGGGCCGCCCGCCCCAGGGCAGGGAGGGGTCAGACGCGCTTCGATCCGGGGGTCAGAAGCGGTTCCACCTGGAGGTCAGACGCGGTTCCACTTGGCGTTGGCGCCGTTGCCGCAGGCCCACAGGCCGACGGCGAAACCGTCGGCGGTCGCCTCGCTGAAGACGTTCACACACTGGTCGGGCTTCAGGGCGCTGGCGATGGTGGTTCCGTCGTAGTTCCACTTCTGCTCGGCGCGGCCGTCGCAGGTGAGGGCCTTGAGCCGCGACGTCTGCGGGGCGCCGGTCTCGGCGGTCAGGCACAGGTTGCCGTCGAGGCGCATTTCCTTGGCGGGGGTGTAGTCCCACTGCTGGTTGGATCCGCCCCAGCAGCCGTAGATGGTGGCGTTGGCCCCGTCGAAGTCCAGGCAGCGGTTCGACTGGGCGCCGACCAGGCTGCTGCTGCCCCAACGCGGGCCGCCTTCCTTCCAACGCACGTTCAGACTGCCGTTGTTGTCCAGGGTGGCGTAGGAACCGTCGCCGCCGTGGGTACCGGTGGCCCACAGGGCTCCGGTGTTGGTGCCCTTCTTGTACAGGACGAGGTTGCCGTCGGCCTGCATGGACAGGTACGAACCCCAGTCCCAGGTGTACTTGCCCCACACCTCGCGGCTGGTGGCCACGTCGCGGACGAGGACGTTGCCCTGGATGTCCATCATCAGGACGTTCTTGCCGTTGGTCAGCCAGTGACCGGGCATGAGCTTCGCGCCGGAGGCAAGCTTGTCACCGCGGGGGTAGGTGTCGGAGTGCCACAGGTGGCCGCCGATGCCGTGGCCGCCGTCCTTGGTGTAGACGACGAGGTTGGCGTCACCCTGGAGTTCCAGGCGGGCGCTCGCGTTGCCGGCGGTGCCGGACGCCCACAGGGCGCCCGCGGCTTCGTCGCCGGTGGAGCCCTTCTTGTACACGACGAAGTTGCCGTCTGCCTGCATCTTGGCGAACGCGCCCGGGTTGCCGCCGGTGCCCGACGCCCACAGGGCGCCACCCTTGTTCTGTCCGCCGGTGCGGTGGTACAGGACCAGGTTGCCGTCGTCCTGCATGATCAACTGGGCGTTCTCGGAGGCGAGGGTCTCGCCCGACCGCAGGGTCTGGCCGCTCTTGACGAGGACGGGGCGCTGCCGCGCCGAGTCGAGCCAGCCGGCCAGGCCGTCGACACGGGCCGCGACCGCGTTGGTACGGGTCTCCGTCGGGCCGGTGCCGAGGCAGCCGCCCTGCCAGGACCTGCTGCTCACGCCGACGATCTCTCCCGCGGCGTTGAGCAGCGGAGCGCCGGTGTCTCCCTTGCACAGCGCGTCCGCGGCGGTCTTGCCGACGACGTCGAACGCACCGGTGCTCGTGCCGGTCACGCTGAAGTTGGCCTGGTGGAGCCGGTCGGGCAGCCACTCGGTCTTGGTGCGTCCGTAGCCGGCGCCGACGAGCTGGGCGCCCTGGACCGGGGCGGCCGTGGCGAAGTTGGCCGGGGTGATGTCGGTGACCGAGCGCTCCAGCCGGGCCAGGACCAGGTCCCGGTCGTCGCGGGGAACGAGATCGATGACCTTGAGGGTCTGACCGTTGCTCAAGGTGGCGGTGGCGGGCTGCTGCGGCTGCCCGGCCGGGACGGTCTGTCCCGGGGTGCCGGCGAAGCAACTGGCGGCGGTGGCCAGCCACTGGTCATCGACCAGAGCGGCGGTGCACGCCCGGGCTGTGGCCTCGGAACCGATGCTCAGCCGGGCGGCGAACGCGTACTTCCCTGCGGTGGCGGGGGTCCCCACCACGGCTTCGGCGGTGCCGGCGGACAGCAGCGAAGCGGCGATGCCTGCCGTCATACAGGCAGCCAACCACTTCGGTCTCGGACGGACGAAGGACATGCTTCCTCTTCTTGTAGGACTCTTCACGCGGTCAACCGGCGCGGCCGGGAGGTGAAGAGCCAGGGTGGTTCGAGAGCGTGCGGGCACGGACGTGCGAGCTCCCGCCTCATGGTGATGCGATGTGCGATGTGCGATGTAGCGAGGGAGCGCGGGGTGCGGGCTTCGCCCCATGCGCCTGGGTGGCGGTTCCCGGCCCTGTGCGGGCCGAGGTCAGGGCAGTGATCCGCCCCGCCATCGGCGTTGCGCGGTCAAGCTCCCGCGCCGTTCCCGCCGACCGAACGACGACTCTCTCGCTACTCACCCGCACGCGTGCTTCGGAGCCCTTGTACGCGGCCGGCCCATGTGGTGCCGTGAGGGGTTCCAACCGGCCGTGAGGGCGGCTACATCGTGATGTGTCGAATGAGTTGTTACTTGGAGGCGGTGAGTGCCACGAGCGCGTGGTCGCGCTTCTCCTTGTCGGCGGTCTTGCCGACACCGACCCACTCGTTCTTCGGCACCTCGAAGGAGACCTGGGTGTTCTCCACCGTCATGTCGACGTGGACCTTGAAGTCGTTGGAGCGGACGGCGTAGACACGCGGCAGTTCCACGACCAGCGAGCCGCCGTTGCCGGTGACACGGAAGCAGAAGGGCTTGTTCGGCTCGTTGTGGCTGTAGACCTCGATGCGGTTGGGGTCGGCATCCGTCCCGCACGCGGTGTAGACGATGTGGCCGTCGCCGCTCTTGAGCTTGATACCGCGTGCCGCCAGAGCCGCGGCGGCCTCCGCCTGCGGGTACTGGAAGTCCTCCACCGCGAACGGGGGGACATCGGCGCCGGTGGCCTGGACTCCGGCGCCGCCGGCGCGTCCGTCCACGGCGACCGCGACGCCCGCCATCGCGATCACTCCGGCGACGGCACTGGCGATGAGTACGGCAGGAGAGAGCTTCATCAGCTTCCACTTTCAAGGATCAGGCGACGAGGGGCAGACGGATGCCTGCGGGTCGGCCGTCTGACAGCCAACCAGGTCCCCCGTGCTTCCCCCCTGGTTGCCCTGCAAGCCACGCCTGTCGCACTGCTGTGGTCCGGGACGGCAACGGCATTCCTATCATTTGTCTTTGCAATTACCCAACTTGACGGCCTGTGAGCTAATTAACACACCTTCCTGTGAGTCGTTCAGGGGGCTTTCGGTGAGGCCTTTATCCCGCCAACAACCCTTGGTGTATTAGCAGTTGTGGGGCCGGAGCGCGTGATTCCGCATTCCTGTCGCTCCCCGGATCGCCCACTTCCGCTTTCCGTGGGTGAGCGTTCCTGCTGCGACCATGACGGCGACCAAACGAAATGTCAGGCCGGAAGCCCCGTGCTTCCGGCCTTGTTTGATGAAGTGGGGGAAGGCGAAGTGTCGGAGAAAGACGCGCGTTTCCGGGTGAGACCTGCGTGGGGTGGGGTGCTCGCCCGATCCTCGGTCGTGGGGGCGCTGTCCCTCGCGATGGGGGCCGGACTGTTGGGCGGGGTGTCCGCGTCCGCGGCGGAGCCGGCCAAGCCGTTGCCGCCGAACGAGCGCGCCCAGTTGTTCGCGCTGTGGCGCAGCGGTGGCGACGAGACCAAGTCCGCCGCAGAGAAGGTGCTCGCGGCTCCCGATGCCGCCGTGCACGACTTTCTGGTGAACCAGGCACCCGAACTCGTCCTGGTGGACAACCGGGTCAAGGCGCTTCAGCTGATGAACGAGAGCGGACCCTCGGTCCGCAAGGGCCTGAACCAGGCCCTGAGCGGGACCCCCGAACAGCTTGCCGCCTACCTTGCCTCAGGTTGGGGCCAGTCGCTGATCGAGGATCAGCGCATGGCCGTACTGCAGGTGATGAACGGTGCGGGTGACTCGGTGCGCGAGGCCGGCACCAAGGCGATCGACAAGGGCACCGTCGACGCGATGATGAACTTCCTTGCCGAGGGCCAACCGGCGGCCCAGGAGGAGGACGAGCGGATGGAGATCCTCCAGATCTCCGCCTCCGCGGGACCCCTGCTCAAGAAGGCCGCGCAAGCCGCGCTGAGCGGTACCCCTGCCGAAATGCACGAGTTCCTGATGAACGGGCAGCACCTCGCGCGTGCGCGCGACCAGGAAACCCTCACGGTCACGCAGCTCGCCGAGCTGGCGAACAAGGCTAGTGACACCGCCAGGGCCGAGACCGAGGCTGCCAAGGAAGCCGGTGCCAAGGCGGAGAAGGCCGCCACGCTGGCGAGGGCCGCTGCGGAGAGAGCCAAGAAGGAGACGGCCGCCGCCAAGGAGTCCTCGCAGGAAGCCGCTCTGAAGGCACGCGAAGCGGCCAAGGCCGCCAGTGGCGCGGCCGACGCCGCGCGCACCGCGATCCGCGCGTCCAACACCGCCATCTCCGCGGCGCGCACCGCGGCCAGCGCGGCCTCGTCGGCGGCAGCCGCGGCCTCCGCCGCCGGCAACGCCGCCGCCCGGGCGTACGACGCCGCGTCCGCCGCGTCCAGGGACGCCGGCCAGACGAAGGCTGCTCGTGAAGCGGCCGACCAGGCGCGCATCGCCGCGGACGGAGCGCAGAGCGCCGTCAACTCCGTATTCAGGGCCATCGAGGCCCTGTCGGGTGCGACGAGTGCCGCGCGCTCGGCGGCCAGCGCGGGCAACAACGCGGCGGCCGCCGCGACGGCAGCCGCGGATGCCAGCGCCCAGAAGGGTCTCGCGGCCGAGGACTCACGCCGTGCGTCCGAAGCGGCGGCCAGGGCCCGCTACGCCGCGGCAACCGCGAACAACGCGGCGGACGCGGCGGAACGACTCGCCGACAAGGCCGCCACCGCGGCCCGCGGGGCACACAAGGCGGCCTCCGACGCGGTCACCCACGCCCGGGCGGCCGCGAAGGCCGCCGACGAGGCGGTGGCCCAGGCCGGCAAGTCCGTCGACTACGCCAACAAGTCCGCGGAGCACGCCCTGGCGGCAGTCGCCGCGGCGAAGACGGCCTCCGACGCCGTGGCGCAGGCCGACAAGGTCTACGAAGCGGCCCGCGCCACCGAGGACGCCCAGTTGGAGGCGCAGAAGGAAGAGTTCGCCCGCGCGGCGGCAGAGGTCAAGAAGCTGGAGCAGGAACAGGCGACCAAGGCCGCTGACAACCGCGCCGAGGCCGCCCGCCGCGACGCGCAGACCACCAAGCTCCTCGCGGACGCGGTGGCCCCGGGTGTGACCCCGGCCAATGCGGTGACACAGGGCCGCACTGCCGCCCTGCGCCTGGTCACCACCGGTGGCCCGTGGACGCGGCAGGCCGCGGAGGACGCGCTGACGGGTACCGACGGCGAAGTCCAGGCATGGCTGAAGACCTCGCGGAAGCAGGCCGAGGAACAGGACGACTGGGCACGCGTCAGCCACATGGCTGACAGCGGCTCGACGCCCTTGCGGCAAGCCGCGAAGACCACCATGCAGGGCTCCTACGTCAACGTCACCACATTCCTGAAGACCGGGCAGTACGACGCGCAGCAGGAGGAGATGCGCGAGCGGGTGCTGGAGATCTCCGGCGCCGGTGGTGCGCAGGTCAAGAAGGCCGCCACGGCCGCCATCGACGCACGCACCACCGACGCCCTGCGCACCTTCCTGGACACGGGCTGGTTCGCGGCGCGCGAGGAGGACGACCGCGCGACGGCGCTGCAGCTCAAGGCCAGCGGTGGCCCGCAGGTCAAGGCGGCGGCGTTCGTCGCGCTTGAGGGCTCGGCGCGCATGCTGCACGACTTCGTGACGGTCGGCCGCTACCGGGCGGCCCAGCTAGACCAGGACGCGGCCTCCCATGCCGCGAACATCAAGGGCCTGATCGCCGGTGCGGCCAACGCGGCGGCAACCGCCAACCAGAACGCCCAGCTGGCCGTTGAGGCCGCAGCCAACGCCAAGGACGCGTCCGATGACGCGGCCAAGGCCGCCCAAGAGGCTGTGAAGGCCAAGAACCAGGCCGCCGTCTACGCCGCGGACGCGAAGAAGTCCGCGGAGTCCGCCGACGCCTCGGCCAAGCAGGCCGCCGCATCCGCCAAGCAGGCCCGAAGCGCGGCCCAGCAGGCTCAGAGCGCGGCCAAGCAGGCCGACGCTTCCGCAGCTTCGGCTCGCTATTCCGCCTCCAAGGCGGCCTCGTACGCCGCGGACGCCCAGCAGTCCGCCATATCGGCTCGGGCATCGGCCTACGCCGCGAGTCAGGACGCCACCGCCGCCGCGAAGGCGGCCGTGGACGCCTGGGACATCGCCGTACGGAAGACCCTTGAGGCGTACAAGACCAAGGCGACCTCGAACACCGGTGGGATCGACGCCACGGGCAAGGGCGGGGCCGCACCCGGGGACGGTCAGGCGGGTCACCCCGCATACGACTCCGCGAAGTGGTGGGAGTACTTCGGGGCGGACTCGTATCTGAGCAGCGTGATGTTCTCCGGACATCTCGCCACTTGCTACAAGGGCCCGCTGGCCTGCGAACTCTACGGCTACTGGACCACGAGGCCGGACAGTCCGTACAACCTCTCCTCGGGGCAGATGGACAAGCTCATCGGCGACAAGATCTGGGAGGGCAGCCGTCGGGACGGCCTCAAGGCGACCTTGGGCAGCGCGATCTCGAACTGCCCGGGCGGAACGGGTGCGACCTGCCGCGTCAACCTGGACACCCGCTGGCTGGCTGGTGCGTTCGACGACAACGACGGTGACCTCACGTTTGCTCTGCGCGGGTTCAACTACCGCCAGAGCGGCTCCGTCACCATGACGAAGCTCGACGGCGGCAAGGTGAGGGTCACCGGCGACACCCGCATCGATGTCTTCAAGAACTACAACTTCGACTACGGTGACAAGTTCCACGGAGTCGATCTGGGCGTATTCGCTGAACTGCACCGAGTCGGCTGGGCCCGTGACTATGAGATTCACGGCAGCAAGAATTCATCGATCGATATCACTCTGCCCTAGTTTGGGCGGTTCTGTGCCGTAGTTAAATGATCTCATGGAGGGATAAATGCGGGAGTCGGGCAACCTGAGGAGCGCCTTCGGTGGGCGCTCCGGCACGGCGAGGTTCGTTGTAGTCTTTTCCACTCTTTCCGTCGTCTTTGTCACGGGCTGTGGAGCGGAGGACAGGGATGACGTCCTGAAGGGATTCCAACTGGAACTCCCACCCTGCCAGACCGAGGACCTGACGTTCTCGGGGCAGACCTCCGCGCCGGGCATCAAGATGGCGATGAGTTTCACGGCGTCAACGAGCTGTGTGGAGCAATACCTCAAGGATCATCAAGTCGATCTGTCGAATCCGCTCTACTGGCCGGCTTCCGGATGGGACAGCGTCGGGGGCGAGAAGATATCGCCCACGGAACCTCCCTTCAAGCCAGAAAGCATGAAGCAGTTCAAGCTCAACCTCGATGCGGGCAAGAAGTACAAGAAGTACATCGGGTTTCGTACGCCGAAGGACGCTGAATTCACCGTGCTCCTGGATCCCGAGGAGGGAAACACCTCTCTGTACATGGAATCAAGGCTGCCGGGCCGGGTCGGAAGGGCCGACTGACGCCGATCGTCACGCCTGCTCGAACTCCGGATGACCACCGGAAAGGGCACCGGGCAGTGGCTTTGGTGTTGCGGACCCCGAAGACCCGGTCCGGCGGATCAGACCGGACCCCGACCTGATCGAATGAAGCATCGGGCCCACCCTGGAACCAGGGTGGGCCCGATCCGCGTGTGGCGTGCCATACCCGATCGCAAGCCCGGGCGGTCACGTAGCCGAGCGGGCTCGGCGAGACGGACCCCTCACCGCCGATCGAGCGCCGACCCGGCCACGGGGCGGGCCTCACCCAGCACCTCACCCCGAGCCCACGCCCCGCCCCCGCCCCGAGCCATCCACCGCCCCCGGCCGGCCGGTCGGGATCCGGCGGCGTTCATAATCTCTGCATGCCCCACGAACGTCTCCCCGACATATCGGTGATCATCGCTGCCTACAACGCGATGCCCTACCTGACCGAGTGCCTGGACTCGGTCGCGGGCCAGACCCTGGGCATGGCCCGGCTGGAGATCATCGCGGTGGACGACGGGTCCACGGACGGGACCGGTGCGGAGCTGGACCGCTTCGCCGCCCTCCACCCCCAGGTGCGGGTGGTGCACCAGGCGAACTCCGGCGGCCCGGGCGGCCCACGCAACAGGGCCCTCGACCTGGCCCGGGGCCGGTTCGTGTTCACCCTCGACGCCGACGACTACCTCGGCCCGGAGGCGCTGGAACGGCTCCTGACGATGGCCGACGCGCAGGGCAGCGACATCGTCCTCGGCCGCCACGTCGGCCTCGGCCGCACCGTCTCCGAGAAGGCCTACCGCCACACCGAGGTCGCGGACCTGTACACCTCGGAGGTCTACCGGTCGCTGCACGTCGCCAAGCTCATCCGTCGCCAGATCATCGAGGCCGGCCGCATCCGCTTCCCGGTCGACCTCTGGTACGGCGAGGACCAGGTCTTCGTCACCGCCGCCTACCTGGCCGCCGGCACGATCTCCGTGGTCGGCGACTACGACTGCTACTACCTGCGCCTGCGCGAAGACGGGCAGAACATCACCTCGCGCAGCCGGACGGCCGACGAGACGGTGCGCCACATCGAGCGCGTCATGGCCCTGGTGGCCGAGCGGGTACAGGATCCCGTGGGTCGCCGGCGCATGCTCGGCCGGCACTTCCGCAGCCTGATCCGCACGGCACTCCTCCCGGGCGTCAACGCCCGACACCGCAACCCGGCGTTCACGGCCGAGGTGTACGCCCGCGGGCGGGCGCTCGTCCAGGCGTACTGGACGCCGGACATGGGCAACGAGCTGAGCCGGATCGACTGGATCAGGCTGTACGCCTTCGTCAGCTGCGCCCCGGGTGCCTTCGAGCACCTCATGGAGTACGACCCTGTCGCGGAGCCCCCGGAGGACCTGGCGGAGAACGGCCGGGTGTACCGGCTCTACCCGCTGTTCCGGGATCCGACCGCCGGCCTTCCGGACGTCCTGTTCGACGTCACGTCGAAGCTGCGCGCCCAGCACTACCTCGCGTCGATCGCCTGGAAGGGCGGCAAGGTCAGCCTGACCGGTCACGCGTACGTGGAGTCGCTGAGCACCGCCCGGCTGGGCGGCGAGCTGGTCCTGCGCGAACGCGACAGCGGCCGGGAGCACACCGCCGAAGTCGTCGCGGTCGCCTCGCCTGACCTGGGGGAGGGCCTGGACACGGCCGGCTTCCGGGTGGAGGCGAACCTGGCCGTGGTGGACGACGGCGCCCCCATCGGGCCGGGCGTGTGGGACGCGTTCCTGGACGTACGGGCCGACGGAGTGACCCGCCGGGTACGACTGGGCCGCAAACACGCCCCGGACCTGGACCGCACCGCGCGCCGCCCCCGCGTCGTGGCCCGCGACGCGGCGAGCGGCACGGAACTCGCCGCCTGCCCGTTCTTCACCATCCACGACAACCTCAGCATCGAGGTCGTCCGCCGCTTCTCCCTGACGGCGGGCTGAGCGGCAGCGCCCCGCCCGGGAGCCGGCCGGCCGACCCCTTCGCCCGTACGAGGTGACCCTCGACCCGTTCTCCGACCCCCTGGCGGGACCATCACCTCAACGCGCGGTTCGACCAGGATCCCCGCACCCTAAGGAACCCACGAGTGAGCCTCCGCGAGATCACGCCCGCCGACTGCGGCCACTTCTACGTCAACAGTCATCGGAGCTGCCACGCTGAATCGCCTCCGCGCGGTTGATTGGACGGGTGACTGGAACTTCGCCGTCGGGCACGTCAAGTCCCGTCGTGTCCTGTGCCGTGAATACACGCGCCGGGCGGCCCCGTGTGGGCCCAGGCGTACGCGGCCGAGAGTGGCCGGCCCTTCTTCGATGTGACCCCGTACGTGGATCCAGAATTCCAGCCGACCCCTGAACTGGCAGCCGAACTCGGTGAGTTCCTGGATCGCCTCCCCCCATGGGGAGGTTCGGCAGGCATGCTCGGGTGCGGTCCGCATGGCGGAACTCCGGGCGCGGAACCCTGCCGCCTTATCGGACCTTCCCGATCTCTACGAGCCGCTGGTCCTCTTCTACGAGCGGGGCGGCGAGTTCACCCGGGACGATGCGGGGTTCCTCGATCTGACGGGTGTGCGGTTCCGGCCGGGCACCCCGGAGAGCCACCTCGCCAACCCGCCCGTCACGCTGCTCGACGACACCGTCCTCGACGCGATCGACGCCGACGGGCAGGTCGTGTACTCCACCGCGGAGGACCGACAGGGCCCCCTCCTCAGGCGGCGGGTGCTGAGGGACGAGCAGACGGACGCGGTGTTCGGCCGTGACCTGCGCTGGGAGTCGACCGATCTGATCCCCGACACCGAAGCGGAGGCCAACGAGGCGGGCCTGGTCGCCCTGGACGAGCTCAAGGCGGCCAAGCTCATCGGGGAGATCGTGGCCGCCGCCACGAGGCCTTGAGGGGCGGTCCTGAGATCTCCCGGTCCGACGTTCGCGGAGAGGCGGACCCTTCGGTCCGATACCCGCATGATCACCGCAGCCCGGCACAGAAGCACCCGCCTCAGACACAAACATCCACCTCAGTGGCCCTTGCTCTCTGGTGACGGGCAGCTCCGGCGTGTAACTTCTGCTTCAGCTGTCGTGGTTCGCAGTACCTGCCCGCGCCCCTGGCGTGGGTGTTTCGCTGTGCAGTGCCGGACCAGGGCGATCACCTCCGGGTCCGCGTGGTGCGGATCCGACCTCGACTGGAAGGCATGATCATGGCCAGCGGAACCGTGAAGTGGTTCAACGCCGAAAAGGGCTTCGGCTTCATCGCGCAGGACGGCGGCGGACCGGACGTCTTCGCGCACTACTCCAACATCAACTCCACCGGCTACCGCGAGCTCCAGGAAGGCCAGGCCGTGACCTTCGACATCACGCAGGGCCAGAAGGGCCCGCAGGCGGAGAACATCACCACCGCCTGACCCGGCCGTCGACGGCGCCGCCCCGGAACACGAACTCCGGGGCGGCGCCGGACCGTTACTCCGGGGGTCACTCCGCCACCCGCCCGCCGACCTCGGAACGAGGCCGCCGGTCAGGCCCCCGCCTCCGCCGTCGAGCGCCTGCTCGGGAACTGCCGAGCCGCCTCGACCGCTTCCCGGTCGAGTTCCTCGAAGGAGACTCCCCCGCTCTCCTCCCATGCGTCCAGGTTGATCGCGCAGTGGGCGAGGGGTACGCGGCGGGCGCCCCAACTCCGGGGGATGGCCGAGCTCGTAGGCGATGTCTGCCCGGATCATGAATGCGCCGGTGGCGGTACACAGGGCGCCGTCGACGATCTGCTCGGCGACCCGGAACGCCATCGCCCACTTCACGTCCCGGCGACCGACCGGCGGGTGGAACATCACACAGGTGCCGACATCATCCGCCATCGACTGGAGTGGCTGACAGGCCCGCCCCGAGCGGCACTGTCTTCCGGGCGGCAATTCTCGGTGCGCCATACAACCATCGGTGCGGCCGGCGAGTCTCACGCCCTGGTAGGAACATTTCCAGGGGGTTTTCGTGAAGTTGTCTCGGATCGCAGCAGCGGTCACCACTGCCGCTCTTGCTCCGGTAGTCCTCATTTCGTCGCCGGCGTTCGCCGCCGGCCCGGACGCCTCGGTCGCCGGCAACCCGCCGGCCCCGACCGTGCCCGACCGTGTCGTGCCCGACCAGGCCGCACCCGGTCGGGCCGACGAGGATCGCAAGACCATTCTCGCGATCATTGCCGACCCGATGGCCAGCGGGCGCATGAAGGAAGCCGGCCACAAAGCCATCGCCGCCGGGCCGGCGGCCATGCGCGAGTTCATCGAGACCGAGCAGTACGAGATCCGTCGCGTCGACTATCGCATCCACGTCATCCGCCTCCTGAACGGCGCCGGCCCCGGCCTGGAGGGAGGCATCATGAAGCTCCTCGACGGCAACGCGACTCTGGCGCAGCTGCGTCACTTCTACGAGGTCACCCAGCACGAGCTGCGCGACGAAGACAACCAGGTCGACATCTCCCGGCTGATCGGCACTGCCGGCCCCGGTGTGAAGGAGGCGGCCAAGAAGGCGCTCAAGGGCACCCCCGCCGACCGCGTCGCCTTCCTGAAGACGGGGCGGTACCTGGCGCAGGCCTCGGACGACCGGGTCGAGCTGGCCCGAATCGATGAGGCGTGGGACGGCCCCATCCTGAGCGAGGCGATCAGCAAGCTCCTCAGGGGTACCGCGACCCCGGCTCAGCTGCGCGAGTTCCTCGAGAAGACCCAGTACGAGCTGCGCGACCAGGACAACCGCGTCACCATCGCGAAGATCATCGACGGCGGTGGCCCGGAACTGGTCAAGGCGGGCCGTGCTGCGCTGGCGGGTACCGCCGCCGACCGCGTCGCGTTCCTGGCGACCGGCCGGCACGAAGCCAGTGCCAGGGACAAGAAGGCGCAGCAGGAGAACGACAAGAACCAGAACGGTCAGAACCAGAACCACAACGGGGGCCAGAACGGGAACCAGAACCAGAACAACTCCGGCAACGGCTCCCACCCCGGTACCGACACCAAGCCCGGCACCGGCAAGCCCAACACCGGCACGAACGCGGGCAACACCGCCGTCACCGCCCAAGGCAGCAGCGGCTCCTCGCTCGCCGGCACCGGCGCGGGTGACGGGGTCCTGATCGCGGGCGGCGCGGGCACCGCACTCGTCGCCGGCGCCGGCCTCCTGCTGGCCGCCCGGATGCGACGCGCCGGCTCCGCGCGCTGACTCGGTACGAACCCGGGTACGGACCCGTACGCGAGGATGGTCGGGGGCCGGTCGAGGCCGGCCCCCGCTTCACGTGCGACCACCTCGCGCGGCCGTAACGTCGCCCCGGGCCATCACGGCCCACAACCGCCTCGGGCCGTCGAGGTCGAGGTCACTTTCCGCCCGCGCGGAATGATCAAGAACTCGGCACGTTTGGAAACCTCGACTCGGTGCAGACGCTCGTTAACACCGGCTTTATTCATCGAGGTAGGAGAAGCGTCATGGGCATCATCGCCTGGATTTTGATCGGACTGCTCGCGGGCTTCATCGCCAAGGCCCTGATGCCCGGCAAGGACCCGGGCGGCGTCATCATTACCATGCTGATCGGCATCGCGGGCGGTCTGCTCGGCGGCTGGCTCGGCAAGGTCATATTCGGCGTCGACTCCATCGACGGCTTCTTCGACCTGTCCACCTGGATCGCCGCCATTATCGGCTCCGTGATCCTCCTCGCCGTCTACCGACTGGTCACCGGCAACAACCGTCACCACCGCCACGCCTGACGCGACCCGGTCCCACCCGGATGGAAACGGCTCCCCCTCCTCGCGAGGGCGGAGCCGTTCCGCTTGTACGGGAACCTCGTACGACATCGACGACAGCACTGGAGCCAAGAGGCGCTTCAGCGGAGGAAGGACCACGCCCGCAGGCCGAACGCCAGCACCGCGCCGACGCCTGCGGCCACGACCACCGCCGCCGGCGGGGCGCCGGGGCGAGCTCCGCCGGCCGGTCGACGGGTAGCGGGTCCCGTCGACCGGCCATGCCCATGCGGGGGGACGGAGCGGGGGCGCCGTCCCCCGCCCATGGGCAGCCCCCCGTCCCGTCGCAGCCTGCTGCTACAGCAGGTTGTAGATCTGGAACCCGTTGCCGATCTTGACCGGTTTCTGGAAGACGGCGCCGGCGTCGCCCGTGCCCGAGTAGCGGTACAGGTCGCCGTTGGGCTTGCGCGCGATCAGGTCCGCCCTGCCGTCGGCGTCGAGGTCGCCGACCGACAGCAGACGGTCGTACGTGTTCCAGCCGCCGCCGACCTGCGTACGCGCGGCGAACGGGGCCTTGTAGTCGCCGGTGCCCCTGTAGAGCCACAGGACGCCGGTCTTGTCCCGCGCGACGATGTCGGCCTTGCCGTCGCCGGTCAGATCGCCTTGGCCGGCGAGCTGGGTGTACTGGCCCCAGCCACCGCCGATGCGCGTGCGCTCGCCGAGCGTGCCGTCCGGGTTGCCGAGGTAACCCCACAGGTCACCGGCCTTGTCGAGGCCGATGAGGTCGGCCTCCTGGGCCCCGCCGAGACTGCCGGGGGACAGGACCGTGGTGTAGATGCTCCAGGCGGTGCCGACATTCTTGCTGTGGTATTCGAGCTGGTCGTCGATCCAGCCGTAACTCAGGACCCCGCTCTTGTAGAGGCTCCAGGTGCCGTCGCTGTACCCGTCCTTGTCGTTGTCGACATTGATCGAGTCGGCGAAGGCGTCAAAGCTGACCTCCACGTTGTACCGGTCGTCGAAGGCGCCCTGGCGGTTCGGGAAGTACATGTACAACTCGCTCGACTGCTTGTCCACGGCGTTCATCGCGAAGCTCGGCGTCTCGACGGAACCGGCCGCGCGGGCGAGCCGTCCTGCCCCCTGGACAGGCTCGGCCTGCTGCTCGGCCTGCTGCTGGGCCCGTTGTGCAGCCCCGGCCGGGTCGCCGGAGGCGAAGGCCGTACCGGCCGTGGCGGCCATCGCGGCACTGACGGCCGTGGCGGCGAGCACGCCCCGGAGCGCACGCCGACGTCGGTCTGTGAACATGAGGATCCCCCCTGGGATATGAGTGACGGCACAGGTCGGATGCCGCCGATGATCAGAAGCCTCGCACGAGGCACTGACACGACCCATCGAGTTCTCCGCCGACCGCCGACCGCCGACCGCCGACCTCCCGCCCGCCGACCTCCCGCCCGCCGCCCGCCGACCTTCCGCCCGCCGCCCGCCGACCTTCCGCCCGCTTCGAGGGGCGCGCGTCCCGGTGTCAGTCGGCGCCGGCAGGATGCGCCGCATGACGTCACCCAGCGCGGCCGACTACGGCTGGATACGCTCCGCTTCCTCCGTCTTCAACTACGCCCTGGAGATCGGGTACACGATGACGCTGGTCCGGGGAGTCTCGCCCGCGGAGTTGCTGCGAACGGCGGGAGCCGACCCGTGTGACACCTGCGTGGGGATCGACGAGTTCATCCGGGAACACGGCGAGATCATGTTCGGGTACGCGAGTTGGACCGAGTCCTTCCTGGCAGGAGCCTTCGAGGTGCCTGGTGAGGGAGGGAGCTGGGCCCTCGCCCTGGACACGGACGCGACCCGGACACGGACGCGACCCGGACACGGACGCGACCCGACCACGTACGCGGACGCGGATGTCGGTACATGATGCCGGTGTCCGTCTTCCCCACCGCCATTTAATTGACTGGCACGCGGTGCGCGGGCCTGCCTAATGTGACGGCGCGACCGCGTCCCCCGATGCGCTCGGCTGCGGCTACTTCCTTCCGAAACCAAGTGACGCCGCGGCCACTTCTGATCTCGGGGCGGCGCGGGCGCCTGTGCCCCGCCCGTTCCTCCGCCTCGTCGGACGCCTCGGGCGGGGCTCCCCATTGCCTTTGGATCCGGGGGGATTCCCTGCCTCGCCACACCCCGCGCACGTCGAAGATCTGGTCCGAGATGCTCGTGGCCCCGCACATCTCCGCCGCGGCGGCCCGCACCGCGACCGATTCGTGGTCCCACCATCACCCCACCGGGGCGGACCAGCTCACCTATGAAGGCGGCCCCGGTTTCGTCCGGGAGCCGCGCGAGGAGCTCTTCCTCCTGGCCGTGGGGAACTTCGTCTCCCAGCAGACCTTCTACGAGGGCGGCCCGGAACGCGATGAGCGGTACACCCGCCTCGTGGGTGAACTCGCCCTCCAGGACCCCACATGGACAGCCGGCCTGCTGCGTTGGCTTCGAGGCGAGGGAAACATGCGTACGGCCTCCCTGATCGGCGCGGCCGCGTACGTCAGGGCACGGCTCGCCGCCGGGTCCTGCGTGGGGCCGTCCAACCGGTCCGTCATCGACTCCGTGCTCCAGCGCGCCGACGAGCCCGGCGAGTTGCTCGCCCACTGGACCTCGGCCTACGGGCGGAGCGTCCCACAGCCCGTGAAGCGGGGCATCGCCGACGCGGTACGGCGGCTGTACTCGTCCCGCTCCCTGCTGAAGTACGACACCGCGTCCAAGGCCTTCCGCTTCGGCGACGTCCTCAACCTCGTCCACGCCACACCCGACCCGGCCAAGCCCTGGCAGGGCCCGCTGTTCCGGTATGCACTGGACCGCCGGCACCACCCGGAGGACGCGGCGCCGCCGCCCGGCGACCGGCTGCTCACCGCGCACCGAACGCTGATGGAGTTGCCGGCCGACGAGCGGCGCGCCGTGGTCACCGGGCCGGACGGCGCCGAGCGGCTGGCCACGGCGGGCATGACCTGGGAGGCCCTCGCGGGCTGGCTCCAGGGACCGCTGGACGCCGCCGTCTGGGAAGCCGTGATCCCCTCGATGGGACCGATGGCGCTGCTGCGCAACCTGCGCAACTTCGACGGGGCCGGGATCTCGGACGAGGCGGCGGCCGGAGTCGCCGCACGGATCTCGGACGCCGAGGAGGTCGCCCGGTCGCGGCAGTTCCCCTTCCGCTACCTGGCCGCCCACCGCCACGCACCCTCGGCGCGCTGGTCGACGCGGCTGGAGGTGGCGCTGGGCCACTCGCTGGCCAACGTGCCGGCCCTGACCGGCCGGACCCTGATCCTGGTGGACCGGTCGGGCTCCATGTTCTACGGCACCGTCTCGGAGCGGTCAACCCTGACCCGAGCGGACGCGGCGGCCGTTTTCGGCACGGCGCTGGCGATGCGCGCGCAGGAGGCGGACCTGGTGGAGTTCGGATCATCGAGCGCGCAGGTGCCGTTCCGGCCCGGGGAGCCGGTGCTCGACGTACTCAAACGGTTCAACGACCTCGGGGGCACCGACACCGCCAAGGCGGTACGCGCCCACTACCGGGGCCACGAGAGGGTCGTGATCGTCACCGACGAGCAGACGGGTCCGCACCTGGGGCGCCGCGGTCCGGCGGAACCGGTCCCGGAGGACGTCCCGGTCTACACCTGGAACCTGGCGGGGTACCAGCCCGCCCATGGCCCCGGCGGCCCCAACCGGCACACCTTCGGCGGCCTGACGGACGCCGGGTTCTGGATGATCGGCCTCGTCGAGGCCGGCCGCGAGGCCCGATGGCCATGGACGTCACAGGACCAGGCCGTTTCCGGGCGGTGATCCCGCAGCCCGCCGACCAGGCCGCCCACCGCAAGCGGCCGGGTCGGCTCGGCGGCCGCCCGCCTCGGACCGTGCGATCAGCAGCGCGTCGGATGTCCCGGTGGGCCTCGGACTCCAGGCGGGATGCCCGAAGTTGGTGTGCCTCACGTCGAAGAGCACACCCCCCACCGGTCCCGAGAGACGCGAGGCCAGGTCCTCGGGGTCGCCGTGCCGCCAGTCGGGCCGGCGGCGCGAACCGTGCGGCAGGCCGGCGGCGAGGAAGACCCTGTGGTCCGCGGAGACGGTGAAGCCGAACCGTGCCTCGACCGCGTCGAGTTCCCGCTCGCCGAGTCCCGGGCCGATCTCGGTTCGCAGCATCCTCTGAAGGTCTCCGGCGGCTTCAAGGGGCAGGCGCGGGGGCGGTGGGAGGGCCGTTCCGGCAGCTTGACGACCAGTACGCGGACGTGAGGCGCTGCGGCTGCCGCCGGCAGTGCACGGTGTCCCCGAGCCTGAAGGGCGTACCGGTGAGAGTCGGGCTGCACCAACGACTCAGATCCAGGTGTCGTCGGCCGGCGAAGGCGCGGCGTACGGGCGGAGGACCATCAGCGAGTCTTCGAGGGTCGCCACCATGGCGAAGGGGAACCGGTCGACCTCAAGGCAGAGTTCGACGTCATCAGGGTGGACTCCTTGACGCACACCCTCCGCCAGTTCGCCGGCGGCGCGCGACGCGGCAGCGCGGCGGACGTACTCGGTGGCGTCCGTCTCCGCCTCGGTGGCTCTCCGAGCGATGTACTGGGCGCACGCCAGATCCTCATCGGCCCGCCCGTCCTCGCCCGTGACCACGAACGTGACACCGTCACCCGCGCGCGTCCGCAAGAGTCGAGCCGTTGCCTCCGCGACCACGAAGCCGGCGCACAGCACCAGCGACGCCTCCTTGACCGCGAGGGCCCCGACCGTGCCTGCCGTGGTCTTCTGCACAACGGTCCGCCCGCCGAGGTCGACGGACCGCAGCAGGCCCGGCGAGTTGACCATGTCGAACCCGGGCGCGGGTGGACCGTCCTTGAGCGCCGCCCAATCCGGGTGGGAAGCCTTGAGTGCCAGGGCTTCTTCCAGCGACTCGGCGAGAACGATCTTCTCCGCCCCCCGGGCAAAGGCCCAGGCCGCCACGGTGTAAGCACGCATGACGTCGACCACGACGGCCACGGACGGGACTTCGTCCAGTTCGGCGATGCCAAGAAAACGAGTGTCCATTCCGATCATGATCGCGCATGCCCGCCCCGAAGCCCCCGGAGAGTGGCCGGCGTCGTCCCCCGCCGCCACGTCGGCTTCGTCACGTCACCCGCGGCGGATGCCAGGACGTGGGCTGCGGGGGGTGACGGTGATTCCGCGGGATGGAATCGAGTCGCCCTGGGTGTGTCGTCGAGTATCCGGGAGCCTGTTGTGCGAATCGAAGTGTGTGTGAACGTCACCGCCCGTGGAGGGCTTCCGTTCCCCGCTTCGGTTTCCCGTGCCGTCACGTGCGGCCGAGGCGGGCATGCCTAGGACGCGACCGCCATTGCACCGCCTGCTTCGTAACCGTTCGTCTTCCGGCTCGGCGTCCCCGAGCCCCCAGGCCGCGCTGTACGCCCTGTGCGTCAGCTTCTTCATGATCGGCTTGGACGCCACCGTCGTGAACGTGGCCGTCCCCGACATCCGGGCGTCCCTGGACGCGTCGCTCAACGACGCCGTATGGATCAACAGCGCCTACGCCCTGTGCTACGCCGTCCCGCTGATCCTCGCGGGCCGACTCGGCGACCGGTACGGGCCCAAGCGGATCTTCCTGATCGGCGTCACGGGGTTCACCCTCGCTTCGCTGGCGTGCGCGCTCGCTCCGAGCGCACCCGTACTGATCGCGGCGCGGGCCGTCCAAGGGCTGACGGCCGCGCTGATCGCACCCCAGACCATGGCGCTGATCGTCCACCTCTTCCCCGCCGAGCGCCGGGGCCGAGCGCTCGGTGTCTGGGCCGCGGTCGGTGGCGCGGCGATGGCCGCGGGACCCGTGATCGGCGGGCTGCTCGTGGCCTGGACCGGCTGGCGGGGCATCTTCCTGATCAACCTGCCGGTCGGGGTGGCCGGGTGGATCGCCGCCCACCGCCTGCTCCCGGACTGGAGGCCGGCCAAGGACCACCGGTTGGACCTGTGGGGCATCGTGCTCAGCGGCCTCGGTCTGGCGGCGTTGGTCTTCGGCGTGCAGAGCGGCGAGGCCTACGACTGGGGCACCGTCGCCGGTCCGCTCACGATCTCCTCCATCCTCGTCTTCGGCGCCCTGTGCCTGGCGGCCTTCGTGTGGTGGCAGCACCACAACCCCGACGAGCCGCTCCTGCCCCTACGGCTGTTCCACCACCGGAACTTCTCCGCGGCCGTCACCGCGGGCGGGGCCATGGGAGCCGCCATGGGCGGCCTGTTCCTGCCACTGATGGTCTATCTGCAGAGCGATCTCGGCTACAGTCCGCCGGCGGCGGGCGCCATCACCGTGCCGATGTTCGCCCTGTCCTCCCTGTGCGCACGGTTCGCCGGCAAGCGGTCCGACACCACCAGTCCCCGCCTGCTCGCGGCCGCCGGCTTCGCCCTGCTGATCGCGGGCCTCGGCTCCCTGACATGGCTGCTGCGCCCGGGCATCAGCCCATGGGCGCTGATGCCCTCGCTGCTCGTGTCCGGCATCGGCATCGGACTGGTGTCGGCGCCACTCGCCGCCATCGCCACCCGCACCCTGGAACCCTCCCTGGTCGGCGCGGCCTCCGGTGTCTTCAACACCACCCGCCAACTCGGCGGGGCCCTCGGCAGCGCCGCGACGGGCGTCCTCCTCCAGGCGCACCTCGGAAGCACTTCCACCACCGCCACCCAGGCCGCCCTGGCCTTCTCCGTGGCCATGTTGGTCATCGGCCTCGGATGCTGCGCCATCGTCCGGCCGGCACCTGCGGCGCGGACTGCCGCAGGCACCTGAACACAGCCGCACTCCTCGGGAGACGGGGCGGGGCGCCTCAGACGCCGGCGGTGCAGAACACGCACGCTTCCCAGAACGGCAGTGCGTCCAGTACCCGGTGGCGTGCGCACGAGGCGATCGCGGCCTCGTCGGGCCCGGGCAGGACGCCCGCGCCGGCCGTCGCGGTGGCGGGGTCGAAGTCCTCCACCATCGCCCGGTACGTACGCAGGTAGCCCTCGGCCCGGGGCGGCTCGTACGTCAGTTCCTCCCACCGGTGGCGCGAGAGGGCCAGGTCAAGTACGCGCAGCAGGAAGTCCTTGGCCGCGGCCCGCTCCTGCGGCGTGTTTCCCCAATCGAGTTCCGCCAGGTCGAAGCCGACCACTCCACGGCCCATCACGTTCTGGTCCTGAAGGGTCAGCAGGGCGGCGAAGCGGAAGTCCCACGGCTCGCGGGCCAGCGCGGACACGGCGAGCATCAGCACGTCCACGAACACCGCCGTGCCACCGTTCGTCATCTCCAGGTACCGGCCGTCACCGCCCTCGAACACGTTCATGTCACCAGGGTAGAGACAGCGAGCACGCGCCCGGTACGGGCGCGATCTCGCGCGGCCGCTGGAGGAACGCCGGGAGCCGGGAGCGGCGAGCGGGGAGCCGGGGGTCCGGGGCAGGGCCGGTCGGCGGCGTCGGGGACGGGTGACGTGTGCGCGGCGGGATCAGCAGGCGTGCCCTGAGAGGCAATTCGGGCACGCGAGGCAGACCTAGCCTCAGGCAGCCAACCCCGCGAGCGATCAGGACGGAACACAAGGAACATGCTGCGGAAACTCTGCTCGATACTGCTGACACTGGCGACCGCGATGGGGTTGGTGACGGTCCTGAGCGGTCCGGCCTCCGCCCAGAACCTCCAGGTCATCGACTGGCACGTCTCGCGCATCACCGACGGCGGCCCCACTCACGCGCAGAACTACTACAACCTCATCGCCGACATCCATCGGCTCACCTACGGCCTGCCGACCCACTACGAGGGCCTCGCGCAGACCACCACGGAGCGCGGTCGCCTGGTTCAGGTCCGGGTGCTGGACACGGACAACGCGCACCTCGCGTCCGTCTATCTGTGGGCGGACAATCTGTACGTCGCCGGCTTCTACGCCCCGGGCAGCAACGTCCACTTCGTGTTCAACGACCGGGTCCAGGAGTTCCAGAACACGCTCGGCATCACGAACGCGCGCATCATGCCGAGGACCGGCAACTACACCGGCCTTCCCGGTGGGAACAACAGGGCCGAGCTGGTGCTGAACCCCCAGCGGATGTACCACGGCATGCAACAACTCCACAGCCCCACCGAGTACAACGACAACGTCGGGAGCGGGCTGCTGACGGCCATTCAGATCTTTTCTGAGGCTAGCCGGTTCAGTCCGATCCTCGACCGTGTACGGAACAACATCGCACGCTGGGAGAGCAACCCTCTGGGTGGGGGCTACGCCGATCTGGAGAACAACTGGGGCGCCATCTCGCAGTTCGCGTACAACATCCGGAACAACCCGGGCGCGTCGATCAACGTGCTGGGCCGTGTGGTGACGAGCCTCGTGGGGCTGGGGCGCACGCTCGGCTTCGTGGAACTCAACGGATCCCAGGCCAGGCTCTGACCCGACGCGGCGCTCACCCCGCCCCCGCCACGCCAGCACAGAGGCTGCCGGGGGCGAACGCTGAGCCCGCCGCGTGGCACCCGACACATGGTCCCGGACGGCCAGGTCATCACCGACCTGGCCGTCCGGCCTGCGTGCGGGAGGGCATTGTGGGTCGCCACCCCGTCACGTGGTCGACTCATTCCGTGGGGGTGTGCGGTGGCGCCGTGTGGCAGACGCGTGGGGGCTGGTGGTGAAGACGCGGTCCAGGTGGCGGCGGAGGATCGCGATCGCCGATCGGGGACCGCGCCGGCCCACGAGGATGCCGGTGCCCATGGTCGCCGCCATGGCGAGCAGGCTGATGGCCTCGATGCGGGCGTCCACCGCGGGGTCCGCGAGGCCGGCCTCCTGTGCTTGCTTGATCAACGCGGTCAAGGCGTGCTCGGCGGAGTCGGGCTGGTCGATGAACGGCTGGGCGGCGAGCGCGCCGTCGGTGACGGACAGGATCGAGTAGGAGCTGTAGAGGAGGTGGAACGTGCGGCTCTCCTCGTCGACGGGGAGCGAGGCGAGCAGCAACGCCTCGATCGTCGCGCGCGGACCCGGGGCCGGGCCGGCGGCGGCGAGTCGGGCGTCGACCCGGGCCGTGAAGCGGTCGGTGAGGTGCCGGAGCCCGTGGAAGAGCAGCCTCTCTTTGGTCCGGAAGTAGTACTGCACCAGGCGCAGGGACACGCCTGCCTCGGTTGCCACGTCGCGCATGCCGACGGAGTGCAGTCCGCGGCGTCCGGCGACCCGGATGAGCGCTTCGGCGATCCGGGTGCGGCGTTCCTCGTGGTCCACGCGCCTTGGCATCGGTGTTGCCTCCGGCCGTGGTCGGGGTGATGGGGCCGTTGGCCCATGGGTCCGGGCCGGCCGTTGCGGTCGGCCCGGGAGATTTTCATGGTACCGACGTATCAACATCGTGGTACTGTCGTATCACGAAGAACGGATCTCCCGGAGGTGCCCCGTGCCCGAGAACACGAACCGCGTGCGACGCGACATAGGCCACTACGTCAACGACGAACTGCGCGACCGCTACTTCGCCACCTGCGACGTGCTCTACGCGAAGGGCGCGCCCATCCGCTCCGAGACGGACGTCGAGACCACCTTCGGCACCACCCACGTCTACCAGTACGGGCCCACGGACCCGGCAGCGGAATTGCGCACGCCCGTCGTCCTGATCCACGGTTCGGGCGGCTGCTCCGCCCAGTGGTACCCCAACACCGTCGCGCTCAGCGCCGACCGGCCCGTCTACGCCCTCGACACCCCCGGCGACCCCGGCCGCAGCGTGCAGCGCGAGACCATGTGGCAGCCCGAGCGCGCGGCGCAGTGGATGGACGAGGCCCTCGACGCGCTGGGACTCGACAAGGTCCACCTGGTCGGCTCCTCGTACGGCGGCTGGCTGGTCATCAACCAGGTACACCTGAGGCCCGAACGGTTCGCCTCCGTCACCGCCCTGGACCCCGGCGGCCTGGAGAAGGTGGGCCTGCGCTTCTTCGTCTGGATCTTCGCCAGCCTCTTCGCCACCTACGCCCCCAAGGCGTGGCGCCCCCGCCTCGCCGCCTGGCTGGAGCAGCCGGTGATCGTCGTTCCCGAGCTGCGTACGTGGATCCAGGCGAGCGTCCGCGCCTTCCGGATCCGCCGCCCCGCGCCGCTACCGCTGTCGGACGCCGAACTGGGCTCCATCCGCACGCCGTTCTATCTGATCATGGGCAAGCGCAGTCTGCTCGTGCACCCCAAGCGCCAGTTGGAGCGCGTACCGCGCCTGATCCCCGGAGCCCGCGCCGAGATCGTCGCCGCGACCGGCCACGGACCGCAGCTCGACCACCCGGACCTGGTCAACGCCCGGATGCTGAGCTTCATGGAGGACATCGACTCCCTCGACCCGGTGGAGAACCGGAGTGCCACCAGCGCGTAATCTCCGGCCTCCTTCTCCGGGCCGGCCGGACGCCGCGCGTCCTGCGGCGGAGGCCGGCTGATGCCCGGCCCGGCGAGATGCGGTGGCTCAGGCCGTCGTGCAGCACGGGACGGGCACGCCGCCGGGATGGCCGTCCGGTGATGCCGGGTTGGCTCGCGCCGCCGGGACGGATCGCGTCGCCCGAACCCCGCGCCACCCGGACGGGCCGCGCCACCCGGAACCCCGCGCCGCCTGCCGGCGACGGATCGGGAGCCTGCGATCGCCGTCGTGGTCGCCTCGCCGCATTCCACGACGTCGCGAAGAAGACCAACCCCTCGGCGCGATCGTGGCCTCCACCCTCGTACGCTCCTGACATCGCGTGCCCGTAGAACGCTGAGCCGGTGAGCCCGTGCGCACGGGCTCACGCGAGGTCCGACGCGATCCGAGGAGCAAGGTCACCATGCCCAGTTGGAGCACCACCCTGACCAGGGCCGGGGTATCAGACCCCCGGCTCCGGGAGGACTACACCCGCACCGCCCGCCGAGTGCTCCGCCGCGACCCGGCTCCGTACGTCACCCTGCGCCTGCTGGCCGCCCCGCACCTGGTGCCCCGGCTCGCCGTCGGCGTCGCCTTCATGAACCTGGTCGACGACACGGCCGAGACCGGTACTCCCGAGCAGCGCGCCGCAGGCCTCGCTGCATTGGCCGCACGCGTCGAGGCGGCTCTGGCCGGCGAGCACGGTCCGGATCCGCTGCTGCGCGCGTACGCCGACGCCGTCCACACCCGGAACCTGCCGGTGCACTGGATCACCCGCTTCCTCGACGGCGCCGCCACCGCCGAGGCGACCTTCGACGGGTTCGCCGACGAAGCGGAGTTCCAGGACTACCTCGACGCCTACGCCTGGCCCGGCGTCCTCGTCTCCACCGGCCTCCAGTACCAGGACGGCCCCGACGAGCAACAGGCCGCCGGCTGGCGCCGATTCGTGGACGCGGCCCAGCGCGGCGACTTCCTCGCCGACCTCGCCGGGGACCTCGCGGATGGCCGTCTCTGCCTGCCCCGCGCCCGTCTGGCCGAACACGGAGTGACCCGGACCGACCTCGAACAGGCCCGCGACACCCCGGCCGTACGGGGCCTCCTCGCCGCCGAGTGCGAGCGTGCCCGTACCGCCCTCGCGGCCACCGACGGCATCGCCGACCTGGCGGAGCCCGGACTGCGCCCCGTGGTCACGGCCATGACGGAACTGATGGCCCACCAACTCACGGCAGTGGAAAAGGCCGGAGTCGGCGCCCTGCGCAAGGACGTCGGCTATGGACTCGCGGCCCCCCTGCGCACCCTACTGCGCGCCCGCGCCCTCGGCCGCCGCACTGCCCGCAGCACCGTCTGACGGGCCGGGACGGGACGTCTGAAGGCAACCGTCGACACGGACATCGCATCGGCATAGGCATCGGTAGCGAGAGCGAGAGCGACATCGAGAGAGGGCAGCGGCACCGACACCGACATCAGTATCGGACGGTACCGGCGCGAGTCCGTACGGACCACGCGCGCGCCGGCCCGTAGCGCCCGGGCTCGTTCGTACGTGCGTCTACGAGGCCGGGCACCGCTCGGGCACGGCAGCCGCGGCGACGGCAGCCGTCGTTATGGCAACCGCGGGCACGGCAGTCGCGGGCGAGGCCGTCGGGGGCGCGATGCGTATGCGTGCTCCGTCCCAGACCACGGTCTCCGCGGGCAGGATCAACAGCCCCGGCTCGCCGTCGGCCCAGACGGCCCCGGCGCGCCGGACCTGCACGGCGGCGCCGCCCGCGCCGGCCATGTAGACCGTCGGGTCGACCTCCCAGCCGCGCTCGGCCAACCATCCTTCCAACTGCTCGGTGTCCGACGGTGTCGCCTGTCGTGGCCACACGTACGTGGTGCTCTCGCTGTCCATGCTCATCCCCCCGTTGCGGTCGGAATGCCGACCGCGTCAATCCTTCCACCCGGCACTGACAGAGGCCACGCGGTTTCGGGGTGGCTTGTCGGCCGTCGACCGTGCCGGCGCGGCGGACGACGGACGTTGCCGCTGTTCATCCGCACCGGCAGGCCTGCGGCAGGCGACGCTTCCGCGGCGCCCTGGCCTGGACAGATTTCCGAGCGATGGTCGACCGCGTGGCGAGGGGGCAGGTCAGGGGGCTGGTCAGGAGGGGGCAGGACGGGCGGTCAGGCGACGCAGGAGGACTGTCGATCCATGTCGCCTTCGGGCGGGATGAAGGCGTTCCACGTCGTGGGAAACGCCAGAACCACGCTGTTCAAGTGGGTGCGGAAGTCGGCCTCCCACTCGTTGCGGACGTAGTCCTGGAGGGCCTTGAACACCTCCTTGCACACATCGGCGGAGGTTCCCTTCGGCAGCGCGATGCCGTAGTTGCCGACCGGCTGCCCGTCAGTCACGGCAGGCGGCACCTCGACGTCGGCGTACTTCTGCGTGTAGCCGTACAGGGCCACCTGGTTGCCGATGACGGCGTCCGCCTGGCCGGTGCGCAGCGCCTGGAGGCAATGCTCCGTGTCCGGGCGGGTCACGATCTTCGCCTTGTTGACCCTGATCAGCGCTTCCTGTGTGCCGGCATGCTCGCGCGTGCAGATCGTCCGGCCGTTCAGGTCCTTGAAGGAGGCGATGCTCTTGTCCCCCTTCTTGACCAGCACCCCGTGGTAGCTCCTCAGGTAGGGCCCGACGAACGTGGCCTGCTTCCTGCGTTCTTCGGTGATCTCGTCATGGGCGATGACCATGTCGACCTGCCCGTCCCGGAGAGCCGCCGTCCGCTTCTCGACCGTCACCGGTACGAGTTCGAAATCGTCGGTGAATCCGAGGCTCCGGGCGAGCCGGCCCGTCATGGCCGCTTCGAAGCCGCTGATGGTGCCGCGATTCAACTCGCTCAGCCCGGGTGCGTCCACGACGACGCCGATCCTCAGGCGGCCGCCGTCACGCCCGCCCAGGGAATCGTGCGGGGACGTGGTCCACGGCGGCGGGTCCCAGGCCAGCAGGACCCCCAGCGTCGCCAGAACGGCACAGCCCAGGGCGGCGGTCGTGGTGCGGGTTCGGCGCGAGATCGTCGCACCCGCCGCCGCGGAGCCCGTGCCGCCGCCGTTGTCTTCGTCGTCTTCGTTGTCTCGGTTGTCTCGGTTCTCTCCGCCTTCTCCTTCGCCCCTGCCTTCTCCGTCGCCTGCGGACGGCCGGACGCCGCCAACTCCGGGGACGAGGGAGGGGGAAAGCGGGGGCTCGGCCGGGGACTCCTCCACCGTGCCGCGCAGGAGCGTCGCGTCGTGTACGGGACGGTCGACGGCCGGGAGCCGCAGCGCCGTGCGGAGCTCGTCCCTCCCCTGATCGTCTTCGTCCAACTCGTCGTCCATGGCATGCAGTGCGGGGGCGAGTCCCTCCAACGAGGCGAGGCTCCCGGCGGTCGCCGACGGCGGGACAAGAGCGGTGCCCACCTCGTCCGGCACCGCGCTGTCCCGGCTCATGCCCAACTGTGCACGGGTCACTTGGGTCTCGGCGGCCAGCCTCAGTTCGTACGCCTCGATGCGGGCACGCCGGGCCCGCTTCAGCTTGTGGTTCGCCTGACGCCGGTACTCCACCGACATCTCCAGTGCCTGCTGGAGCTCCGCGCGGACCTCGTCGCGCGCCCGATCGCGTTCGTGCTCCAACAGCGTGCAGCGCTGTTCCAGCGCGGACACCAGATCCTGCAACTGCTCGCACCGGCGCTCGGAGGCGGTCAGCCGGCGGATCGCCTCCATCTGGCGCAACCGCGCGTCATCGAGCCGCAGTACGGCCTGCGCGAAGGAGTCCAGGTGCCGTGGACGGGCGGCGGCGCGCGTGAGCTCGCTCGCCTCGCCCGGGGTCCGGGCCGCGGCACTCTGCCGGGCCTCGTCCAGAAGCCGGAGCCCCAGGTCGAGTTGGCGCTGCCGCATGGCCGGTTCGCGGAGGTAGCGGTTCACCACCTGGCCGAGGAGTTCCCGCGGTACGAGACGGCTGCCATTGCGGAACTGGGTCCACATCGACTTGCTGTACGGAAAGTCCGCCTCCAGTTGCCGGACACCGACCCCGTTCGTGATCTTTCGCAGCCAGCGCGCCAGTTCATTCGCCTGTTCCGTCGTGCCCCGCAACTCGCCCAGAGGCCGCGCCATGTACCCCGCCCCCCGACTTGTCCGGCAGACAACCCGGCGTTGTCACCGATGCCCCGCCTGTCACCTGCACCGCGTCGCCGGGCCCGGCCGGACAATCTGACCACGGAGCAGCCTGGGTCTTCAGCCGATCGCCGAACCTGGAGCGCCCATGTCGAACTTCGCCCGGCCGCCGCGCCGTTCGTGGCCGTACGCCGTCACCGCCGTTCTCGTCCTCGCCTTGAACGAGGGGTGGGCGGCCCGGGACGTTCAGCGGCTCGCCACGATCCTGCTCGTACTCGTCGCCCTGATCTGCGTGCTCGGGGAAGGCGGTGACCAGTGATCGGCGGCCCGTGTCCCGGCCGCCGGTGCCTGGGTGATCGTGTGGCCACGGAACGAGAACACCACACCACCATCGAACGTGTGTACAACCCTCCCTCGTGATCATGAGTCTGACCAGGCGTGGCGCAGGGTGCGCCCGGTCTCTCTGGGGGAGGACCCATCGTGTTCCACGACCGAGCCATCGCTCGTCGCCGCTTTACCGAAGCCGAAGCCGAAGCCAACGCCGAAGTCGCCGTCCAGGCCGCGGAAACTGCCCGCGCCGCCGACTCGCCGCCGCCGTGACCGCCGTCCTCGCCGTGACCGCCGGTACCGCGCTGACAGCGGCCCCCGCAACCGCCGTACCGACGACCGCCGTACCGACGACCGCCGTACCGACGACCGCGGCACCGACGACCGCGGCACCGACGACCGCCGCCCCCGCCACGGTGCGGGACGGCGTCATCTCCATCCCCCGGACCTCGCGCATCGTCGGCGCCGGGCAGAGCGGGTTCCTGTCCGCCGACATCCAGACGGGACAGCAGAAGACGGTCTTCCGCTGGACGAACACCGCGACCGGCGTGACCACGGATCTCCCGGACCGGTACAACGGCTACCACGTCGGCGGCTCCGACACCGTCGCGACCCGTGAGGACGCCACGAGCCGCTACGCCCTCCACGACATGTCCTCGCCCGGCAGCTCCCCGAAGTTCATCGAGCAGACGGACAGCCGTCTCCTGTGGAGGGGCATCGTCGGCAGGACGCTCGCCTTCTCCTCGTGGGACGAGGCGACCCAGAAGGGTCAGCTGCGTCTCATCGGCGAGGGCAACCAGGTGGGCTCGGACCGGCAGGTGACGGGTCTCCCGGCGGACTTCCGGTTCCAGACCATGGAGCCCGTCTCCACCACCCAGATGCTCGTCCGCTACTTCGTCGGCGGTCCCGGCACCAAGAGTTCCCACCTCGCGGTCGTGGACCTCGCGACCGCCTCCGTCGTCGAGCACCGCGAGCTGGGCAAGGCCCCGTCCGACGTGGACGCGGCCGCCTCCGGCAACCGCTTGGCCTGGGTGGTGGGCACTCCGGCGGGCGGCTACGAGCTGAAGTACGCCGACCGCGGCGGGAACGGCAGCACTCCGGCCGTGACCCTCGCCGACCTGGGCAATGCCGGCGACGCCCATGTCAGCCTCCTGGGCGACTGGGTGGCGTACGCCCCCCTGCCCTACGCGCAGAACTACACCTACCCGTCCGAGCGGTTCGCGTTCAACGCCGTCAACGTCGTCGACAAGACCACGGTGAAGCTGCTCGACCACGCGACGTCCGCCGTTTCCACCCCCGACGGCGCGCTCCTGGTGCGCGGCGGCACGCTCGCCCACGGCGAGGGGATCTACCGGATCGCGCTCGGGACGAACGGTGCGCCCAACGCCACGCTCATCGCGAGCACCGGCGAGTCCACCGCACTGACGCTGGTCGGGAAGGACGTCCCCCAGGTCGCCGAACTCGACAAGAACGGCGGCGCGGCAACGCTGAGTTGGACGCTCTCCCGGTACAACGCCAAGGGGTCCGTGACCCTGCGCCATGTCCGTACGGGGCAGAGCAAGCAGTTCACGTTCGACTTCAACACGCCCCACGGCACCGGCGCCGTCACCTTCCGCTGGGACGGGCTCCTGCCCAACGCCCAGGGCTACGGCGCACTCGCTCCCGGCGGCGACTACACGTGGGAGCTCGACGCGGCCCCGCTCAACGGCATCGGCCCGAGCCTGAAGGAGTCCGGCACCTTCAAGGTCGTCCGCGCGACCAACATGCACGACTACACCGACAACGGCAGCCCCGACCTGCTGGCCCGGGACGCCTCGGGCGTGCTGTGGCGCGACGACACCGTCAAGACGCCGCTCTCGTCGGACACGTACTCCGCCGAACGGGTGCGGATGGGCGGCGGCTGGCAGGTCTTCAACCAGTTGGAGGCCGTCGGCGACATCGCCGGAGGCGCCGCCGCCGACCTGGTCGCCCGCGACGCCGACGGCGTCCTGTGGCTGTACGAGGGCAAGGGCGACGGCAACTTCGCCGCCCGTACGAAGATCGGCGGCGGCTGGGGCGGCTACAGCCGGCTCACCGGCGGCAGCGACCTCGACGGCGACGGCAGGTCCGACCTGCTCGCCACCGACACGGCGGGCACCCTGTGGTTCTACAAGAGCACGGGGAACGCGAGCGCGCCGTTCGCGGGACGCGTGAAGCTCGGCGGCGGCTGGGGCATCTACAACCAGCTCACGGCCGTGGGCAACATCACCGCGAGCGCCGCCGGGGACCTCCTCGCCCGCGACACCTCCGGTGTCCTGTGGCTGTACGAGGGCAAGGGAGACGGCACCTTCGGACCTCGCGCGAAGCTCGGCGGCGGCTGGGGCGCCTTCACCCACCTCGTCGGCGTCGGTGACGCGGACCGCGACGGCCGCGGCGACCTCTACGCGGTCGGACCGGGCGGTTCGAAGCTCTACGCGGGCACCGGCGACGCGGCCACCCCGTTCAAGCCCCCCGTCACCTCGTCCGTGTACTCGGACTTGGACGCGGCCGGCTTCAACACGGTCTTCTAGGTCCTGTCGTCGAAGTGGCGCCGCGGGCCAGGCGAGACTTTGACGACAGGGCCCAGGAGCTGTCCCGCCGATCAGGTGGGGAGCCGGACGACGAGGGATCCCCTGCGGCCGCCCGCCGCGGGGGAGTCCTCCCACAAGCGGGCGGCCTGCCGGTCGGCCTCCTCCGGGGTCGTGCCCCGGCCCCGGCCCCGGCCCCGGCCGCAGCGCGCCGGCGTCTGCGACTCAGGGCGCGGTGGCTTCCCAGGCCGCCGTGATCATCCGGAAGACCTCGTCCACGGTCGCCCCCGGATCGTCCGCCTGGCAGGCCAGCGCGAAGGCGTCGATGGCGAACCGTGCGGTCGCCCGGCAGGCCGTCGCGCTCCGGGACAGGTGGGGATCGGCGGCCAGCGCCGCTGCCAGCGCCTGCGCGTGACGCAGGCTCATCGACTCCTCGTATTCCCGCAGGGCGGGGGACCCCTCGATCATGCGTCGGACGGGGGCACCGCCCTCCGCCGTGCAGTGCCGCACCAGAGCCTGGACCTCGCGGTGCAGGACCGGCATGAGCGGCTCGTGCGGGGGCCGGTCGGATACCGCTCGCGTGAGGCGCTGCTCGAAGTCCTGGTCGCGTTCGAAGACCAGGGCCTCCTTTGAAGCGAAGTGGGCGAAGACGGTGGTGACGGCCACGTCGGCCTCGGCCGCCACGTCACGGATGCCCACGGCCTCGTACCCGCGCTCCAGGAAGAGCCGCAGCGCGGTGTCGGCGATCTTCTGACGGGTCGCGGCCTTCTTGCGTTCGCGGCGTCCGGACGGCTCGATCATGCCCGAACACTAGCAGGTACGAATTCATAACCGTTGTGAAACCCTAACGGTTAGGTCTATCTTCGGGCCATGAGGAAAATCAGCTTCGCCGAGTTCGGCGGTCCCGAGGTCCTGCAACTGGTGGAAGCCGAGGAGCCCCACGCGAGCCCCGGTCGGATACGCATCGCCGTACGGGCGGCGGGTGTCAACCCGGTCGACTGGAGGATCCGGGAGGGCCAGGTGCTGGGAGCCCATCCGGTCGAACTGCCCGCCGGGGTCGGACTGGACGCCGCCGGGGTGGTGGACGAGGTCGGCGAGGGCGTCGAGGGGATCGAGGTCGGCGACCGCGTGTTCGGCGAAGGCGCCGACACGTACGCCGAATTCGCCGTGCTGTCGGCCTGGGCGCGGATGCCCGAGGGGCTGACCTTCGAGGAGGCGGCCGGGTACCCGTCGGTGGTGGAGACCGCGCTGCGCATCCTCCGCGAGGTCGGCGTACGGCCCGGGCAGACGCTGCTCGTCAGCGGCGCGTCCGGGGGCGTCGGGTCGGCGGTCCTGCAGATCGCCCGCGCGCGCGGCATCACGGTGATCGGCACGGCCGGGGCTGCGAACCAGGACTACCTGCGCGGCCTGGGCGCCCTCGCCACGACCTACGACGAAGGCTGGGTCGAACGAGTGCGGCGCCTGGGCCGGGTCGACGCGGCCCTCGACCTGGCCGGCTCGGGCGTGATCCCCGAACTCGTCGAGCTGACCGGGGACCCGCGCACGGTCGTCTCCATCGCCGACCTGGGCGCGCCGCAGCTGGGCGTCCGGTTCTCCGGCGTGGCCGGGAGCGTGCCGGACGCGCTCGCCGAGGCTGTCGACCTCATCTCCCGGGGCAGGCTCCACATCCCGGTCGAGAAGGCTTACTCGCTCACCGAGGCGGCGGTGGCGCACACCGACAGCCGCACCGGCCACAGCCGGGGGCGCCGGGTCCTGGTCGTCTGAGCCCAGCGGTCCCCGAACAGGGCGATGGTGTCCGCGTCGGGGAACCGGGGGGGGGCTTCTGCTTCCGCGGGCCGGGCTCAGCCCAGGGCGAAGACGAGGTTGATCGAGTTGTAGTAGTTGGGCAGGTGCACCATCTCCGAGCCCGGACACGGCGGGTCGGCCTTCGGCCAGTTCCGCGGGCCCAGCAGATGGTCGGGGTAGTCGCTGCGCGGGACCCTCGGCACGAACCAGATGCGGTACGCGCCGGATCGCGACGCCGGCTCGAACCGCCAGAGCTGGGTCGCGCGGTCCGCCCCGGTCCGGCAGGGGCGAAGGGTCACCTCGGTGAGGTTCCCGCCGCCGCTGGTTCCGTCGAGGCAGGTGCCGGTGTCGGCGTTGCGGAGTTGGTGGGTGTTCCGCCAGGCGGGCAGCCGCTGCCATCCCTGGGAGGCCTTGCCGGAGCACTTCTCCAGCTGCACCGCGCCGCCGGAACGGCCGCCGCCGACGCCCACACACAGCCCCGAACCCACGTTGACCAGGGTGTTGCCGACGGGCTTCGGCGAGGGCGATGCCGAGGTCGGAGCGGTGGTGGCCGAGGCGGAAGCGGACGTCGAGGCGGAGGGGCGGGGTGTCGCGGAGGCGGAGGTGGCCGACGCCGACGCGGCCGTACCGATGGCCACGACGGGTGTCACCGCCGGGAGCGGCTCTCCCGGGGCCGCGGCCGTTCTGGCGGGTACGGCGGCCCGGCCGGACCTGTTGTCCTCGGCCTCGGCCGGCAACAGGGCGACCACGGTGGCCGTGGTTCCGACCACGGCCACCGCCGCGGCCCACTTCACGGTACCGACCTTGGCCCCGGCGAGCTGGGTCCCGTTCAGCGTTCCCGCACCCGCCGCGAGATGGGCACCGTTCTCGCCCAGGGTCGCCAGGAAGGCGGCGGGCTTCCACAACAGGATCGCGCCCAACAACAGCACCCCCAACCGGCCGTTGACGTCGCGCAGGTCGCGCTCGGCCCGCGCACAGTCGGCGCACCCCTGAAGGTGGCGGCCCAGGTCCCGGGCCCGGCGCTTGCCCGGCCGACGGAGCGTGGCGGCGATCTGCCCGCCGTAGTGCCGGCACTCGTCGCTCGCACTCTGGTCCAGGTGTGCGCGCAGGTACGCCTCTCGCAAGCCCTCCCGCGCACGCGCGACCAGCGAGCCGACGCCTCCCGCCGATATCCCGAGCCGGCCGGCGGTCTCGGCCGCCGGCTCGTGCTCGACGACGGCGTGCCACAGCACGGCCTGCCAGCGCTCCGGCAGCGACCGGTACGCCCGCAGGACCAGCGATCCCTCTTCCGCCGAGAAGACGGTGTCCTCGGCGTCCTGGCCGTCCGAGAGTTGCGCGGCCCATTCCTCGAAGTCGTCGGACAGCCGCGTACGGGCGCTCTCCCGCGCCCATGCGGCCGCCAGGCGCCGCACGCAGGTCAGCAGGTACGGCCGCCAGGCGTGCTCGGGCCCGGCACCCCAGGCGACGGCCCGGTAGGTACGGGCGAATGCCTCGGCGGTGAGGTCCTGGGCGGTGGACAGGTCCCGACAGCACGTGCGCGCGTAGGCGAGGACCGAGGAATGGTGACGCGTGAACACCTCGGCCATCACGTCTTCGACCCCGGCGTCGGACTCCGAGTCGTGCCCGCGCAGCAGGGCGCAGAGCTCCCCGTCGGTGAGGCTTCGCAGATGCTGCGGACGACCAGTACCCGGTGTACTCAACACGTGCTCCCGTTCGGCTTGCTGATGACCCGCAAGGCGGCTTCCGGGTACATCCGTCATGAGGAGGGTGCGGCACTGCGCCCGTACCGGAATTCGCGCAAGTGTGCACGCTCGCAGGGCCGCAAGCAAACGAGTGCGCGACTGCTCCCCGTGGGCACGGTGGTGGTCCGCGGGGACGGACCGCTGGAGGGAGCCGGTCGGACGGGGTCGGTCACCGCGCGAGCGATCCGGTAACGTTCAGCAACCCCCTTGCCCAGCATGACTGTTGATGGCATCAAGCGGTGTCCGCGGATGCGGCGTGAACGGTCCCGATCATGACGTCCGCTCCTCGTGCGCGGCGGGAGGGCTCCGGGGCGCGGGCCACCGTGTTCGGAGACTTCTCCATCTGCGACACGGAGCCGATCCGGAGGATCATGCGAACCGGAATGTCCGACTTGCCGCAGGGGCGTTGCCGACCCGGAGCAACAGCACCGTCGTCCAGACGTACGGCCCCACGGACCGGACCTGGCCCCGGACGATGCATCCGTCGGGGAGGAGCCCCGGGACGGGCGTGAGGCGCAGCCGGTTGCCGGTGCCGATTCCGCTCCCGGGGTCGCTCGCGTCGTGCTTCGCGCGGCCGGGGTGGGGGACGACCTCCAGGTCGTGGAAGACCGGCTCGCGGGGGAGGTCGAGGGCGCCGGCCGCCTTGTAGAAGGCTTCCTTCGCCGAGAACATCACCGTGAGGAGTCGCTCGCCCGCGTGGTCGTCGCTCAGCAGGGCGCGCTCCGGCGGTGTGCAGACCAGCGCGGCGGTCTCCGGTGAGAGCCGGCCGACGCGTTCGACGTCCACGCCCACGGCCGCCACGTCCGGCCGGGTGGTGGCCAGGCAGGTGGCGGCCGCGCCTCGACAGTGGCTGATGGACCCCCGTACCCCGATCGGGAAGCGGGGGCGTCGGGCCTCGCGCAGGACCGGCCCGGACCGGCCGAGCAGTCGCAGGGCGTCGGCTGCCGCGGCGCGCCCGGCGGCGAACTCACGGCGCCGGGCCGGTGAGCTTCCCCGCACCAGCTCCCGCTCCGCCGGATGCATGTCGTACCCGCACCCGTACCCGCACCCGTCCGTGTGCGCCTCCGCAGCCCCGCCGGCGCCTGCCCGCCGCAGGACGGCGATCACGTCCCGCGCGGGGCGCACGGCCAAGACCCGCATCCCCGTCGTTCCGGAGGAGGAGCCGGCCCTTCCGCCGCGGAGGTGGACGTCGCCCATCTCTCGTTCCCCTCCGCTTTTATCGGGCTTTCATGGCGGCGCCCCACCATCGGGAGACCGGACAGACGATTTCGGGCGGCGGCGGAGCGAGGGGGAAGTCCATGTCCACAGGGCGCGCGGGTGCCCCGTCACGCGGGCACGCTCCACGACGGCCCGTCGGCGGGTTCGAGACCCAGCTCGTCCCGGAGCATGGTCCTCAGGGCCTGGAAGGCGCTGAGCGCCTCACCACGTCGCCCCGACTCCCGCAGGGACTCGATCAAGGAGTGGTGGAACCACTCGTTGAAGGGGTGCGAGGCGACCAGGTCACGGAGTTCGGGCACGAGGTGGGTGTGGCGGCCGCGCCGCATCTCCGCCTCGACGCGCACCTGATGGGCCCGGATGCGCAGCTCCTCCAGGTACTGGACGTGACCGCCGAGCACCCGCCCCGGGTCCACCGTGGACAGCGCCCGGCCCCGCCACAGGGCCAGTCCCTCACGGCAGGCGGCGACGGCTTCGTCCGGCCGGTCCCGGGCGAGCAGCCGCTCGCTGTCCCGGAAGAGCCGCGTGAACCGGGTGGCGTCCAACTGCTCGGGGTCGATGTCCAGGAGATAGCCGGACCGGCGGGTGTGCAACAGCTGTTGGGCGGGGAGCTCCAACACCTCGTCGAGCTGGCGGCGCAGGTGGTAGACGTGCGTGCGCAGGGTGCTGAGCGCCCACCGCGGGGGCCGCTCGTCCCACAGCTCGTCGACGAACGCGTCGACCTCCACCACCTGTCCGGCCCTCAGCAGGAGCAGGGCCATCACCTTGTTCACCATCGGGCCGCGCAGGGTGTGGGTAGTGGTGCCCGTGGAGACGCCGAGGGCTCCGAGGACCGAGAAACAGATCTGGCCGGCCACTGCTGCCAGCACCTCCGTCAGTACGCCGGCGACACCGTGCGCATCGCCGTTCACCGGCTGGAATACAAGCACGCACGCGGGCCGTGTCCGGCGGCTCTGCCCCGCAAGAAGCGCACGGCTGCGCCTAAAGAGACATCCGCACAGAAGGTGGAATCATGACCGAATCGTCGCAGGTGCTCATCGTCGGAGCGGGCCCGGTGGGGCTCGTCACGGGGATCGAACTCCTCAGGCGCGGTGTGCCGGTGCGCGTCATCGACCGCTCCGAACGTCCCAATCCCCACTCCAAGGCGATCGCCCTGTGGCCGCGGGGCATCGAGGCGCTGGCGCGGTTCGGTGCCGCGGACGAACTGCACCGGCGCGGCGTGGTGTTGCGCGCCCAGAACTACCACTCACAGGGGGAGCGCGTCGCCCGCCTGGCGTTCGGCGGAATGCGCCGCACACGCTACCCGTACGCCCTGTCGATTCCCCAGCAGGAGACGGAGGCGGTCCTGCGGGACACCTTCCGCGGGCTGGGCGGCACGATCGAGTTCGGGACGTCCCTGACCTCCTTCACGCAGGACGACGCCGGGGTGAGCGCCGAGCTGGAGACGGCGCGCGGCCGGGCGACGGCACGCTTCGGCCGGGTCGTCGGCTGCGACGGCGCGCACAGCAGGGTCCGCGAGGTGCTGGGAGTGCCTTTCCGGGGCAGTTCGTACCCGCAGCGGTTCCTGCTCGCCGACGGTCCGGTGCGTACCTCGCTGGCCCATGACGAGGTCCACTACTTCATGTCGGCCGCCGGAGTGCTGGTGGTCGTGGGACTGCCGGGCGGCATGTACCGGACGTTCGTGAGCGCGGCCCCCGACCTGGCGGTGGACGACCCCCGGGACGCCGTGCAACGCGCGGCCTCGGAGCGCTGCCCGGTACCGATCGAGCTGATCGGCGAGCAGCGCACCGGTGTGTTCCGCGTGCACGCCAAGGTGGTCGACCGGCTGCGGGTCGGTCGGGTGCTGCTGGCCGGTGACGCCGCGCACATCCACAGCCCGGCCGGCGGTCAGGGGCTGAACACCGGCATCGAGGACGCGGCCTCGCTGGCCTGGAGGCTCGCCGGCGTGTGCGAGGGCCGGTGGGGCGACGAGGCGCTGGACCGGTGGGAAGAGGAACGGCTCAGGGTCGCTCGCGCCGTGGTCTCCGACACCGACCTCCAGACGCGGATGTGGATGATGAGCGGCTGGCGGGCGCGGGCCCGGGACGCGGCGCTGGGGATCGCGGGACGCAGCGGCGTGCTGAACCGCGTCGTCGTGCCGCGCCAGGCACAGCTGTCGTTCGCCCATCCGGGGCCGCGGCAGCAGGCCGGCCACCTGCGGACCGGGATGCGTCTGCCGGACGTACCGCTCGACGCGGAACGCGGGCGCTGGCTGCGGGAGGAGCTGGCCGCCCCCACCCCGCTGTTGCTGCTGTTCCCCGGAACGGGAAGGCGACGCAGGGACGTCGAGGGCGTGGCCGACATCTTCCGGAAGACACACGAGGGCATCCGGGTCACGGTGATTTCCGATGCGAACCATCTCGGCCATTCCTTGCTGGGACTGAACCGTCCGTGTGCCGTTCTCGTCCGGCCCGACGGAACGATCGACGCGCTGAGCGACCCGTTCCGTGACGAACTCCACTCGACGGCAAGGGATTTGATCGGGCAATCCGCCCCGGCGCGGTAGTTAGGATGACACGGTGCTTCTTTCAGAATTCTCGCAATTGCCCCTCCCCGCTGTTCTGTTCGCCGACGGAGTATTCGCCCATCCCGAGGGAAAGACCGTCCAGGGGGTGATCCGGCACAGTACGGTGCTGCGCCCCGTGGCGGTCGTCGACCGCTCCCACCCCCACCCGACCTCGGCATTCGTCCTGCCCGGGACCGACATCCCGGTCGTCGGTTCCGTCGCCGAAGCCATGAAGTACGGCCCCGAGGCGTTCGTGGTGGCACTGACCGAGTCCGATTTCGGTGAGTCCCTGGACGGCAAGTTCCTGCATACCCCGAGGGATCCCGGCGACCTGCCGGATCTATGGTGGGAGGAGATACGAACCGCCGTTCGCGGCGGCCTTCACGTGATTTCCTGCCTGCATCTACGACTGCTCGACACGGAACTTGCCGGGATGCTGTCGGAGGGGCAACGCATTGTCGACGTGAGACGTCCGCACGATGTGCTGCCCAAGTATTCCGGACGGGTCCCCAGGAAACGTGCCAAGCTGATTCACGTCGCCGGCAGTGACTGTGTCGTCGGAAAGCGCACCACCGCTCTGCAGATACACCGACAGGCCCTTTCCCGTGGGATCGACGCCGGGTACGTGGGCACCGGCCAGACCTGTCTGCTCGCCGGATGCACGGAGGGAGCGATCATCGACCGCACACCGGTGTTCCAGGCGGCCGGTCTCGTCGAGCATCTGATCCAACAGGCCGACCCCCGCCACGACCTGCTGATCATCAAGGGGCAGGCGTCCGTCATGCACCCGGCGTTCGGCGGCCTGGCCAGTGCGATCCTTCAGGGTTCGCAGCCCGACGCCGTCGTCTTCGCGCACGACGCCGAGCGCGTCTCCCGCTACCACTGGGACCATCTGCCCCTCGCCGACCTGGAGACGGAGATCCGCATGGTCGAAGCGCTCGGTGGCGCCCCCGTCGCCGCCATCGCCACCCGCGGTCGGGACAACGTGCGGCGCCTGCGCCACCTGGGACTCCCCGTCGCCGACGTGCTGGACGGCGACGGCGCGGCGGTCCTGCTGGACGCGGCCCGGGCCGTGTGGTCCGAGGCGGACGACGCCGAACGGGCAGGGGTCGCACGGGCAGGGGTCGCACGGTGAACGTGGAGGTGCCGCTGCGCGCGGTGGCCGCCTTCGCCGAGTGCCCGACCTGGGACCCGGTCGACCGCACACTGCTGTGGGTCGACATGAACCGCAGCGAGGTGCACCGGCTGTGCCCCCGCGACGGCACCGACACGGTCCTGCGCTTCGAACAGCCCGTCGCCGCCGCCAAGCCCCGGGTCGGCGGCGGTCTGGTGCTCAGCATGCGCGACGGTGTGGCGCTGCGCGACCCGGACGGATCGCTGCGCCCGCTGGCCGACTGGTCGGCCGAAGGGGTACGGGGCAACGACGCCGGTGTCGACGGGCTCGGCCGCCTGTGGGTCGGCACCATGGCCGGCCCGTCCGCCCCGGGCTGGCTGGGACGCGTCGACACCCGGGGCGTGACGCACCGCGCGGTTTCGGACACCCGACTGAGCAACGGCATCGCCTGGAGCCCGGACGGCCGGCGGATGTACTTCGTCGACACCCCCACACGCCGTATCGACGTACTCGACTACGACCTGTCCACCGGAGAGGCCTCCGGCCGGCGCCCCTTCGTCGAACCGACCGACACGGCCGGCGTGCCCGACGGCCTGTGCGTCGACGCCGACGGCGGCGTGTGGGTGGCCCTCTTCCGCGGCGGCGCGGTCCGCCGGTACACGCCCCGGGGGACCCTCGACCGGGAGATCCCCTTCCCCGTCGCACTGACCACGTCGTGTGGCTTCGGCGGGGAGGACCTGACCGACCTCTACGTCACCACGGCGCGGCGCGCGCCCGAACACGACGAACCGCTGGCCGGCAGCGTCTTCGTCGTGCCCGGTGCGGGCCAGGGCCTCACGCCCACGGCGTTCGCCGGCTGAGCAGGCTCACGGGACGGTCGCGCGGTCGGGCTCGGGCCGCGCGGCAGGGGCTGAGGCGAAGGCCCGGGACACCTGGACCAGCCACCGCACATCGGCGGAGAAGTCCAGGTCGCCCGCGTTCATCACCGACACCGGTGAGGCGTCGTCCGCCCGGTCCGCCGCCCCGTCCCCCGGGTCCTGTCCGGGGCGCGCCGCGAGGGCGGCCGCTATCCGCGCCGCCTCCCACCGTGCCCGCTCCTCGACGCTCCCCTCCGGCCCCGGGGCGGGGAGCCCGGGGGAGACCTGCCCGCCCAGGGCGAGACAGCCGTCCCTGATCTCGATCACCCGTCGGTGCAGGCGGAACCGCAGGTCCCACAGGGCGAAGAGGTCACTGCGGGGAGCGGGTTGCAGGGACATTTCGGGGTGGGCCCGGTACAGGGCGTACCAGAGCGGGCGCAGCCGCCGGAAGCGGCGGTAGTCGGCCCACCACGCCTGGACCCCCTGCACCCGCGAGCCCCACAACGGCGCCGTCCAGCCGATGGTGTTCAGGGTCAACCCCACCGTCAGGCAGGTCCGTGTGACGGTCGCCCAGGCGGACGGATCCCAACCCCGGTGCACGAGGAACACGTCCGCGAACCGCCCCAGGGAGTAGACGAGGTCGAGGCACGCGCCGACCGCCGCGGTCCGCAGCCCGCGCCGCACCCAGACGTCCTCGGTCAGCCGGGCGTAGAACCAGCAGGCCCTCGCCACCACGGCCTTCCCGAGGGCGAACGCCGTCAGGTAGACGACCTGGTAGGCCACGAAGTACGGCTGTTCCCGCGGGTGCGCGAACGTGTTCCGCGGGTGTCCGTGCAGGACGGCGAGCTCGAAGAGGACGGCCATCGCCACCGGCACACAGGCCAGCAGGGCCAGCCGGCGGCGCGCGCGGACGCGGGCCACCTCCGGCGCGTGCAACCAGTGGATGAGCAGCACCTGCTGACAGGCGATCGCCGCGATGATCCACATCTGGACGGAGACGTTGTACCAGGTGACCGTGCCGAACAGCTTCCCGGTCAGGTGGGTGGGGGTGGACATGGCGAGGTACATGCCCTGGCATCCGAAGGAAGCGCACAGGGCGACGAGGGCCGGCCGCGGTCCGCGCCGGAGGACCGGCCGGAGGGTGAGGGCGAACGCCAGCCAGCAGACCAGCGCGCCCAGCGGGTAGCGGACACTGTTCACGGCCGGTCCCGGCGGCGCCAGTCGAGCGAGCCCTGGATGCGGCCGAGCACGCCGTCCGTCTCGGTGGCGGCCGTGCCGGGCTGCGAGCGCAGGCCCTCACCGAGGAGGAACGCCATCACCTCCGCCTCCCGCTCCTGGGAGTCGGAGTAGTTGTCCCGGCACAACAGGTCCTGTACCAGCGACGGATCGAGGTCGGGGAAGAGCGTGGCCACGGCTTGTGAGTCGGCGCTCCCACTGCGGTGGTCGCACAGCATGTGCGCCAACTCATGGGCGATGATGTGCTCTTGGTGGTGCCGGCTGGTGTGCTGCTCGTAGACGACGTAGTCCGCGTCCGAGAAGGCCAGCCACAGCCCGCACGGACCGGACGCGTCCAGGGGCATGGGCAGCAGATGGATGGGCCGGCCCCGGGAGTCGCTGAGGTGATCGCACAGGGTCATGAGGTCGTAGGACTCGGGCAGCCCGAAGGAGGCCAGCCGCTGCCGGCTCTCCCGGCGCATCGCCTGGAGGTCGGATCGGCGCCGATGTCGCTGGAGGAATCGCATCGGAGGTCTACTCCCCGCCGCCGGCCGCGCCGCCGGTGTCTCTGCTCTCCGGGTCGTCGGCCGTCCCGTTGCCGCGTCCCGACTGCCCGCGGGACGAGGCCGCCGAGTGCAACAGACTGACCTCGTGGATGATGCGCGCCAGATGCTTGCGGCCGGAGTCGTCCATGCTCATCGCCCGCAGGGCGATGTCGCGGACCTCGGCGTTGCCCATCGCCGAGGCGATGGCGAGCTGCGCGTCGACCCGCTCGGCGGTGTCGTCGTCGAAGAAGTACGCGGCGGGCACACGGAAGAACGCCGCCAGCGCCTCCAAGTGCCGCTTGGTGGGGTTGTCGCGCTGTCCGGTGCGCAGTTGCCAGACGTACGTCTTGGAGAACGTGCCGCCGCTCAACTGGCTGCAGCCGCGGGCGACCTCGTCGTAGGTGTACTCCCGGCCGTTGGTGCGGATGGTCCTGAAGAGCTTGTCGACCTTGTCGGCCAAGGGGGGCATCAACACTCCTTCTGTCCGCCAGCGTGAACCAGCAGGGCGATGGCGACCAATCCTAGTTGACAGCCCCTCACCTCGCACCTACGGTCGGATCGTTAGCTGAGATGAACAAGCGGGTGTACGCCGATGGCCGTCGACAGCGGTCGGCCGGTACGGGGGCCCGATTCGGGAGGCTTGTGTGGGGACCATCTCTGTGTCGGAGAACGCCGTCGCGCACCGTACGGTCGACAGCGCGCACCCCGCGCCGGACGGGCCCGGCGCACGACTGAGGCGGGCCGCCACCGACGTGCTCGCCCGCTACGCGGGCGCCCTGCGGGCCGAGGGCCACCCGCTCGTGGAACTCCCGGACCTGTGGCGGGACACCCGCGCCCAGGCCGCACTGGTCCTCGCGGAGTGCGCCCGCGCCCTCGACGCACCCGGCCGGGCCCGGACGCGCGGCCACCTGGACGCCGTCCAGCCCGCGGAGGTGTCCTTCCACGCGCTCGGCGCCCGGTGCGCCGCAGCCGAACTCGGCCTCGCCGACTGCCTGTCCGCCATGGACCGGCTCACGGACGCGCTCCTCGCGGAGCTGGACACGACGCGCCGCGAGACGGGCGCCGCCGCGGCGGACGTCGTGCGCCGCGTGCGCGCCCGCCACACCCGCGCCGCGGCCCACGGCTACGAGACGCACCTTCGGGCGCGAGGAACCGCCCCGGGCGACGACTGCTGTGCCCGCCTGGCCCGCGACGCCCACGACCACCTCGGCGGCAGCCTCGCCCTGGCCTTCCGGCACCTGGAACTCCACCGCCTCAAGTCCCGGACCGCGGGCGCGGACGCCCCGGGAGCGGACGCCCCGGGAACGGACCGGCACCTCACCGCGATCCACGACGCGCTCCAGGAGGCGACCGCCCTCACGCGCGGCCTGGTGACCGGACTGCGCGACGCCCGCCGCGCCACCGGGGAAGGCCTGGAGGAAGCGCTGCGCCGCCACGCGGACCGGCTCAACCCGACCGGACTTCCCGTGCGGCTGACACTGGAGGGCGACGCGTCGCGGGTACCGCCCACCCACCGCCGGGAGATCGTCCTCGTCGTCGGGGAGTTCCTGCGCAACTCCTTCGCCCACGCCGATCCGCGGACCGTCACGATCGGTGTACGGATCTCACCCCACCGCGTCGAGGTACAGGCCGTCGACGACGGGCGGGGCTTCTCCCGCGACACCCCGCGCGAACACGGCGGCGGCCTGACGGCCATGCGCGAGCGGGTGACGCGGATGGGCGGGCGCTGCCTGCTGTTCAGCGCCCCGCAGGAGGGCACCCGGCTGCTGCTGTGGGTGCCGCTGACCGGTGGCCACGCGCCGCACCCGGGGGAGACATGGAACTCATTCGCATCCTGATGGCCGACGATCACACCCTGCTGCGCGACGCCTTGGCCGAACTCCTCGACGCCGAGGAGGACTTCGACGTGGTGGCCGTCGCCGGTGACGCCGCCGAGACCGTGCGGCTGACCGCCGAACTGCGGCCCCACGTCGTGCTCCTGGACATCGAGATGCCGGGCAACGAGGACCCGGCCGCCACCGTCCGGCACCTGCGTCGGGCCGCGCCGGAAGCCCGGATCATGGTGCTGACCATGCACGACGACCCCGTGCTGGTCCAGACGCTGCTGCCGCTCGGCATCCGGGGGTTCCTGCACAAGACCGTGAGCCACCAGTCGCTGGCCGGCACGGTGCGCGACGTGTGCGCCGGCGGTAGCCGGGTCACCATCTCGCTCTCCGCCCGGAGCCTGGCCGCTCCCGCACCCTCGGACACCGGACTGCTCTCGGTCCGCGAGACGCAGGTCATGGAACTCGCCGCCGGCGGACTGAGCAACTACCGCATCGCACGCCGACTCGACATCGCCGAGGGGACCGTGAAACGCCACATGCGCAACATCTTCGACAAACTGGACGCGGGGTCCCGGGTGGAGGCGGCCAACAAGGCGGTGCAGCGCGGTCTGATCGCCCCTCCCGTGACCGCCCCCCGGGGGATACGGCACGCCCGCGCCCTGCCGGACGCCGTCGTCGGGTAGCGCCCGGCCGGGCGGCGCACGCCGGGCGCCGCCCTCGCGCAGCCCTGGACCGGACGCCGGGCGCCGGACCCGGTCTCCCGGGCAACGGCGCCCGTGCGCCACGGGCGGTGTCAGATGCCCATGCCGATGCCGCCACCCACGGGCAGCACCGCGCCCGTCACGTACCCGGCCTGCTCCGAGGCCAGGAAACGGACCGCCGCGGCGACCTCCTCGGCCGTACCCGGCCGGCCGAGCGGAGTCATCCCCATGACCTGCTGCATGCGCCGGTCGGTCAGCCCGCTCGTCATGTCCGTGTCGATGATGCCCGGCGCGACCAGGTTCACGGTGATGCCCCGGGAGCCCAGTTCCCAGGCGAGCGAGCGGGCGAAGCCCAGCAGCGCGGTCTTCGCCGCCGCGTAGTTGGTCTGCCCCGGGGACCCCAGGAACCCCAGCGCGGACGACACCAGCACGATCCGGCCCCGGCGGGCCGCCAGCATGCCGCTCGCGGCAGCCCGCACGGTACGGAACACGCCCTTCAGGTTCGTCTCCAGCACCTCGTCGAACGTGGCGTCGTCCATGCGCAACAGCAGGGTGTCCCGGGTGATGCCGGCATTCGCCACCAACACCTCCACGGGACCCTGCTCCTCCGCGACGGCGGCGAAGGCGGCCCTGACCGAGGCGTCGTCCGTGACGTCGCAACGCACCCCCCACAACCCCTCCGGGGGCGTACCGGTCCGGTGGCCGACCGCCACCCGATCGCCGTCGGCGGCCAAGGCCCGCGCCACGGCCAGCCCGATCCCCCTGTTGCCGCCGGTGACGAAGACGGAACGTGACATGTGTTTCTCTCCTTACGGGGACACCGGGCCCTCGCCCGATGTCGTGAACGGCGCGAAGGTCATCGCGCCGGGGACTCCACCAGCAGGCACGACCAGGTGAAGCCGGCCCCCGCGCTGAACACGAGGGCACTGGACCCGGGCGCGGGCAGACCACGCGCCACCAACTCGGCGAGACCCGCGAGCGCGTCGCCCGCGCCCAGATGCCCGGTCTCCCGGCCGAGGTCGAGCAGGTGCGCCCCGCCCACCTGCTCCGCCAGCACCGGGATCCACGCCTCGGCCAGCGTCTTGGCACCGAACCGGGGCAGCACGACATGGGTCAGGCGCGGGTCGCGCCCGTCCATGCCCCCGTCGGCCAGCGCCTGCGAGACGATCGTGCGGATGGCCCGACGGTTGGAGGAGGTGAACGGCAGCGCCCCGTGGGTGCGCAGGTAGGCCCGCTTGGTCGCGCGCATGTCGACCCGGTCGCGATGCCCGCGGGCCACCGGGGAGAAGGGGTCCGCGCCGCGGTGCATCTCCTCCAGCAGCGGGTCCGCGACCATCGCGATCGACCGCAGCAACAGCACGTCGCCGTCGGCGGCGGGACGGCGCAGCAGCACGGCCGTACCGGCGTCCCCGTACGCCACTCCGAAGTCGCCCGCCCAGCGGTCGAAACCGGGCTCGGCGAAGCGGTCTCCCGTGGTCACCAGGCCCAGCCGCGGCCGCGCCGAGGCGTCCGGGGCCGACGAGGCCAGCCACGCCATCACCAGCCCCATGGCGGCGGCGCCGCCGTTGCACACCTGCTGGATGCCGATCGGCAGGGCCCGCAGGGCATCGAGGCGGCGGGCCACGTAGTGCGCGGGCGACCACAGGTCGTGCCCCTGGTGGTACATCCACGCATGCGCCAGCACATCCAGCCCGTCGCCCGTCAGGCCCGCCGCGTCCAGCACCCCGCGGGCCGCGAGGACCGCCGCGTCGGGCGGGGCCACCGCCCCCGCGTCCGGAACGCTCTCGTGCCCCAGGGCCGCCGCGTCGCTGCGGCGCAACCGCCCCGAGGCAACAGCCTCCGAGGCGAGCGAGCGCCCCTCGGGCAACCACAGCCCGGCCGTCACAATGCCCACCGGCTCGGTCGGTCTCATCGCCCGCACCACCTGTCCGCACATCGGATCGTCTTCATCGCCGGAAGGCTCGGGCGCCCCGATGAAAGCGCGGGCAAAAGCCGGCCGAAACCGCCGCGCCCGGTGCGGATCACCCCCAAGCACGCACGACACGGGCCCGGCGGAGGCACCGCCCATGTCACTTTCGGAGTGCTTGCCGCTGCCTCCGGACCTGGGATTGGCTGGTTCAGGCCGGATCGGGAACACATGGACGTCCCCGATCAGGCCTCCCACGACCCATGAATCGAAGGGCCATCAGATGACCGACATCGCGATATCCGAGGACCGGCGCGCCCAGGTACGGGCCATCGTCGCGGACGTCCTCGAAGTGGACGCGGACGCCCTGACCGACGAGAGCAGCTTCGCCGAGGACTTCGACGCGGACTCGCTGCTGATCATCGAGATCTTCTCGCGCTTCGAACGCGACCTCGGCATCCGGATCCCGCAGGAGGACCTCACCGAGCTCGACGAACTGCCCAGCGCCTACCGCCTGGTCGAGAAGCACAGCACCCCGGAGGCGCTGGGTGTCTGACGAGGCCCCCGGCACCGGGCGCCGCGTCGTGGTCACCGGGCTCGGCGCGGTGAGCAGCCTCGGGCTCGGCGCCCGCGCGGTCACCGCGGCGATCCGGGCCGGGCGCAGCGGCATCGGCCCGATCGGACAGTTCGACGGCACGGGCTTCGAACGGACCCTCGCCGGCGAAGTGCGCGGCTTCCACGCGGAGATGCACCTGCGGGGCACCGATCCCGCGCGGTGGGGGCGCAGCGGCCGCTTCGCCGCCGCGGCGGCGCGGATGGCGGTCACGGACGCCGGGGTGAATCCGGCGGCGCTGTCCGCGGGGCGCACCGCGAGCTGCTTCGGAACGACCAACGGCGAGTCACAGGTGATGGAAGGCCTGACCCGACAGTGGGTGGACGACGGCCTCGCCGCGCTCGACCCGGTGCTCGCGGGTCGGGCCGACGCCGGCCGGATCGCCGCCGCCGTCAGTGCCGAACTCGACCTGAGCGGCGAATCCGTCACCTTCGGAACCGCCTGCGCCGCCGGCAACTACGCCATCGGCTACGGCTTCGACCTGGTCCGCACCGGAGAGGCGGACGCCGTACTGTGCGGCGGATCCGACGCCTCCAACCGGGCCACCCACGCCGGATTCCATCGGCTCGGGGCCCTCGCCGCCGACGTGCCCCGTCCCTTCGACGAGCACCGCGACGGCATCGTCACCGCGGAGGGCGCGGCGGCCCTGCTCCTGGAGCCCCTCGACACGGCGTTGTCACGCGGCGCCCGGATCTACGCCGAGGTCCTCGGCTACGGCATGACCTGCGACGCCCGCCACATGACCAACCCGGACGCCGCGTCGATCGCCGAGTGCGTCCGGCGCGCCCACCACCACGCCGGCATCAAGCCCGGCGACGTGGACTACATCTGCGCACACGGCACCGGCACCAGGGCCAACGACTCCACGGAGACGGCCGCCGTGCGCGAGGTGTTCACCGACGGCCCGCCGCCGATCAGCTCGATCAAGTCCATGCTCGGGCACACGATGGGGGCGGCAGCCGCCTTCGGCGCCCTGGTGTGCTGCGCCGCCCTGTCCGAGGGGTTCCTCCCGCCGAGCGCCACGCTCCGCCGAGTGGATCCGGCGCTCGGACCCGATCTCGACTGCGTCCAGGGGCGGGCCCGGGCCGCCCGGCCGCGCATCGTGCAGAACCACGGCTTCGCCTTCGGCGGGAACAACGCCGTCACCATCTTCGGAGAGTTCACCGCATGAGCATCGTGGACGACCAACAGCGTCCGGCCGTCACCTCGCGGACGGTGGTTCCCATGGCACTGGATACCGCCGGGGTGATCAGCGCCGCCGGCGTGGGGCTGCGACCGCTCGCCGACGCCCTGCGGCGGGGCCGGGCGGACGGCGGTGAGCCGCCCGCCGCCGGCGAGGCGGAGAGCTATCCGCCCCTCGCCCTGTGCCCGGCGGACTTCGCGGCAGCCGACCTCCTCGGGGCCAAGGGACTGAACCGGCTGACACGGGCCGAACACCTGGGCATGGCCGCCTGCGCCGTGGCCCTCGAACCGGTCCCCGACCGGTCCGGGACCGGCGTGGTCCTCGGCAGCGCCGTCGGCAGCAGCGCAGGCGTCGGCCGCTTCACCCGGGACAGCTTCGTCCAGGAACGCCCCTACATGGTGAACCCGTCGGCCTTCCCGGGGACCCTCATGAACTCGGTGGCAGGCCGCATGGCCATCCGCCACGGCCTCACCGACGCGAACGCCACCGTCTCCGGCGGACCGACGGCCTCCCTGCACGCACTGCGGTTCGCCCGGAACACCCTGGTGGCCGGCCACGCACGCCGGCTGCTGGCCGGTGGCGTGGAGGAACTGTCGCCCCAGAGCGCCTGGGCCTGGCACCGGGCCCGGGCGCTCGCACCGGGCACCGCACTCGGCGAGGGCGCCGCCGTGTTCGCCCTGCGGACCGACCCGGACGGGGCCACGGGCGAGGGCCCCCTCGCCCTCGTCCTGGCCGTCGAGACCGGCTTCGCCGCGGCCGGGCCCCTCGCCGTGGGCCGTCGCCTCACCACCTGCGTACGGAACGCACTCGCCCGCAGCGGGGTCGGCGCCGCCGACGTCGCCGTGGTGGCACCCGGTGCGGCCGGCCGGCGAGGCTGGGCGGCCGTCGAGGAACGCGCCCTGCGCGCGGCGCTCGACGGCCCCGACGGCCTCGCCGGCCGGCACCTCCTGCGGGTGCAGGAGGTCCTCGGCGAGACCCACGCGGCGAGCGCCGCCCTCCAGATCGCCGCCGTCGTCGCCCGCTGGCACGACCCCCACCTCGACACCCGCGGCGAACGGGCCGCCCTCGTCACCTCCGTCGGACCGGACGGCTCGGTCGGCTGCGCCGTCCTGCTGCACCCGCACGCGGACGCCTGAGGCTCCCCGCCCCCGACCTGCCGCTCGCCCCCCCCGAACCACCACACACGTAAGGACATCCCCTCCCCATGCGTTACCGCTATCTCGGCCGCACCGGCCTCCAGGTCTCCGAGCTCTCCTTCGGGGCGGCCACCCTCGGCAACCCCGGCGCGTTCGGCGGACTGCCCGGCGCGAACTGGTCCCAGTTCGGGGTCAACGCGGGCGACGACGCCGTCCGCCTCGTCCACGCCTGCCACGACGCGGGCGTCAACTTCTTCGACACCGCCGACGTCTACCGGGACGGCGAGTGCGAGGAACTGCTCGGACTGGCCCTGAAGGACCGCCGCGACAAGGCCGTCATCGCCACCAAGGCCCGCTTCCGCACCGACCCCGACGACATCAACGCCGCCGGCTCCTCCCGCCACCACCTGGTGCGCGCCGTCGAGGCGAGCCTGCGCCGCCTCGGCACCGACTACATCGACGTGCTCTACCTCCACGGCACCGACCCGCGAACCTCCCTGGAGGAGACCCTCACGGCCCTCGACGACCTGGTGCGCGCCGGGAAGCTGCGCTACATCGGTTGCTCGAACTTCCCCGGCTGGCAGCTGATGAAGGCACTCGACATCTCCGACCGGCGCAACCTCACCCGCTTCTCCGCCTACCAGGGCTACTACAACCTGGGAGCGCGCGAACTGGAGCACGAGATCGTGCCCGCCGCCGCCGACCAGGGCGTGGGCATCACCGTGTGGAGCCCGCTCGCGGGCGGATTCTTCAGCGGGAAGTACCGGCGCGGCCAGGACGTCTCCGCGGACTTCCGTCTGGCACACGAGGGCCCCGCCTCCATCGCCCCGCTCACCGACCGCGAGCAGGCCTACGACGTGGTCGAGGTGCTCGACGGCATCGCCCGCGAGCGCGGTGTCTCCATCGCCCAGGTCGCCCTCAACTGGGTGCTCGCCAAGCCCGCCGTGACGTCCGTGGTCTTCGGCGCCAGCCGCCCCGGCCAGCTCCAGGACAACCTCGGCACCGTCGAGTGGGAACTCACCACCGAGGAGCGGCAGCGCCTCGACGCGGCGAGCGACCGGCCCGCCCCCTACCCGTACTGGCACATGCGCGCGATCGCCGGCGACCGGGACCTGCCCGGAGACATCAGGCCCTGACCGCGGCCGCGCCCGCCCTCCCACCGTTCCGCCGCAGTCCACCCCAGGAGCACACCCGTGCCCATCGCCGTCATCGCCCTGTCCCTCAGCGGTTTCGCCATCGGAGTCGCCGAGTTCATCATCGCGGGGATCCTCCCCGACATCGGAGCGGACCTCGCCGTATCCATCCCCACCGCGGGACTCCTGGTGTCCGGGTACGCGCTCGGCGTCGTCATCGGCGCCCCCGGCCTCACCGTCCTGTGCGCCCGCACCGAACGCAGGACCCTGCTGATCCGGCTCATGCTGGTCTTCCTCGCCGGAACGATCCTGTCCGCCCTCGCCCCCACCTACGGGCTCCTCATGGCGGGCCGCGTGCTCTCCGCCCTCGCCCACGGCGCGTTCTTCGGTGTCGCCATGGTGGTCGCCTCCGATCTCGTCCCCGAGGACCGCAAGGGCCGCGCCGTGTCGATGGTCGCCGCGGGTCTCACCCTCTCCACCATCCTCGGCGTCCCGGCGGGCACCTTCATCGGCCAGCACTTCGGCTGGCGCTGGGCCTTCTGGATGGTCGCCCTCTTCGCCGCCGTGGGCCTGGCCGGCATCGCCTCCCTCGTGCCCCGGACCCCGGCGCCCGAGGGCACCGGGCTGCGCTCCGAACTCAAGGTGCTCCGCCGCCCGCAGGTGCTGCTGGTCCTGCTCACCACCGTGCTCGGCTTCGGCGGCGTCATGACCTCGTACACCTACATCGCCGAAATGGTCACCGGGGTCACCGGCTTCACCGACGACGCCGTCACCCTGATCATGGTGCTGTTCGGCGTCGGCATGTTCGTCGGCAACCTGATCAGCGGCCGGCTCGCGGACCGCGCCCCCAGGACCGCCATGTGCGGCGCGCTGGCACTGCTCACCCTCGTCCTCGGAGCGTTCACCTTCACGGTGCACGACAAAGCGGCCACCTGCGTGACCGTGTTCCTCTTCGGCGCGGCCACCTTCGCCACCATCTCCCCGCTCCAGATGCGGATCATGGCCAAGGCCGACGGCGCCCCCACGCTCGCCTCGGCGTCCAACATCGCCGCCTTCAACCTCGCCAACGCCGCGGGCCCGCTGCTCGGCGGCAGGATCATCGACGCCGGCTTCGGCTACCCCGCCCTCAACTGGGCCGGCGCCCTCGTCACCCTCGTCGGACTCCTCCTCGCCGGCCTGGGCGTGGCCGCGGAGCGCAAGGAGCACGCCACCACGGCCGCCACCACGCCTGCCGCCGGCTCACCGAGCGGCAGCGCCGCCACGCACTGAACACCCCTGAAACGAAAGGAAGTCACCGTGGAAGCCCCCCTCCTCGACGCACCCGTCAGCCCCACCACACCCGTCGCCCCCGCCTACGACCGGACCGTGCCCCGCGCGCTCGTCCACCGCTGGGCCCTGTCCGAGGTGTTCCTCACCGACTCCATCGCCACCGGCGAGGGCACCTTCACCGCCGCCGCTCAACTGCCCCTCTCCCACGGATACTTCCGCGACCACGTACCGGGCCGCGACTTCCACGACCCGCTGCTCGTCCTGGAGAGCTGCCGCCAGGCGGTCACCTACGCCTCGCACCTCCACGAGGAGGTGCCCCGCGACACGACGTTCATGGTCACGTCCTGGACGCTCGACATCACCGACCCCGAAGCCCTCCGATGCGGCGAACGCCCCGGGGAACTGCGCATGGAGGCACAGGTCACCGACCGCGCACGGCGCGGCGGACGGCTGCGCCGGCTGGCCTTCGCCATGGACCTCACGCTCGACGGCCGCACCCTGGGCCACCTCACCATGGACACCAACTGCACCCCCACCGACCAGTACCGCGCACTGCGCCGCATGCAGCGCGGCACCACCGTCCCCACGGCGTTCACCCTGCCCGCCGATCCGGACGGAGCCCCGGTCGCCCCGGCCCTGGTACGCCGACTCGACCCCTTGAACAGCGTCCTCGACGCCGTACACCAGGACCCGGGCACCCTCACCGCCCGCCTGAGCCCCCGTACGTACCGCAACCGCAGCATGTACGACCACCCCTACGACCACGTCCCGGCGATGGTCTTCAGCGAGGCGGCACGCCAGTGCGCCCTGCTGCTCGCCGCGGAGGGAACCTCCACCACCGAGGGCACCTCCACCACCGAGGACACCGTCCCCTCCACGCCGGAGGCCGGATCCGGACGCGTACTGCGCCTGCACGGTCGTTTCCTGAAGTTCGCCGAGCTGGACGAGCACGTGCGTCTCACCGCCGCACGCGAGGAAGACGGCAGCCGGCAGGCCTTCCGGATGAGCGCGGTCCAGCAGGACGAGACGGTCGCCGAAGTACGTGTGGCGCTGGGCTGAGCCCTCCGCCCCGGCCACCCCACCCGCCTCCCTCCCCGCCCTCTACCTCGCTCCCGCCCTTCCCGCCCCTCTCGCCCCCGGAGTCTTCCGTGACCACGGCACTGCCGACGACCACGCACGGCGTCGCGTTCTTCGACGTCGACGAGACGCTCACCACCGTCAAGACCATGTTCGACTTCTACGACTTCTTCCTGAACGCCGTCGGGCACACCCCAGAGGAACAGCAACGGCTCCGCCAGGACGCTCGCGACCTGCTGCGCCCCGGCCTGCCCCGGGAAGAGGGCAACCGGCTCTTCTACCGACGATTCGCCGGCTACCGCGCCGAGCGGACGCAGGCCGCCGGGCGGGAGTGGTTCGCACAACACCTGCGCCGCGGCGGCTTCTTCCACCGGGACGTCCTCGAAGCGCTCACGACCCATCGGGAGCGCGGGCTGGCCACGGTCCTGGTCTCCGGCTCCTTCGCCGCCGCCCTGGACCCCGTGGCCGCCCACGTCGGCGCCGACGTGGTGCTGTGCACGCGCCCGGAGATCCAGGACGGGGTCTACACCGGGGAAGTGCTGACGACGATGATCGGCGACGCCAAGACCCGGGCCGCCCGGGAACTGCTGGCCGAGCGCGCGATCGCCCCCGAGGACTGCCACGCCTACGGCGACCACGTCTCCGACCTGGGACTCCTCCGGCTCGTCGGCCATCCGGTCGTCGTCGGCGACCATCCGGACCTGCTGGCGGAGGCCGGCCGAAGCGGCTGGCACCACCTGACCGGCATCCCGGCCTGACGCCCATCCGCGATGCCGTGTGCGCCGGCGAGGAGCAGGGTGCCGTGGTGCGGTGCGTTCGGTTCGCCCACGACGTCGGTGACGACGGCCAGGAACTCGACCTGGAAGCGCCCGGCCGCGAGGACACGGTCCGCAGGGCGTGCACCTGGTCGGCGATCCGTTCCCAGCTCTGGGTGGCGATGGCGGTCAGCACGCTGTCCTTGCCCGTGAAGTGCCGGTACGGCGCTCCCCGGCTCACAACCTGTTCGGCCACATCGCCGTCACCCAGGCGCTCATGCCCGCGCTGCTGCGCGCCAAGGGCCGCGTGATCAACATCGGTTCGGTCGGCGGCAAGGTCGCCACGGCCACCTACGGCGCGTACGCGCTGATCGCCGCCCGCGGGATCGCCGCGGCGAACGAGCCGATGCGGGCCGGCCGATTCGACTGTCAGATGATCGGATCGAGTGACGTGTACGGCTATCCGTACTGATCGCCGAACTGTGACAACTCGGCTCCCCGCACGGCCCCTTCCTGGCATGCTTCGCCTCGCCCGGCCAGTTTCAGCGAAGGAGAGTCACGTGGTCGCCTTGGAGCCGCCCGCACCGTGGACGGAGCAGGATCGCGAGGACCACCTGCAACGAGTGATGCGGAACGGCTGGTCGCGTATGCGGCCGTTCTCGTTCATGTTCCTGCTCCTGGGAGCGGGCCTCGCCGAGAGCGGTGCCACGCGCGAGGAACTCACGTCGGCACTTCGCAGCAGGGAGAACCCCGAAGGTGATTGGGCGGCCGCCTGCTGGGAGGACGCCGAGGACCTTGACGAGGAGGAACGCACCAGGCGGCCGAAGCTGATCGCGACCGCCGATCGGTATGCGGCCCACCATGGCCGGCCGCCCCTGCGCACCCACGCCGACGTACTGGACCTGCTGCTGGCCGCCGGCGTCGTCCACGAGGTTCCCGACGCGGCCGGCGGCGCCCCGCGCCTGTTCCCGCAGGTGCCCGTACCGAGCCCCGCGGACGTGTTCCCCCTCGACGAAGAGGAGGCCGCCGTTCAGCGGCAGATGCTGAGCGACAGCGCGTACGAGGGCGCGAGCCAACGCGTCATACAGATGTTCGAGCCCGAGGGTGCGCGCCACAAGGAGATCGTGACCAGCCTGGACCGGCTGGCCCGGCTCATCGAGGGCGATCCTGAGGACGCGCGCGAGGCGGTCCGCCTCGTGACGGGAAACGGCGACTTCACCACGTCCCTTGACGTCTCCGGCCTCGCTCCGCACAAGGTCTTCCGCATCCAGTGCGACTGGGAGCAGTTCGACAGGACGCGGTTGACCTTCCACGGCATGACCGAGGACGAAAAGCTCGCGGTGACACTGCCCGGCGACCTGTCCTGACCCCCGGGGTCGTGGGCCGGTCCCGGACCCGTTCCCGTTCCCCGACCCGTTCCCGTGACCGGACCGCCATCCTCGGCGCGGTGGTTCAGCCGCCGTCCACGTACGCTCGGGCGGCCACCATGACGTCGCGAAGTCGTCCGTCGGCGATGCACTGGGCCGGCGCCTGGTCTTCGAGCTGTGGGTTCATGCCGATCATCCAGGCGCGGGCGGTGTAGAGGCTTTCGGCGTCCTGGATGAGCTGGAACACCTGGAGGGCCGCGCGCAGACGTTCCTCGGCGTCGTGCCGAGGGACGCTGTCCCCGGATGCCCACCGACCGACCTGCTTGGGGTCGCTGATGCCGGCCAGACGGGCGGTCAGGCGCTGGCCGAGGTTGTCCTGGAGGAACCGGGCGATCTCATCGATGTGCATGCGCACGGTGATGGCGTGGGCCCGTTCGGCACTGACGACGCTCTTGGCGACGGTGATCTGGGGCTGCGGAGTCATGCTGCGGTCTCCCTTGCTGTCGTGACCGCGGGCCCGCGAGGAGCGGGTCGCGTGTCAGGCGACGCAGTTCGGGTGAGTGCGTGACCTGGGACCGCGTGCCGGCGTGAGCGGGAGCCGGTACGGACCTGGTCTGCGCGGGTCTGCCGCTTCGTTGGTGTGCTGCCGCCCCGCCGGGAAGCGTTACCTGCGCGGGGGGTGTGGCCGACTCGGGGTCGGCGTTCACCATCGGCGTTGGCCTGCATGGTGGGTTCCGGAGCACGAGTGGCAGCTGTCGTTCAGGCGCGTGGCGAGGACCGCGGCTCGGCCGTGTGCGCCCTGGGAGCGGGATGGCTCGGGGCTGGTGGCGTCGTCGGTAGCCGATAAGTGCCGGAAGGCGGTCTTCACGGTGTCCCCCTTGTGCTCGGTCTTGTGCTTGGTTGCGTTCCTTCCGCCATAGGCTACCCAATATCACCAGTCAACTCCACCTGTTAGGGCGAAACTTGACGCCGGTCGATACTGCCGGAGATTCCGCTGTTTGGGATCTGATGGCCCTTTGAACAGGCGAAACGCCGCTACTCCCGTGATGGGGCAGCGGCGTGACCAACCCCCGCGCAGGGGATTTTTCCTACGTTCGGGGGAGGGCAACCGGGTGGATTGAGAGTGGGTCGGAGGTGGCTTTAGGGGTGGTGTTACGGGTGGTGTTCGGCGGTGGTCTCCCGGAGCGGGAGGAGGTTCGCCGACCCGGCGAGACGCGGAGCGGGATCAGAGCATGGTGAGGCCGTACTCCTCGGCGACGGTGCGCAATGCCTCGGCCTCGGGAAAGACGAGGCTGGATTCCTCCTGCTTGAAATCGACCCCCGAGAACAGGGCCCAGCAGCGGCGCCGCCCGAACCGGGAGCGGTAGGCGATGCCCTGGATGAGACCGTCCTGGTGGGTGGGGCCGGTCCGCTGGGCCGTCGCCCATGCGGCGATCACGCGGGTGACGCGGTGGTTGAAGCCCTGGATGTGCTCCGTGGTGAGCCGGCCCACGCGGTGGGCCGCGAGTTCCCGGTGGAGTTCCCGGGTCAGGGTGTCGAGCGTCGCCTCGTCGTCGACGTCAAGGAAGCGGGCTTCCTTGACGGGCTGTAAGCGGATCAGCGTGTGAGCCGTGGTCCAGTCCCGGGGGATCTTGCCGGGGGTCAGGTAGTACGGCTCCTTCCAGTCGTCCGCGATGAGGTCGCGCATGGCGGGGTCGACGCGGAAGGCGGCGAGGGTCTCCGCGAAACACCCCTCGTGTTCGGAGGCGCAGTAGAGGGTGCCGTGGGTGGCCAGGCTCCAGCGGTTTCCCCCGGCGGTGTGGGCGTCGTCCTCGCTGATGAACTCGTACTTGATCGGGTTCTTCGCTTTGCCCAGGCGCCAGATGCCGCGTTCGGGGGCCGGGATCAGGCTGATGTCCCGATGTGTTGTCGCCCTGTCCATGCGGCCGCTCCTTGCTCCGGCCGCCAGCTCTGCCGCGGTCGGCCGGTGATGCTCGTGGCGCGGCCGTCGGTGCAGGCCGGCTGCCCCGCCGACCGGGCCGGTTCGGTCTCGGATCCCGTACCGTGCGCCGCGCACGGTGGTCGTGGGTGGCTGTGCGCGGTGAACCGGGACGCACGTCGAACGATCATTTTCATGCTGTCGTCGGACCAATGCGAGCGAGTCGGAGCGATCACAAGGGGGCGCACGAGGGTTTCAGGGGGGCGCACTGTTCAGTTCGTACCTTGTTTCGTGCCTTGTCGGGTCATGGCGAGGTCGAGCTCCACGGCTGCGGCGCCGGCGTCTCCCGCGAAGGAGAGGATCACGCTCGCCGAGGGGGCCGCCGTGACGCGCGCGGAGAGGGAACGGACGGGGCTTCCCGTGGCCAACTGGAGTACGCACGTGCCGGAGCCGGCGTTCCAGACGCGGATCGTGCCGTCACCGGACGCGCTGGCCATGAAGTTCCCGTGCCCCTCGACGGTCCACAGGGCCACGGCGTGGACGACGGCGGTGTGGCCGGTCAGCGCCTCGCCCAGGGGGCGTCGGGTGGCGAGCTCCCAGAGCCGGACGGAGCCGTCGTCGCCCGCGCTCGCCAGGTGGGGGACGAGACCGGGGGCGGGCCGGACGTTGAGGGCGACGGCGTGCACCCGACCCTGGTCGCACTTGAGGGGCGCGCCGACCATGCGGCCCGTTCCGGTCCCCCACAACCGGACGGTGCCGTCGGAGCTCGCGGAGGCGTACCAGTCCCGGTCCCCGTCGGAGGCGGCCGCGACGCAGCGCACCCGCAGTCCGTGTCCGCGACCGGTGTGCAGGAGGCGCCGCCCGTCGAGGTCCCACAGCTTGACCGTGTAGTCGTCGCTGCCGGTCAGGAGGAGGTTCCGGCCGTCGCGGGTCGTGACGGGGGCCAGCGAGCGGATCCGGTCGATGTGACCGTCGAGCCGGTGGGGGAGTACCCGCCCGTCGGCGGCATCCCAGAAACGGACGCCGTGCTCGGAATCGGCCCACAGCAGGGTCGCCCCGTCGAAGCCCTCCGGCGCCCAGGCCAGGGCCGACGCCGGTGCGCCGGTGTCGATCCGTGCGGTCGTCGTACCGGTCGTGGCCTCCACGATGTCGATACCGGGACCGTCGCTGCCCAGGGCCACGCCCGCGGACCGTCCGGCCGCGCCGTGAGCGAGGACGCCGCCGCGGGAACCGGGGGCCGTGCCCGCCCCGGCCAGGGCCCGGGTGAGGTCGCTCGCGTTCCACAGCCGCAGGGTTCCGTCCGTGGCCGCGGAGACGAGGGTCGTCGTGTCGCCGAGGAGCACGGGCTCCAGCGCGGTGACCGCGGCGGTGTGTCCGGTCAGGAACGCCGCCGGGCGGTCGGTCTCCGTGTCCCACAGGGCGATGTCCTTGCCGGAACCCGCGGCGAGCAGGTGCCGGCCGCCGACGGGGACGGCGGCCAGGCTGCCGACCGGTCCGGTGGCGCCCGTGAGCGTGGTCAGGCGGCCTGCCGTGCCCCACACGGTGACGGTGCCGTCGACGTGTCCGGCGGCGATCCGCCCGCGGGCGCCGGCACGGGTGAGCACCCGGACGGCGCTGGAGAGGTCGAAGTTCTCGACGGTGCGGAAGGACTCCGTTTCCCGGAAGCTCAACCGCGTGCCGTCCGCGACGGCGACAAGACCCCGGCCGCTCTCGTCCTCCCAGGCGGCGAGGGCCAGTTTGGCCGTGCGGGGCGTTTCCCCGGGCAGCGCGAGCCGCTCCTCGCGGCCGAAGCGCTCCATCCAGGACACCACGGAGCCGTTGCCGTCGACGCAGACGACGACGGCCTCCCCGTCGGTGTCGACGTACGAGGCGACGTCGTCGATCCAGATGTCACCGGGCTGGTTGAGCCGGTCGACGGCCGTGCCGCGGGCGGGGTCCCAGAAGCGGACCGTGCCGTCGGTGCTGCCCGACACCAGCAGGTCCGTCCGGCCGGGCCGCGCGGCGACCGTCAGGCTGCGAACGGATCCCTCGTGGGCGGCGATCCGTTCACCGATCGCCGTGCCCGCCACGGCGTCGATCAGCTCGATGTGGCCGTCGTCGTCGCCGGCGGCGAGAACGGTCCGGTTGTCCGGCAGGGTGAGGACCGCCAGCGAGCGCACCGAAATGTCCAGCGAGGCAAGGACGTTGGAGGGCGGGCGCCACCGCGACCACAGCACCGCCATGGGCGAGGCGCCGGGACGTTCCTCCCCGGCCGGTGTGCGGGGACGGCTCACCCTCTGGTCGGCCAGGCCGGCGTACGCCAGGTACAGGCTGGCCAGCCTCGAGGCGAAGTCCGCCTGGTGCAGGTACGGTTCGACGCTCGCCCAGGCCTGTAACCAGTGTCGGGGCCCGTTGCCGCCGGCCGAGGGCAGCAGGGCCCGGATGGGGCTGCCCGTCACCCAGGGCAGCAGCTCGGCTGGCACGTGCTCGTCGTCCAGTACCCGGCCCCACCGGGCGTGCTGGGCCAGGTATCGCCGCACGTAGGGTTCCGGCGGTATGTGCGCGTAGGGGCCGACCAGTCCGGCCAGCGCCGCCGCGATCCGCGCGTGCACCTCGTACGCGTCTCCGTAACCGTCCTCGCGCTCGTCCGCGTACTCATCCGGCCCGTCCTCGGACGCGCCCTCCCCCTCGTGCGTCACAGCCGTCCCCCCACCCCGCCCGGCCGCCGTTTCGGGGCGGCGGCCCCTCAGTACCGCGGACAGCCGGTCGTGTGCCGGACGGTAGACGCGGTAGTCGTCCTCGGTGTCACGGGTGAGATACCCCGCCAGGCGGCCTCCCAGCAGCAGGCGGATCTTTTCTTCGGCGTCGTCCAAGGGCCGCCGGAGCAGCGCCGAGGCGACCGCCGACCACACCGGGCCGCGGGGGATGCCGCGACCCGGTGAGAACGCGCAGGCCCGCAGGAGGGCGAGCGATTCCGGCACCGGCAGACCGTCCTCGGCGGCGCGTTCGAGATCCTCGTCCAGCAGCCCCGCCGTGCCCCGGTGCAGGCCGGCCAGCCAATCGGCGTCGGCCAACAGGCCGGGGCCACCGCCGCGAAGCTGTTCGGCGGCGACGCGGGCGTCGAGGAAGGACCGCGGCGAGGCGAGGGCGATGGTCCGCGCCACGGCCGCCAGGTCAACGCCCTTCCAGGCGGTCGCGCCGTGCAACAGGGCCTGTACGTAGGCCTCGATGTCCTCACCCATGCCGGAGTCGTCGGTGCGCAGCACCGACGATCCGGGAAGCGCGTCGCGGAGTTCCGACAACAGGTCGCCGCCGGTCTCGGACTCCGCCCCGAGGACGTGATCGCCGTGGCTGCGGACCGCCACCACCAGGCGCACGCGCCGCATCACGGCGGACGACCCGTGGACTTGGGCCGGTACCGACGGGACCGACGGGGCCTCTTCGAGGTGGCCGGCGAGCGGTACCAACACCTGGTCGATGCAGGAGGCGGGGTCCACCGCCTCGTCGAGGGAGTCCACGACGACGGTCACCATCGGACCGGGCCGAGCGAGGAAGGACCGCAGCCCGCCCTGCCAGCGGCGCAACCGGTCCCGGCCCGTGGGATCCGCCGATACGCCCAGCTTCTCGCCGATGGTGCGCAGCAGGCTCAGCGGTTCCCGGTTGCGCGCGGTGACGGCCACGGTCACCGCCCCTTCGCCGGGAACCGTGTCCGGGGGGCAGTGGCCGGCGGCCCGGGCGAACCGGGGATCCTGCCGGAAGGACGTGTCGCTGAGGGTCACCGCACGTCCGAGGATGGCGGACTTCCCGCTCGCGGTGGTCCCGCTGACGATCAGGACACCGGCCGGCCCGGACAGGAAGCCCACCACCGCCGCGTTCAGGTGCTGCCGTCCGGAGAAGTACCAGCCCGGGTCGACGCTGTTGGTGCGCCCGCTGGCCTTCTCCAACCAGTAGTCCATGTCGTCGAGGCTGGTGGCGACCTCCCGGCGCGCTTCCCGGGTGGCCGAGGGGTTCGGCCGGTAGCCGGGGTTGGGAAGCGCCGGCGTCGGTTCGTACAACTTGTTGCTCAGCACCGGCGGGGGTACGTACAGGGAGCGACCCTGTTCGGCATTGATGCCCGCGGCGGCGGTTTCGAGCGCCTTGTGGAACTCGGCCATGGTCAGGTACCGCCGGACCACGGTCTCGCTCGTGCGCAGATCCTCGTGGGCGCGGCGGAGGATCAGTGCGAAGGCCCCGCCGAGGACGGTCGCGTTCGGTGCGGCGGTCGCCAGCACGTTCAACGTGGCGGACGTCGTGCGGTCGGCGGACAGGTCCCGTCGAAGGTCCAGCAGCTCACCTCCGATGTCTGCGGACTCGCACATGTTCACGATCACCAGGACGTCACGGGCCGAGGAGTCGAGCGCCGCGATCACGATCTCCGTGGTGCGCAACCCGGTCGCGAGCAGTCGGGAACGGTCGGTGTCGCGGAGCACCGTGTAGTGCTTCGTCGCCGCCGACGTGAGGCCGTGACCCGTCACGAACAACACCACCGGGAGGTCCGGGCCCGCCTCGCGGATCCGGGACGCCTCCAGGAAGCACTCCACGTCGTGCCGGTTGACGACCGGATCGGGGTGAGTGGTCGTCACGAACCCCGGACGTCCGGCCTCGGACCGCTCCCACCACAGCGCCACCGCGTCCAACTGCTCCGCCACCGCGGCGGCGAACGCCTCCGTACCGTCCTCCAACACCAGCACGAACAAGGCACCCGCCGAGGCCTCCTGGGCCTGCGTGGCCTCCGCCGCCGCCTCGGCCGCGTCCGCCGTGCGCGTGCCTTCGACCAAGCCGGACCCACCGGGCCCGGTCGCTCCCGGCCCGACCTCACCCGGCGCGGTCCCACCCCGCCCGGCCCGCCCGATCACACCCCGCCCACCGCTCATGTTCCCTATTGTTCACAGGCATGGACCAGCACGCGCACCACCGATCCGCCGCACAGGACCCCCGCGCGGACGACGAGTTACCCGCCGACGTCACCCAGGACGCCGTGGTCGTCGTGCCCGGCATCATGGGCAGCGCCCTCTACGACAACGAACGGGGCCGGCACGTCTGGGGGCTCGAAGGGATCTCGTGGCTGGTCCGCGCCTGGACCCTCCCGGGCGGGCTGACGTCCCTCGCCATGAGGGACGAGGAACTGGAGGGCAAGACCGGCCGGATCACGGCGACCGGACTGCTCAAGCACTCCGCCTGGACGCCCTATCTGGCCGGCATCGAGCCCTACACCGACCTCGTGGCGGCCGTCGGCCGGTGCGTCGCCCACCCCGCCGCCGTCCTGGAGTTCGCCTACGACTGGCGTCTGCCCGTCGCGACCAACGGCCGGCTCCTCGCCGAAGCCGCCCGCGCCCACCTCACCGCCTGGCGCGCGCATCCCGCCCACGACCGCGCCCGCCGCCACCGGGTCGACGAACGCGAAGCCCGGCTCGTCTTCGTCGCGCACTCCATGGGCGGCCTCGTCACCCGCGCGGCCCTGGACCCCCGCCTCGACAGCGACCTCCAGGCGGACACCCGCGGCGTCCTCACCCTGGGCACTCCCTTCCACGGCGCCGTCAAGGCCACCGTCATCCTCAACACCGGCCGGGGCACTCCGGTGCCCCTTCCGCACCGCAAGCTCCGGGCGATCTGCGCGAACATGCCCGGCCTGCACGACCTCCTGCCCCAGTACAAGAGCGTGCGCGAGGACGGGAACATCCGGCACCTGACGCCCGGCGACGTCGTCTCCCTCGGTGGGAACGCCGAACTGGCACGCGACGCGGCCCGCCTCCACCGCGACCACCGCGGCATCGAACTGCCCGGGCACCGCTCGGTCGTGGGCATCAACCAGCCCACCCTGCAGAACCTGAGCATCCGCGAGGGCCGGGTCACCGCCTACGAGGACGGCGCCCGGGCGCACGCCGACGGCACCCTCATCCGGGACGGCCACGACCGGATCAAGTACTTCCGGGTCCAGGGCGACGGCACCGTCTACAAGGAATCCGCGTCCATCAGCCCCGCGGTGACCACCCTCCCCCTCCAGCACGGAGACGTCGCCAAAGCCGACACCGCCCTCGAAGCGGTCGTCGAGATCCTCCGGGAGGACATCCACCTCGGCCCCCCGCAGGGCGAAGCCGGATGCGGGCTCGACGCCCCCGACTTCGTCGAGGCCGGTCAAGCCTGGAAGGTGACCCTCACCGACGTCGACTCCCTCGCCGGCGTGACCTGCCGCATCACCGCCCTCGACGACCCACGCGACGTCCAGGACGCGGCCCTGACCTGGGAGGACGGCAACGCGGTCGCCGTCGCCACGGCCAAAGCCCCCGGCCTGTACCGGGTCGCGGTGCGCACGCTCGACGGCGCCGACATCACGCAACTCGTCTTGGCGGGCGACGCCGGCGGGCGCCTGGAGGAAGCGCAGGACTGACGCCCGGGGGCGCCCGCGCGTCGCCCGGCGGGGCGGGCGCAGGTCACCGCACGTCGGTGACCTGCTCGTACCGCGCCGCCTGCGGGGGCGGCGGCGTGGGGCGTCGGGTGAGGCCGCGTGATGTTCATAGCGGACGGAATGGGTGATTCCGGAGGGGCGTGATCATAGATGAGCGTTTTCGGTCAGGATTGGACCGGTAACTCAGCGTGAGGCGGGTCATTCGGGTCTTGCCCGTGCCCTCTGCTCTCCCTTGCCCCGCCTGTCCCGCGTTCGAGCGCCATCGGCAGGAATTCACGCGGCCGTACCCCGGGTAGGGCGAAAGATTTCCCGAGTTGGCCCCACGGTGACGCAAAAGAAGTCCGAAACTGACAGGGTTGCTTTGACTCGTCATCGGTGGGTCGGTGAGTGTCGGTCACATGTCCGAAACATCCCGAGCCGCCGCCGGTGGCCCCCTTCGTGTGCGCGATTTCCGGTTGCTGCTCGCGGGAGCCGCCACCGGGCAGCTCGGTGCCCAGGTGACGCTCGTGGCCCTGCCCCTCGTGGCCGTGCTCGAACTCGACGCCCCCGCCTTCCAGGTGGGCCTCCTGACCGCTGCGGAGACCGCCGCCTTCCTGCTCGTCGGGTTGCCCGCCGGGGCACTCGTCGACCGCATGCGCAAGCGGTCCCTGATGATCCGCGCGGACCTGATCCGCGCCGCGGCCATGGCGAGCATCCCCGCCGCCGCGCTCGCCCACGCCCTGACCATGGCCCAGCTCTACGTCGTCGCGCTCGTGATCGGCGTGGCGACCGTGTTCTTCGACGTCGCCCATCAGAGCTACCTGCCGCAGATCCTGCCCCGGGACCAGCTGGTGGCCGGCAACGGTGCGCTGGAGACGGTCCGTTCCACCGCCCAGGTGACCGGCCCCGGCGTCGGCGGCGGGCTGGTCCAGCTCGTCGGAGCGCACCTCGCCGTCGTCGCCGACGCCATCGGCTACATGCTCTCCGCCCTGTTCCTCCTGCGCGTCAAACAGCCCGAGGAAGTACCCGAGCCCGCCGCCGGGGCCTCCCTGCGCAAGGAGATCGCCGAAGGCGTCCGCTTCGTCTTCGGCCATCCGCTGCTCCGGGTCATCGCCCTGACCACCGGCCTCGCCAACCTCTGTACCGCCGTCCTCATGGCGACGCAGACCGTGCACCTCGTCCGCGTCGTCGGACTCGAACCCGGCGGGCTCGGGCTGGTGCTGTCCGCGTCGGCCGTCGGAGGGCTGCTGGGCGCCCTGTGCGCCGGACGCCTCGCCGCCCGGCTCGGGCAGGCCCGGGTCATCCTCCTGTCCGTCCTCGTGACCGGCCCGTTCGCCCTGCTGTGGCCCCTGTCCGGGCACGGCGTCCCCGGGGCGGCCCTCTTCGCCGCCGGATCGGCGGTCGTCTCCTTCGGCGCGGTCGTCTACAACATCGCCCAGGTCAGCTTTCGCCAAGGGCTGTGCCCACCACGCCTGCTCGGCCGGATGAACGCCACCCTGCGCTTCCTCATGTGGGGCACCCTGCCGCTCGGCGCGCTCATCGGCGGCGCCCTCGCCCAGTCCTACGGGTCACGTACGGCCCTCGCCTGGTGCGCCGTCGGCATCCTCGCCGTACCGCTGCCGCTGCTGCTCTCCCCGCTGCGCCGGATGCGGGACCTGCCCGGCCCGCAGGACGGCGCTCCGGAGGACGACGCCCCGCACGGCCCCCGTCCGCACGACGACGCCCGCGCCACCCACGAGGCGCCGCGGGAGAACGCCACCGGCGCCGGCGATGAACGGCCGGCCCCCGCACCCACCCGCTGACCACCCGTACCGCGACGCGCGGGGACGACCTCCGCCGCCACACCCTTCCGCGCGCCCGCGACCAGCGACCAGCGACCCGCGACCGCGGCCTCGACAGAGCCTCGACAGAGAGAACCACGTGCTCAGCATCACGAGTCAGTACCTGGCCCGTTACCGGCGTCTCACCGCCGCCGGCGACCGGTCCGACGTCCTGCTGCCCGTCACCGGAGCACAGCGCCGCTTCCTCCTGGTGCGTTCGCTGGATCCGTCGGGCCGCCCCGACCTGGTGCCGATGTTCTTCGCCTTCCCGTACGCAACCATCGACCCCGAACGTCTGCGGGCGGCGGCCCACCGGCTCGCCGCACGGCACACCGCCCTGCGCTCGCGGCCGGCCGTCGTACGCGGAACTCCCGTCCTGCGCGTCGCCGATCCGGACGTCGAGGTGACCCGGCCGGCCCCGATGCCGGGGGAGCGGCCCGCCGACACGCTCCGTCGCGCGCTGTCCTCCTGGGACGCGCAGGGTTCCCCCCTGCGGCTCTTCCTCGTACGCGACGAGGAGCGCGAGGAGGACGTCCTCGCCATCGCCTTGGACCACGCCGTCTGCGACGGCCGTTCGCTGGCGCGGATCGTCGACGAACTCGGCGCCGCCTACAGCGAGGAGCCCGTCACGGCCCGCCCCGCGCCCGAGGAGACGGAAGCGGAACTCGTCGCCTACCGGGACACGGTCCTGCGCCAACTCGCCGCCGAGGAAAGGGCGGAGACGCCCGAGGCGGCCGCGTACTGGGCGGACCGGCTGCGTACGCTCCGGGCCCACGCCCCGTCACCCCGTCCGGCACGTGTGCCCGACGGCGCGTCGTCCAGTGGTGTCGCGCAGATCCGGCTGCCCGCGCACGGCGGCGGCGTACCGTTCCCCGGACTGCTCGACGCCTGCCGCGCCGCGGCCCGCGAGCTGTACGGCCCGGACCTCGTGGTCCCGCTCGGCTACCCGTGGGGCGGCCGTCCCTCGGGGGCGGAGCCGGTCATCGGCTGCTTCCTCAACACCGTCGTCTTCCCGGCCGACACCGGCCACACGCCCGACCCGGAGGCGACGGCCGACGCGTGGTGGGACGACCTCGACCGGGCCGACATGCCCTTCGACGCCGTCGTGACCGCCGTGCGCGCCGCCGGCTCCGGCTGGACCGGAGGCCTCGACGGGCTGCTCACCGTGGACGACGACAGCCGTCGCCCGCCCCTGCGACTGGCCGGTGTCGAGGGGCGGGAGGTCCACGTCGACGGCAGACCCGTCCGCGGCCCCTTCGCCGTCTCCGTCACCCAGGGAGCGGAGATCCACCTGCGGATGGTGTGGGACCGCGCGGTGCTCGACGACGCTACCGCGCACCGGGCCTTCGACGCGCTCACCCACGCGCTGCGCCCCGCCCCGCACACCGCGGTCTGACCCCGCCCCGGACCCCGGCCCCTCCGGGCACCGCCGCCCCGCAGCCCCCGCACCGGTGCACCCACGCCGGCGCACCGCGCGTCCCAGCGCACCCCGAACTCCCCCCATGGCATCCCCCCCACGCCCGAAACGGCACCGCGCGACCCGCGAAGCCGCCCGCACGACCACCGGACACAACCGTGACCGGCACGGAATCCGACCCGACAACCTCAGGGATCGCCCATGCTTCCCCTCTCCTCCTCGCAGGAGATCGTCTGGCTGCACGAACAGATGCAGCCCGGCAGTCGCGCCTACAACTTCACCGCCGCGCTGGACCTGTGGGGCCCGCTCGACGCCGAGGCGCTGCGGCTGGGACTCGCCGCCACCCTGGCACGCCACCCCGGCCTGCGCCTCGAACTCGTCGCCTCCACCGGGGCCGTACCCGGGCAGCGGGTCGCGCCGCAGTGTCCGCCGAGGCTGCGCACCGTCGACCTCGGAGCGGAGGCCGACCCCGAGGCGGCGTTCGCCGATCTCCTGCGCGCCGAGGCCGAGACACCGCTCGACACCTTCGAGGCACCGCTGATCCGCTGGACGCTCGTACGGCTGGCCGAGAACCATCACCGGCTGGTCCACGTCGAGCACCACCTGATCCACGACGGGCACTCCTTCGCGATCCTGCTCGACGACGTCTTCCGCGTCTACCGCGGCCACGTCCTCGGCGAACCCCTGGAGCTCCCGCCCGCCTCGTCGTACGCGGACCACGTCCGGGCCCGGGCCGAGGCCGCGTACGCCCCCGAATCCCTGGACTTCTGGCGGACCGAGCTGCGCGACCAGCCCCACGACCTGCCGCTGCCCGGTCTCGTCCGCCCCGGTGCCCGTCGCCGGCACAACGGCGGCCAACTGCGCCAGACGATCGGCGCCGATCTCGCCGAACGGCTGCGCGCCCACACCCGTTCGCGCGGTCTCACCCCGTTCGCCACGCTCCTGGGGCTGTTCGCCGAACTCCTGCACCGGCACAGCGGCCGCTCCCGGATGGTCATCGGCACCGCCGTCGGCAACCGCCCCCTCGGCTACGAGGACGCCGTGGGCATGTTCGTCAACACCATCCCGCTGGCGCTCGCCCTGGACGGCGCCGTCTCCGCCCAGGAGACCATGTACGACGTCACCGACACCCTCATCCGGGCCCTGCCGCACCAGGACGTGCCGGTCCAGGAACTGACCCGGGCACTCGGCATGCACACCTCCGGCGCCGACAACCCGCTGTTCTCCGTCATGTTCAGCGCCCACGACGCACCGCTGCCCGAGATCGACGTACCCGGTCTCGACATCACCCTCTTCGAGGGGTTCAACACCGGCACCACCCGCTTCGACCTCGACGTGGTGCTGCTCCCCGACGACCGGCGCGGCGTCACCCCGCGCCAGGGCTCGCCCGGCATGACCCTGGTCTGGGACTACGACGACGACCTCTTCGGCGAGGACGTCGCCCGGCTGCTCTCCGGCCGCTTCCTGGACCTGCTGCGCGCCTATCTCGACAGCCCCGAGACCCTACTGGCCGACCTGGCACCGACCGCCGTGGAACCGGCCGCCGAGCCCGTGCCCGTACCGACCGACCGCGATCCGCTGGACCCCGTGGCCGCGCACCACCCGTCGCTGCCCGCCCTGCTGTGCGGCGCGCGCCGCCTCACCTACGGCGAACTCGACGAGCGCGTCGGCTCGCTCGCCGAGCGGCTGCGCGCCGCCGGTGTGACCTCCGGCCGGCCGGTGGCCGCCGTCCTGCCCAGGGGGACCGACTCGGTCGTCGCCCTGCTCGCGTGCCTGCGGACCGGCGCCGTCTACTGCCCGCTGTCCCCCTCCGATCCGCCGGCCCGCCTCGGACTGCTGCTGGAACGGCTCGCCCCGGCCCTGGTCCTCACCGGTGACGGCGCCCCGGCCCTGCCGGAAGCGCTGCCGATCGCCCGGATCGACGCCCCGGTCCTGCCGCCCGCGCGCGAGGCCGCCGAACTCCCCGGCGCCGCCTACGTCATCCACACCTCGGGCTCCACCGGCACGCCGAAGCCGGTCGCCGTCGGCCACGCGGCGCTGACGCACCACATGACGGCGGCCGCCGACCGGTTCGGCCTCGTCACCTCGGACCGGGTCCTGATGTTCGCCCAGCCGTCCTTCGACGTGGCGCTGGAGGAGGTGCTGCCGACCCTGCACGCCGGGGCGTGCCTGGTCCTGCCCGAGCACGAGGTGCCCACGGGCGCGGAGCTCGCCGAACTGCTCGCGTCCGCCCGGGTCACCGTCGCCAACCTGCCCACCAGCTACTTCCTCGCCACCCGCGAGGACCTGCGTCCCGCGCTGCGCGACGAGAGCTGGGCGCCGAGGCTCCTGGTGCTCGGCGGCGAACGCCTCCCCGTGGAGGCCCTGCGCGGCGTCCTCGCCGACACCGACGCGACCGTGCTCAACGTGTACGGCGTCACCGAGGCGGCCATCAGCTCGACCGTCCACGAGGTCTCCCGCGACGCCCTCGCCGAGGGCGCCGAGATCCCCCTGGGCACCGAACTCCCGGGCGAGCGGGTCCTCGTCCTCGACGCCCACCACCGCCCGCTGCCGTCCGGCGCCGTCGGTGAACTCGCCGTCGCCGGACCCGGTCTCGCCGAGGGCTACGCGGGCAACGCGGAGGTGACGGCAGCCCGGTTCGTCACCGTCGACGCGCTCGACGGGGAGCGCGTCTACCTCACCGGCGACCTCGGCTACCGCGGCCTGGACGGGCTGCTGTACTTCCTGGGGCGGCGCGACAACCAGATCAAGCTGCGCGGTCACCGCATCGAGCTGGAGGAGATCGAGGCGGCGGCTTCCGCGGTGCTCGGCGGCCGGTCCTGCGCCGTCGTCCTGGACCGGGAGAGCACGGGCGGGCCCCGGCTCGTCGGCTTCCTCGAAGACGGCGCCGACGGCGCGGACTTCGACGAGAAGGCGCTGCACGCCGAGCTGAGCCTGCGCCTGCCCGGCCCGCTCGTACCCGCCCGCTGGGCACGGCTGGAGACCATGCCGACCCTCGCCGGGGGCAAGCCCGACCGTACGGCGCTGTCCCGCCGAGCGGCGGCGCTCGACCCCGACGACACGGTGACGTCCGCCCCCGAGGACAGCGTGACGTCCGAGCCGGGAACCGGCGCCGAGTCCGGGCCCGCCGTGTCCGTCATGTCCGACGATCCGATGACGGCCCTGCTCGCGGAAGGCTGGCGCGAGGTCCTCGGCCACGGCCGTTTCGACGCCCGCTCCCACTTCTTCCACAGCGGGGGCCACTCCCTGCTGGCCGCCGAACTGGCCGCCTGGCTGGAGCCCCGGCTGGGCACGCGCCCGCCGCTGAAGGTGCTCTTCCGCAACCCCGTGCTCGCCGACCAGGCCGAGGCCCTCGCCACCACCACCCTTTCCACGGAGTCGTGATGACCCAGTCCCCGACCCTTCCCGTCGCCCCCGCCACGCCCGCCGACACGGGCCACGCCACCGGCACCGCGCACAGCACCGGCACCGCGCACAGCACCGGCACCGCGCAGAGCACCGGCACCGCGCAGAGCACCGGCACCGCGCAGAGCACCGGTACCGCGCACGGCACCGACACCGCCGCCGTGCCGAGCATCGCCCACGGCCCCGCCGCCGAACCGACCGGTGTTCTCGCCCGTTTCGAGGAGCAGGCCCGGCGCGACCCGCAGGCCCCGGCCGTGATCGACGGAACGCGGACCTGGACGTACCAGGACCTCGACGCGGCGGCCGCGCGGGTCGTCGCCGCCCTCGGCGACCGCGTACGGCCCGGTGACCTGGTCGGCGTCTGCCTCGACCGCTCCACCGCCCTGGTGGTCACCGCCGTCGCGCTCGCCCGGATCGGCGCCGTCTACCTGCCGCTCGGCCCCCGCCCCGGCGAACGCCGCACCCAGGCCGTCACCGAGGACCTCGACGTCGCCTGCCTCATCGGCGACCCCGGCGTCCTGCCCGAGGCACACCGCGGCGGGGAGCACACCCCGCTGCCGCTGCCCACCGACGGTGTCAACGCCCCCGCCGCCGCGGTGGCGGCCTTCGCCGGCTCCGGCCGCGGCACCCGGCGCGCGCCCGAAGGCGCCCTGTACGCCGTCCTCACCTCCGGTTCCACCGGTCGCCCCAAGGCGGTCGCCGTGGCCGAGCCCTCGCTGTCCGTCGCCCTGGACTGGTACCGGGCCGAAACCGGCCTGGCGCCGGGCGACCGGCAGTCCCTGCTCATCGGTGTCGCGTTCGACCCGCACCTGCTGGAACTGTGGGCCGGCCTGACCTCGGGCGCCGCCCTCGTCCCGGCCCCGGACGACACCCGCTGGGACTCGCACGTGCTCACCGACTGGTGGCGCGACACCGGCCTCACCCACGCCGTGGCGGCCACCCCCACCATCGAACCGCTCCTGGACCGGCCGTGGCCGCAGGACCTGAAGCTGCGTCACCTCGTCGTCGGCGGCGACCGCATGCGCCGCCGCCCCGGCGCCGACGTCACCGCCACCGTCCACAACGCCTACGGCCCCGCGGAAGCCACCGTCGTCACCACCACCCACGCCATGCGCGGCACCGACCCGGAGGCCGGCGACCCGACCCCGCCGCCCATCGGCACCGCGCTGCCGGGCGTCACCCTCGTCGTCACGGACGACGAGGGCCGCCCCGTCGCCCGCGGGCAGGACGGTGAACTGCGCGTCGGCGGCCACTGCCTGGCGCTCGGCTACCTCGACCCCGAACTCACCGCACGCCGGTTCACGAAGGCGCCGCGCGAACTGGCGCCGTCCGGGATCGACCGCCTCTACCGCACCGGCGACCGGGTACGGATGAACGCCGACGGCAGCCTGGACTTCCTCGGCCGCCTCGACGACCAGGTGAAGATCAGCGGGGTGCGGATCGAACCGGCCGAGGTGGAAGCCGCCTTCGAGCAGGACCACCGGGTGCGCAGCGCCGTCGTCACCGTGCTGCGCGACAGCTCCGGACACAGCCGCCTCGTCGCCCACGTACGGCCGGCCGAAGGCGACCAACCCGCGACCGGGGACCTCCTCGCCGCGGTCCGCGCCTGGCTCCCCGAGCAGGCCGTCCCCGCCGCCGTACGGATCGTCGACGGCTACCCGCTCGACGCCAACGGCAAGGTGGACCGGGTGGCTCTGGTGGCCCGGGAGGAAGCCCGGGGATCGGCCCCCGTACCGTCCCGGACCGTCACCCCGGACGACCTCGCCGCCGCCACCGCCACCGAGCGGCTCGTGCTGACGACCGTGCGCGACCTCCTCGGCCGTCCCGGCACCGGCCTCGGCGACCACTTCACCGACGCCGGCGGCACCTCCGTCGTCGCCGCACGGCTGCTCGCGATCGTCGAACGCGAGACCGGAGTACGCCCGCGCGCCCACGAGCTGCTCCTCAGCACCGACCTGCGCGCCTTCGCCGCCCTCCTCGACCAGCGCCGGACCCCGCGCCCGGAAGGAGCCTGACATGGCACCCACCACCTTGCAGCCCGTCGACCCGGCGAACGGCACGCCCGTACCGCAGCCCGTCGACCCGGCGAACAACGGCACGCCCGTACCGCCGCCCGCCGCCCGCACCACCACGCCCGTACCGCCGTCGGCCCGGGCGGCCACCCTGCCGGCGCTCGTCGCACGGCACGCCGAACTCAGCCCGAACGCCCTCGCCGTCGTGGACGGTGACACCACCCTCACCTACGGCCGGCTCCTCCTGGCCGGCCACGCCCTCGCGGCCCGCCTGCGCGACCACCACGTGGTGCGCGGCGACCGGGTGGCGCTGCTGACCACACGGTCGTCCCGCACGGTCGTGGCCCAGCTCGGGCTGTGGCTGGCCGGAGCGGTGTGCGTGCCGCTCGATCCCGCCCAGCCCAGGCCGCGCACCGAGGCGATGATCACCGATGCCGAGGTGACGCTCACCGTCGGCGACGCGAAGCTGCTGGAGGCCGCCAGGCTCCCCGGTCCCGTCCTCGCCCTGCCCGAGGAGCCGCTCACGAGCGGCCCGCCCGTCGACGCGTCCGATCCGGACAGCCCGGCGTTCATCATGTTCACCTCCGGCTCCACCGGCCGCCCCAAGGGCGTCGCCGTGCCGCACCGCGCGATCGCCGAGCTGGTCACCGCACCCGACTACGTCACCCTCACCGGCCGCGACCGCGTCCTGTTCCACTCGCCCATGACCTTCGACGCCTCGACGTTCGAGGTCTGGGTCGCGCTCGCCAACGGCGCCGCAGTCGTCGTCTGCACCGAACAGCGCCCCTCCCTGGAGGACCTGGCCCGGCACGTCGAGCGGCACGGCGTGACGGTCGCGTTCTTCACCACGGCCCTCTTCCACCAGCTCGCCGCGCGCCGCTCCCGCGTCTTCGCCCAGCTCCGCTCGGTCGTCGTGGGCGGCGAGGCCATGGCCACCGCACAGGCCCGCGAGGTGCTCACCGCCTTCCCCTGGCTGGAGCTCGTCAACGGCTACGGGCCGACCGAGACCACCACCTTCGCCACCGCCCACCGAGTCACCGGGCAGGACTGCGACGCACCGATACCGATCGGCAGGCCCATCGCCGGAGCCACGGCACACGTCCTGGACGCCGACGGCCGGCCGGTGGCCGACGGCGACCGGGGCGAACTGTGGATCGGCGGCAGCAGGCTCGCCCAGGGGTACACGGGCCTGCCCGAACTCACCGCAGAACGGTTCGTCGAGCAGCCCGCCGCCGGCCGGCTCTACCGCACGGGCGACATCGTCTCCCTCCGGACCGACGGCATCCTGCTGTTCCACGGCCGCAACGACGACCAGGTGAAGGTCCGCGGCTTCCGCATCGAGCCCGCCGAGGTCGAACACACCCTCCGCGAGCAGCCGGACGTGGACGACGCCGCCGTCACCGTCGAACGAGCCGGCACCCCCGAGGCGTCCCTCGTCGCGTTCGTCGTCGCCGCGCCCGGCCCCGTGCCGTCCGGCGGGGCGCTGCGCGAGCGGCTCACCGCGGTCCTGCCCGCCCACCTGGTGCCCGACACGGTCACCGTCCTCGAACGGCTCCCCCTCACCCCGGCCGGCAAGGTCGACCGACGGGCGCTCACCGCCCATGCGCACACGGCCGACCACGGGCCCGCCGAGGCGCCGGCGCAGCCGATGACCCCGCTGGAACAGGCCGTCGCCGACGTGTGGAGCCGGGAACTGGGCAGCGAGGTCACCCGCGCCGACGCCGAGTTCCTCGCCCTCGGCGGCCACTCCCTGCTCGCCCTCGCCGTCACCGACGACCTGCGCGAGGAACTCGGCGTGGAACTCTCCCTCGCCGACTTCTTCGCCGCCCCGACCGTCGCCGCACAGGCCGAACTGGTCGAACGCGCCCTCCTGGCCGCCCACAGCGACCTCCACCCCGAGACCTCGGAGCACAGCGATGTCCACTGACGCCGACTCCGCGGCCCGCGAGCGCCAACAGCATCTCCAGCGGGAACTGCTGCGCCGGGCCCGCGCCGGCACCGCCCGACGCGTGACGGCCGAACCCACCGCCGGCGCGGGCGGCCCCGTACCGAAGGACACCGGCCACGCCTCCGGTACCGGCCCGCAGGACGGAAGCATCCCCCTCTCCCGCGCCCAGCGCCGCATGTGGCTGATGGAGCGGCTCGGCGGCGCGGGCGACGCGTACCACGTACCGTTCGCCACCCGGGTGCGTGGCCCGTTCGACGTGGCCGCGTTCACCGGCGCCCTCACCTCGCTCGTGGCCCGGCACGGCATTCTCCGTACCCGCTACACGGAGCGCGCGGGCGAACCCTGCCAGGAGGTGCTTCCCGCGCCGCGGACGGTCCCCGTACCCGTCGTCGAAGCCGACGCGACGCACGCCCCCGGGCTGCTGCGGCGCGAGTCGGCCCGGCCGTTCGACCTCACGGCCGGCGAGGCCGTACGGGCCCTCGTCCTGCGCCACGGCCCGCAGGACCACACCGTGCTGCTGACGTTCCACCACATCGCCGTGGACGGCGGCTCACTGGAGACGGTGGCCGGCGAACTCGCCGTCCTCTACACGGCGGCCACCGACGGGACGGGCCGGCACACCCTCGCCGCACCGCCCCGGTACGCCGACCACGCCCGCCGCGAGCACGACGCCCTGCCCGGCCACGCGGCGGAACTGGACCGCTGGAGCGACCTGCTGGCCGACGCCGCACCCCCGCGCCTGCCCCGACCCGCGGCGGCCGCGCCGACCACCGCGCTCCGGCCCGCGGCCGTGCGCACCGTACCCCTCGCACCCACCGTGCCCGACGCCCTGCGGGCGCTGGGCGCGGACCGCAACGCCACGCTCTTCGCGGTGTCGCTCACCGCGGCCTTCGCCGCACTGCACCGCCTCACCGGCGACGACGACCTGATCATCGGCGTCGCGGGCACCCACCGCAGCGGAACCGCCATGCGCGGCCTGGTCGGCCTGTGCGTCAACACCCTGCCCGTACGGGTCGACGTCTCCGGCGCCCCGACCTTCGTCCAACTGTTGGACCGGGTACGCGCCGCCCTCCTCGAAGCCCAGAGCCACCGGCACATCCCCTTCGACCTGGTCCTCGAACGCCTCGGCGCCGGGGCCCGCGGCGCCGACGGCACCGCGCTGGTCCGCGTCACCTCCGACGTCCTCGGCGAGCCGACGGTCCTGCGCCTGCCGGGCACGTCGGCCGAGTACGTCGACGTACCCACCGACGGCGCGAAGTTCACCCTGTCCTACGGCCTGGGCCTGGGCGACGCCGCACAGCCGGTGGCGCTCGTCCAGTACGACGGGAACGCGCTGGACGACACCGTGGCGGAGACGGCCGCACAGGACTACGCGGCCCTGCTCCACGCGGTGGCGGCCGACCCGGAACTCGCCCTGAACCAAATCCCCCTGACCGGCCCGAACCACGACGCCGGCCCGGACCACGGTGACGGCCCGAACCACGACGCCGCTACAAACCACGACTCCGGCCCGGACCACGACGCCGAACCGGACCGCGGTGACGGCCCGGATGGCGGGGAAGCAGACGGCGACGACCCGGACGGCGACGGCCACCCGGCCGCGCGGGCCCTGCGCGCCCACCCGCAGGTCGCCGACGCCACGGTGGTCCGGCCCGCCCAGGGACCGCCCGTGGCCTACGCCGTCCTGCACGACAGCGTCGGCCCCTCCGGTCACGAACTGCTCGGCCTGCTGCGCCGGTCACTCGCCGCAGAGTCCGTGCCCGCCACGGTCACCCTGCTCGACGCGCTTCCGCGCGCGGCAGCCGGCCCCCTGGACCACGGCCGGCTGCCCGGGTCGTCCACGCCGAGCGCCCCGTCCGGCCCCCGGGCCGAAGCGGTCACGGAGACCTTCGCCGCCGTGCTCGGTGTCCTCCCCTCGCCCGACGACGACTTCTTCGCCCTAGGTGGCCACTCCCTGAAGGCCGTCCAGCTCGCCGAACGGCTCCGTACGGACCTCGGGCTGCCCCTCACGGGCCTCGACGTCCTCCAGGCCCGCACGCCCCGGGCGCTGACCACGCTCCTCGACGAACGCGCCGCACGGCAGAACGCCGCGAAGGCCGCGAGCAGGCCCGCCCCCCGCTCCCGGGAGATCCGCCCGGGCACGGTCCTGGTCACCGGCGCGACGGGCGGAGTCGGCGCGTTCGTCGTGCGCGAACTGGCCGCACAGGGCCGGCCCGTGCTGGCGCTGGCCCGGCCCGAGTCCGCCCACCTGATCGCCGGCGAGGGCGTCGACGTCATCGAGGGCGACCTCTCCGACCTGGCCGGACTACGGGACGCCGTCGCGCACGCCGACGCCATCGTCCACTCCGCCTGCACCTTCACCCGGCACGACGTGGACCTGGCGGCCATGGAGACGATGGTCGACGCCTGGCGCCGCGGACCGTTCGTCTTCGTCAGCAGCGTCGACGCCTACGGGCACCCCGACACGGACCGGGTCGCCGAGGAGGCGCCGCCCCACGAGCCCGTCAGCCCGTACGGCAGGGCCAAGCTCGACTGCGAGGCCCTGCTGCTGCGCGCCGCGGGCACCGAGGGACGCGGCGGAGCGAGCGCCGTACGGTCACCGATCGTGTGGGGCGCGCACGACCGGCTGCGCGAACAGTTGCGCTGGGGCGCCATCGGCACGCTCTACCAGTCCGCCCGCGAGGGCCGGCCGATCGAACTGCCGCGGCCCGGTACCGGCGGACACCCCTGGTACGGAGTGGCGTGGGTGCACGCGGCCGCCCTGGCCCGCGCCGTGACCGAGAGCCTGGACCGTCCCGTGCACGGGGTCGCCAACGCGTCCAGCGGCCACGTGTCCTGGCGTGACCTGGCTCTCGACCTGACGGAACTGCTCGACACCCGCGCCGACCTCCGCGAGAGCGACGACGTCCCCCGGGACCTCGATCACCGCTGGCACTACGACGCCGCCCGCCTGGCCCGCCCCCTGCGGGCACGGCCGGGAGAGGACCGGCGGACCGTGCTGGCCGAGATGATCGGCGGCATGCCCCCCGGCACCGCCTGACCCACCGACCCGTGCCCGGAGCCCCTGCGGGGGTTCCGGGCCCGGGCCGTACCCGCCCGTACCTCCCGCACCGCCCCCGACCCGTACCGCCCGTACCGCTCGTTCGCGAGCCGGATCCATCGGCCTTGTTTCCCGGCCGTGGGCGAGACGGCTGTGAACCGTGCTTCCCGACCCCGGAAGAGACGACCTAGGCTCCGGCCATGACTACCGACCAGTGGTACGTCCTCATCGAGGAGGACACCCGGACGACGCGCAGTGCCGACGGAGTGCAACTCAAACTGCACCGCTGGACACTGGTGGCCACCCACCCCGTCAACGGCACGGAGGAACAGGCTCGCGCCGTGGCCGAGGACGCGGCCCTGCACCACCTGCCGGGGATCCTGGCCCGTCACGCGAGACCGGGGGACGTCCCGGCCCGTCAGGCCTTCCTCACCTCGGACGGCGCCTGGCTGGTCCAGCTCAGGCAGCGCCACCGCGAGTGCCACCTCCGCGTGAGCACCGCCCGTCTGATCCACACCCGAGAAGAGACCCAGGCCCCGCCGAAGACCCTCAAGGAGAAGTTCCGTCACGCCCTCGAAGGCCCCGAACCCTCCGAAGCCTCCTGGACGCCGAGGACCTAGAGGGGGCCGGTCGATCCGGGTTGGGGGAACAACCCCGAATTCACCCGTGGACACGGGCGACTTCGGGGTAGGCGGGCCGGCATGGCACCGAAGCGCGAACTCCTCACGTCATTGCGGGCCGCACGCCAACTGCGGCGGGTCCGCTCCCTCTACACGGCCGGAGCCCTGCTCTGGGCGGCCGCGGCCGCCTGGGCCGGCTGGCTGCATCCGGGGAGCCGACAGATGTGGGTCTCCGTCCTTCTCCTCACGGTGTTCACCGGCCTGCTGGTCACAACCTCCGTCTGGCTGCGGCGCGTCCGGCCCACCGAGACGCCGACCCGCCACGCCGCACCCCGACGGGCCGTCACCCCGCGCCACGCGAACGCCTGACACCTCACCCCGGCCTTCCGCGCGCCTGCGACCGCGCGGTACACCCGGTCCGGGTGGGGAAGCCGGCGCACGAGGCTACTCAGGCGGTCTCTGAGTACGCCTGCTCATGATCCGTGCGCCAGCCGATACCTATCGTGACCTGCATGGACACGGACCAGACCCCCACCAGTACGCCGACCTCGGACACACCGCGGGGGTTCTACGGCTGCGCGATCGCCGTCGCCGTCCTCACCTGCCTGGTCGCCCTGGGCGCCTGGGCACTGGCCGAGTTCGAGAAGGGCCTCGACGGCTACGGCCAGTTGGAGCAGAGCGGCCCTTCCGGCTACGTGGCGGACCCGCTCGGCCCCGGCGCGACTGCGCGGTACGAGGACGGCCTGAAGGTGACGGTCAGCCGACCGCGCCCGGAGCCGGACGGCACCTACAGCCTCACCGTGACCTATGAGAACGACACCGATGAAGAACTCCTCCCCGGCGGGGAGTCACCGGAGGCCGGCGTCTCCGAATACGGTCCCGCACCCCTGGTGGTCCGCGCGGGCACGTCGCTCGACGACTACGCCTCCGGTGACAGCGTGAGCTGGTCGAACCGGCGGGAGTCCGCCGCCACCCTCATGCCGACGCTGGGCACGGACAAGAAGCGAACCGTTCCGATCCGCGTCAAGCCGAGCAGGAAAGGGATTCCGGTCACGGTGGAGGTCGACCCGCCGAGCGCCGGCTTCCGGGAGACGGCGTACTTCCAACTCACCCTGGACTGACCGACTGACCGACTGACCGACTGACCGACTGACCGACCGACCGACCGACCGACCAAGCACACGCCATGGCGGTGCCCACTTCATTCGGTGACCGCCCGCGTACGGGCGGTGGCGAGTTCATGCGGTCGTCCTCGCCGACCTGTCCCGTCAAGCGGACGGTCGTCGTATTCGTGTCGCACGGAACGTGAGTGCGAACGGCCTCAACGGCCGTTGATGGCGTGGCACTTCGGTGTACGGGACGTTGGTCCGGCGAGCGCGCGCCGCAGTCCGACCGTCCCGCAGTCCGACCGAACCGGAGACCCACCCATGGACCTCTGCCGCCGGGCACCCTTCACGGTGCCGCCGCTCGCCGCCGCCCCGCCCGCTCCGCGTACCGCCGGACACGGCCCCGAGGACGTGGACGACCCCTTCGCCCCCGGGGCCACTCCGTTCGACCGCGGGCGCGCCCCCTCCGTCCCCCGCCCGGGCACCGTCCGCTGATCCCACCCGCTCCACCCGCCCCACCGGCCCCGCCCGTCGCTGCCGCACCGTCGACCGGTGCGGCAGCGACGTTTGCGGACCGAACCCCCTCCCGGCCCACCCCGATCCGTCCATACTGGGGCCCGGCGCCGACCTGCGAGGCCCGCGGACGGGGGAGTGACGGTCAGTGGAGCGCACCATCGACGGGTACCGGCTCGAAGCCGAACTCGGCCACGGCGGGCAGGCCTCGGTGTACCGGGCCACGGGACCCGACGGCACCTGTGTCGCCCTCAAGACCTGGCACGGCCTCGGCGCCGTGCCCGCCGAGGCACGACGCCGGATCGCCCGGGAGGCCGCCCTGGTACGGCGCATCGAACACCCCGGCGTGGTGCGCCTGCTCGCCGGGAACCCCGACGGCGACCCTCCCTACCTGGCGTTCGAGTACATCGACGGCACCACCCTGGACCGTCACGTCACCCGGCGGGGCCCGCTGACCGGGGAAGTCGCCCGGGAGACGGTCCTCGGCCTGCTGCGGGCGCTGAGCGAGATCCACGCCGCACCCGTGGCGCACCTCGACGTCAAGCCGCACAACGTCGTCCTGCGCAACGACACCGACGGCCCGGCCCCCGTGCTGATCGACTTCGGCATCGCCCGCTCCGCCGAGGTCACGCACACCCGGCTCACCGGCTACAGCGTCGCGTTCGCCTCGCCCGAGCAGCTTCGGCTCGACACCGCCTACACGCCGTCAGACCTCTTCTCCTGGGCCTCCACGGTGTACTTCCTGCTCACCGGCAGGCACCCCTTCGGATCCGACCCCGCGGCCGCCGTCGCCGCCATCCGGGACCGGGACGCGCTGCCCGATCCCGCGCCGTTCCACGCGGCGACGGGCGCCGCGGGAGGCCGGCTCTGGGAGATCCTCATCGGCTGCTGGCACCGCGACCCGGCCCTGCGCTGGCCCTTGCACATCGCCCCCGTCCCGGGCGAGGTGACCCGACCCACCTGTGACACCCGGGCGCTGCTCGGAGCGGTGGAGGACGCGTTCAGCCGGGCGCCCGCCCGGACGCTCCGGCTCGGCAGGATCAACCCCCGCAAGGCCGGGCCCACCCCCTGGCACGAGCTGGGCGCCCAGATGCGCCACCACCGGCGGCACGGCAGCTGGCCGATGACCCGCCGCCAACTGGCGCACCAGCGGGAACTGCTGGGCCGTACCAGCGGTCTCGGGCTGTGGGCGTACGAGATGGGCTGGCGCGAACCGCCCTTCGACATCGTCTCCGTCGTCGACCGGATCACCGACGCCCAGGGGTATCTGCGCTACCTGCACCTCTGCGCACGCGGCAGCGACATGCTCGGCCTGGACGGGCTTCCCCGCGGCTCCCGCTACCCCCTGCCCGGGGACCGCAGCGAACAGCACGAGGACACCCCCTCGCTCCTCGAACTCGCCCCCTGGGAGCAGGGGGAGTTCCCGCTGCACATCCGCAACTCCGGAACGGTGGCCTGGCGGGGCAGGAGGTTGCAGGCCATGGCACCCGCCACCGGGACCGAGACCGTGCGGCTGCGCGGCGAACGCTTCGACGTGCCCGAGACCCCGCCGGGCTCCGTCGCCACCGTGCTGATCCCGGTCCGTGCCCCGGGCTGGCCGGCGGTCTACCGGCAGCGGTTCAAGATGGTGGACGAGGAGGGCCGGTTCTGCTTCCCGGGCGTCAACACCCTCGGCATCGAGGTCATGATCCAGGTGGTGCGCAGGGAGGGACACGACGGACGTGCGCGATGACCGCGGTGGGACCGAGGCCGAGGCCGAGGACGGGGCGGAGGACGGCGCCCGTACGGGGCCTGCGCGGACGGCCTGCGGGAACACGGACGACGCGGTCGGTGTGCTGTCCGGTGTGGTGCCGGCCGGTGCGTCCGGCCCCCGGGACGTGCCCCTGCACGAAGGCGACCGCTTCCTGATCGGCCGCCCGTCCCGGCTCCGCACGCCGCCGGCGGGTCCCGGCGTGTTCCTGTCCCTCGGTCCGGGCGTGCGGCGCAGCGTGCCGGCGGTCGCCCTGGTGCTGGCCGTCACCCGCAGCGCCGTGCATCTGCGCGCCGGGCACGGCGCGGTGGACCTGCTCGTGGACGGGGCCGTCCCCCCTCCCGGAGGCCTGCGGCTCGCGGGACCTGCGCACGACGTGGTCGTCGACCCGGCCGGCGTCCCGCGCACCCTGACCGTCCGGCTGTTCGCCACGGCCCCGGTGCTGGAGCCGCCGCCCGCCAGCGGCACGACCTGCCTCCCCGTGCTGAGCGTGAGCGGCGACCGGCTGCTGCCCATGGCCGTGGCCCTGGCCTGGCCGGTCGTCACCGACGTGCCGCGGCCGTCGGCGGACGGCTGGTCGCTCCCGCAGATCGTGGCCCGCCACCGCGAGCTGTGGGGCATCGAACCGGTGGACCCGAGGCACACCCTCTTTCGACTGCGGGAGATTCTCGCCGGAGCTCAGAGCGTCGACGGGCGTCCGATGGCGGTGATCGAGGACGTCCAGCCGTGGCCCTGGGCCGAGCGGGTGGAGGACACCCCGTACCTGGACAAGGAGTCGTTCATGGCGGCGAAGAACCGCATCACCGCCGGGTACTTCGCCGCCGCCGGGCAGGTACGCCCCCTCCTCGCGGAGCTGCTGGAACACCGTCGGACGCACTGACCGACGCCGCCGGGCGGCTCACCGGGCCGCGCGCCCGCTCACCAGGCTGCCACCGTCCGGCCGGAGGCGTCCGTATGGGGCAGGTGGTCGCGCAGGGCGGACGGCCGGAGCTCTCGCAGCAGCGACGCACGCCCCCTGTTCACCACCTGGTCCAGCCACCGCAGACACAGGGCGGCCGCGTCGAAGTGGCTGTCCGTCAGCGCGCCGGGAAGGAGCGGGTCCGCCGCGTCGGGAGCGGGGGACGGCGGGGCGAGCCGCAGACGCAGGTCGTGATCGGACCCCAGGGCCGCGCTCCGCTCCTCCAACACCTCCTCGACCCGCGTCAGAGCCCCCAGGATGTCCGCCGTCCAGGCGTCCGCCGGCTGGGCGTCGCGCGCGGTGAGCCGTCGCCGCCGGGCCCACCAGTCCAGGTGCTCGGGCGAGGGCCGGGCGTACACGAGGTGCGCCCGTACGTTCCGCAGCAGGCGACGGGTCGCCGCGTCGTAGGCGTCCTGATCGCCGAAGACGTACGGACGCACCAGCATCACCACCGGCCAGGGCGCGGCCGGCTCGGTCAGGACGCCGGCCCGGCGCGCGGCGGCGCCCCAGCCCTGCCGTCGCCGGGTCGCCGGGGCGAGGGCCTGCGACCGGACGAGACGCCCGGAGTCGAAAGCGGTGGCCGAGGAGACCGGTACGAAGCGCCACCCCAGCGCCTTGGCCAACAACGCGGCCGCCGGACCGATCGAGTAGTCGGCGCCGATCACCACGACCGGCAACCCGTCGGTCGAGACCCAGGGCAGCCGGTCCGCGAAGGGCTGGCCGGTGAGCACGTGCTGGACCAGCAGATGCGTCGGCCAGCGCCGGCACACCGGCCGCCACAGCGTCGTCCCCGGCTCCCCCTGCCAACTGCAGTCACCGGCCCGGGAGAGCGCCTCGGCGGTCACCACCTCCAACTCCGCCTGGAACAGCCGGTGCCGGGTGCTCCCCACGTCGGCCCCACCGGCGTCCCGGGAGGCCTCGGACACCGGCCGCAACCCCACCGCCAGAGCGCGTGCCGTCAGGTCGTCGACCGTCAGCGGCCGGGCGTCGTCGCCGGGCGTGAACTCCGCCACCAGCGTCGTCGGCGCCGGGCACCGGACACCGGACCGCAGGGCGCTCAGCCGCACCTGGAAACGCGCGGCGGCCTGCTCGTCGTTCAACACGGCCCCGGCCGCCAGCAGCGCGGCGCGCCCCGTGTCCTGCGACGCCAGGCCGTCCAGGCTCTCGCTCAGCCGCGTCACCGCGGACGTCGCCGCCCGCAACTGCTCCGGCAGGTCCGACTGTCGTACGGCCGACACCTCGTGGCGGGGCAGCCAACCCATCTCCGCGTACACCCGGGAGACCTGGACGCCGGCGAGTTCCGCGAGCGCCCTCAACACCGCCGGCTTGATCATCGTCCTGCCCAGGGCGTAGCTGCGCAGGGCCCCGGTGCTGATGCCCAACCGCTTCGCCAACGCCTCGTCGCTGAGCGGTCCCAGGCGTTCCTCCACCTCTCCGCGCAGCCCGCGCATCGTGTCCGCGGCGGTCCTGAGCTCGCCGAATCCGTAGGTCAACACGCCCCCCGGGCCGAACAGATCTGATGACAAAAGCCTACAGAAATGGAGACTCCCGAGACGCCCCTTCCTCCATCCTTGGGGCACTCGCGATCTCCAAGAGGTCGCGAGCGCAAGCGAGTTCGAAACCGAGCGGAGGGAGCCGGGCATGAGCTTCGGCGGTGTGATCGGACTGCTGCACGTCCTGGGCGTCATGGTGTCGATGTGGGTCCTCACCCACCGGACCGGCTACTCCGGCTGGACCGGACTGCCGTTGAAGATCATCCTGATCAGCCCCGAATGGTTCGCCACCACCGCGGTGAAGGCCCTCGTGTGGGAAGCGGTCCTGGTGTACTGGCTGGCCACCGGCAAACCCGCCTCCCGCTGGGGCGTCCCGCGCGACAGCCGCAGCGGCCGGATCGTCCGCGGACGTCGGGACACCGACGAGGAGGCGCTGGCGCGGCGCTGACCCGTTCCCCCGGACGGCGGTGGAAGACCGCGGCCCCGGCGTCCGCCCGGGCGTGCCGAACATCTGACAGCGACGCGACAGACGACGCGGCGCCGCCGCCCGCACGGCGGACCCGACCGCACGAGAGGCACCGATGGGACTGTTCACACGGCGCAAGGCCCCGCCCCCGACCCGCCACGGCTACCAGCCGCCCCCGGGCGCCCTGTGCCTGGGCTGGATCTGCCCCTTCGACGGGTGCGGGCACGGCGGACCCGACGCCCCGTCCGACCGCCCGCCGCGCACCTGCCCCGAGTGCGGCACCCCCGTCGTCACGAGCCGACTGGCCGAACCCTGGCAGCACGAGGCCAGGCGGGTGGAGCTCGACGCCCGACTGAACGGCTCCCCGGCCTACGGCGACCCGGACCGGGCCCACGCCGAGAACCTGGTGTGGACCGCCGATGACGCCCTGAGGACGGGGCGCACGGCGCGGATCCCGGCGATCGCGGCCCGCCTCGCGGACCTGATCGACGCCGGCCGCGCCGCGGGACGTCCCCACGACCACGACCAACTGTTCCAGTTCGTGAGGCTCCTGGGGGCGGCCGGCGAATGGTCGCTCGCCGCGGACGTCCTGCACCGGTGGCGGCGCGCGGTCCGCCACGACGACCTGGAGGACAACGACCAGCGCACCGAGGCACGCATGCTCGCCTCCTCCCTGATCCACCTCCTCGAAGAGGCACCCGCGTCCTTCACCTCGGAGCGGCAGTCCGTCTGGGAGGTGCTGCGGGAGTTCGTCCCGGTGATCGAGAGCGTCACCACGGCGGACATCGACCGCTCGTGGAAGCGCCTGCGGCACAGCATGGCCGGCCGGCGCGACCCGGACGCGGCCGACGCGGGCGAACTCGCACGCCTCGCCGCCCTCGACGCGGCCCGACCCGCTCGGGGCATGCCGCCGCAGACGCCCCTGCGGATGGAGATCCTCGGGCGCCACACCGCCAAGGGCCCCGACAGCACGCTGGACACCATGCACATCTGGACCGTCTGCCTCCAGCCGTACCTGAACGTGACCCCCGAGGACCTGGCCGAGGCCGTGCTCCCGGTGGGCGGCTGGGCGGTGTACGGCGCGTCCCGCTGCCTGCGGGAACTGGGCACGCACGACGAGAACGGGCCCGCGTACGGCGCCGTCTGGGACGCCGGCCTGGAGTTCTACCGCAGCACCGGCGTCTCGACGGCGCACCTGTCCTTCCACGACCACCAGCGCTGGATCCAACGGCACGGACCCGACAGCTGGTGAGTGCGCGCGCGCCCGGCGGCGTCGCGCCGATGTCAGGGGGTGCGGGAGCCGCTCTTCACGGCGGTCCAGCTGCCGCCCTTCACCGCGTAGACCGTCAGTCGGCGGTTGACGGTGTCGCCGAACCCGTCGAAGGCGACACGACCCGTGACGCCGTCGAACGCCAGTCCTGCCACGGCCCGCGGCATCTTCGCCCGGGCATCCGCAGGGAGGGTCCCGCCATGGGCGGCGACGACCGCCTTCACCCCCTCGATGACGGTCCAGGCCGCGTCGTACGCGGAGGGGCCGTACGAACCGGCCGCCTCGGGGTACCCCGCCTTGCGGTACTGCTCGGTGAACTCCGCACCTGCCGCAAGGTCCTCGACGGGCACCCCGAGGTTGGTGGTCAGGTCGCCCTCGGCCTTCGGGTTGGTCGAGATGAACTGCTGGTCGAAGATGCCGTCGCCGCCCATCAGGGGAAGGTTCACGCCCGCCTGCTTGAGCTGGTGGGAGAGGGGCGCGGCGGTCGTGTAGTAGCCGCCGAAGTACACCGCGTCGGCTCCCGAGGCGCGGACCTTCGCGGCGAGTCCCGAGAAGTCGCTCTCGGCGGGATCGACGTGCTCCGCACCGACGACGGTCCCGCCGAGCTTCGTGAGCTCGGCGCCGAACCCGGCGATGAGGGCGGTGCCGTAGGCGCTGTTGTCGTCGACGACGTAGAGCTTCGTCTTTCCGGCGTCGTGCAGGTACCGGGCCGCGAACGGCCCCTGGTCGACATCGGTGGCGATGGTACGGAAGTAGGTGTCATGCGGGCGGGACTTCGTGCCCTTGGCCCAGGCGGGGCCCAGGGTCAGCGCGGGGTTGGTGTTTCCCGGCGACACGTTGACCAGGCGCGCCTGCGCGAGCGGATCCACCATGCTCTGGGCGACACCGGAGTTGAGCGGACCGACGACGCCCAGCACCGCCTTGTCGGCGATGAACCGAGTGGCGTTCGGCGCGCCGTTGACGGGGCTGGCCGCGTCGTCCAGCGCCTTGATCTCGAACTTCACGCCGGGCACGTGACCGGTTCGGTTGGCGTTCCTCACGGCCAGGTCGGCGGAGTTCCTGATGCCCAGCCCCCAGGAGGACATGGCGCCGCTGAGGGGAGCGTCCACACCGATCACCACCGTGACGGGGGAGGCCGCCGCACCCTTGTCGGATGACCCGCCGTCGGGTGTGTCGGGTCGGGTGAGGGTCCAGGTGAGGGCGGATCCGACGACGACCGTGGCCAGGGCCGTTCCCAGGACGACCGAGCGCCGGGTGAGGTCGCGCCGCCGGGTGGACGCCTCCTTGCCGTGCCGCCGGTCATCCGTGCCGCCGAGCGCCACCAGATCGTCGGTCGGGGGAATGACCGTGGGCGGACCGCCGGGCCGTTCCGGCACGGGACCCCCGAGGGTGGCCGCGCCCGACACGTCCTCCCCGGCCGGGGCCGCGGCCTCCCCGGCGGTGGACGCGGAATCCTTGACGGTGGGCGTCGGCAGGGGCAGCGCGGGGGAGGACTCCGCCTCCGGTGCCGTCGGGGTGGGGATGGCCCCGGTCGTCGCCTCCGGTACGGGCCCGGGTCCGACGGAACCGCCGGTCGATCCGGGCCCGACGGATCCGCCGGTCGAAGCCGTACGGGACGGCAGCGACTCCCGTGCCGACGCCAGCAACGCGGCGGCCTCGGCCGCGCCGACGCGCCGCGCCGGGTCCTTGGCGAGCAGCGCTTCCAGCACCGGTGCCAGGGGCCCGGCGTGGACCGGCGGGGTGTGGGGGCGGGTGAAGACGGCCACGGCGAGGGCGTGCAACCCCTCCGCCTCGAACGGCGGGTGCCCCTCGACGGCGTGGTAGAGGGTCGCGCCGAGTGCCCACAGGTCGTTGGCGGGAGTCGGCCGCTTCCCCTCCAACTGCTCCGGCGGCATGTACTGCGGGGTTCCGATGACGATGCCGCTGTGGCTGAGCTTGGTCGTCGCGTCCGCGAGGTGGGCGATGCCGAAGTCGGTGACGATGACGCGGTCCTTGGTCAGGAGCACGTTGTCCGGCTTGATGTCGCGGTGGACGATCCGCGCGCGGTGCGCCTCCGCGAGCGCGTCGAGCATCGCGGAGCCGATCTCCGCCACCCGCCGCACCGGCAGTCGGCCCTCCCGACGGATGGCCGCGGCGAGGGACTCCCCCCGGATGAACTCCATGACGATCACGGGGGCGCCGTCGTGCTCCACGACGTCGTGGATGGTGATGATCCCGGGGTGGCTGAGTGTGACCGCCGCGCGGGCCTCGCCGGTGAAGCGACCGACGAGGGTGGCACGGTCGTGGTCGTCCAGCCCGGGCGGGAAGAGGATCTCCTTGACGGCGACCTCGCGCCCGAAAAGTTGCTGGTCGACGCCCCGCCAGACCCGGCCCATGCCGCCCTGGCCGATACGTTCGAGAAGCTGGTACCTGCCGGCGATGAGTACGGGGTTCTGCTCGGTCACGCGCACACTCTAGGTGCTGATGGGCCGATCGGGTGCGGGAACGATGGCTTGATCCCGCACCCCGGACAACCTCGTCCACCTCTTCCCGCCGGGCCGACCGGCCGGGACGCAACCGTTGACGGGCGCCCGCCGGCGGCCCGCGGTCGGCACCCGCCCCACCCGCTCCGGCCGACGGTCCCCGGGGCGACGGCATCGTTTCGCCGCCTCCCCGGGACACGTCAGCGGTTGGCGTTCGACGGGCCGAAGAACTCGATCTCCGTGATGGCGACCTGCTTGTCGGCGGAGACCGCGTGCGCCGTGTCGATGGTGAAGCGGACCTTCGTGACCTCGCCGACGCGGAACGCACGCCGCTGACCGCCCGCCCCCTGATCCAGGGTCAGCGGGCGCGTGGTCACCTTGCCGTCCTTCCCGGTGATCGTCGCCGTGACGCGGTGCGGCAGGGCGGATTCGCCGATCTTTTCGGCCTTCGCGGAGACGCCCGGGGTGATGATCACATCCAACAGTCGGGTCGGCTCGCTGAACGTGGCCTCGATCCACTCGCCCTGCCCGGACTGCGAGACGCCGGGACCCCACCAGGTGTTGCTGCGCTTGTCGAAGGCGAGCTCCGGCTTGTGCTCGGGGTACGAGCGGGAGGCCGTGATCCGGTCGGGGGCCACGGGGGCGCGCTTCGCGAAGTGGTCCCGGGTGGCCTGCACGCCGTCGGGCAGGTACACGAGGCCGAGGATCGCCAGGGTCACCACGACGGCGAGGGTGATCCAGGTGCCGATGCGGTCGAACACCCGGCGCAGCCGGGGACGGTCGCCCGCCCACGGCGTCTCGCGGCGCCGCCCGGCGAAGAGCCGGCGCCACCAGGGCGCCCGTCCCGATGCGGCGGCCTCGGCGCTCTCGGCCAGCGGCATCGCGCAGCGCACGCAGTAGTGGCGGTCGGGACGGTTGGGCGTCGCGCACCACCGGCACGGCGGCCCGCCCACGATGCCGGGCTGCGGTCCCGGGGCGCGTACGGCGGGCCGTTCCGCGTCCGGCCTGCCGGGCAGGACGGGCGCGACGGCCGCCGGCGCGGGGTCCGGCGCCTCCGCGTCCGCCACGGGCACCAGGAGGGAGCGTGCCCGGTCGGACATGGTGTCGCTCAGCGCGTGCGGGGTCGGGGCGGTGGCCGCAGTGTCCTCCTGCGACGGAGTACCCGGGCGGTCCCCGCCGGGCCCGGCGGGGCGCCCGCCGTCGGCGGCCGGGGCCGGGCCGGCCGGCTCCGCGCCCGCGGACTCGCCCGGGCGCGCCGGCGACCCGGATCGTTCCGACTCCTCGGCACGCCGCTCCGATGCGGGGTGGCCGGGCGCGTCGGGCACCCCGGGGCCGCCGGGCACCCCCGCCGCCGCGGACGCCGCCGCGGTCCCGGGTGCCCCGGTGGCTCCGGACGACGACCCCGGCCCCGTACCGCCGGCGGCCACCGGCGTGCCCGTGACATCCGAACGCCCGCCGGACTCACGGCCGTCGGTCTCCTCCGACTCCGGGGCAGGGCCCCGCGAACCGCCGGTGGCGGACGCCGGGCCGGGCCCGGCGGCGCGCGCCGCCCGTTCCGCACGGGCGGCGCCCATGGTGCCGACGGACGTGCCGACGGACGTGCCGACGGACGTACCGGCGTGCTCGGGCGCCGCGGTGTCCGAGCCGCCCGTCGTCCGGGCGGCCTCGTGCGGGGTCCGCGCCGCGTCCGCGACGTGGCCGCGCTGGTGTGACGACGGGCCGGCGGGCCGTGCGGCGCGGGCGCCCTGGTCCCAGCTCAGCACGGCGCCGCACGCGTCGCAGAACGACTGGCCCGGTTCTGCGCGCGTTCCGCACTCGGCGCAGTTCTGCGTGCTCATGTCTCCGGGGTCCTTTCGGTGGCGGTCACCTCGACCGCGTAGGGCATGTGGGCGGGGCGGGCGGCGGCCACGAGGGAGTCCAGGCGGTGGAAGTCGGCCGGAGTGGGGTCGGGCAGCCGGAGGGTGACGTGCAGACGCGGGCGCGGGTCACCGGGGAAGGGGCCGAGGGGGCGGGCGTTCCAGTCGGCGGCGCCGCTCTCGGTGATCTCGGGTACCACGCCGAACGCCAGCCGTACCGCCTCCGCGAGGCCGCGGCGGGTGCCGCGGATGCGGTGCAGCGCGACGGCCGCCGCGACGGCGGCCCGCAGCCGGGGCTCGGGCTCGCCGCCGTCGGTCTCGGCGCCCACCCAGGTGCCGAGCCACAGGGCGAAGTCGACCGGGGTCAGCGCCGGGTCGAAGTAGGTGTCCAGGCAGTCCAGGACGTTCAGGATGGGCGCGATGACGTCGTCGAGTCCGCCGACGAACCGCTGGGCCAGGTCGTCGTCGGCGAAGACGGCGGGGAGCATCGTGCCCAGCGGGAGCGAGGAGCCGAGGCCGTCGACGGAGCCCCGGTAGGGAGTGGCCGTCACCCGCCGTCCCCGATCACCCGGACGCGGTGGTCGAAGGAGAAGACCAGCGAGGGCCGCTCCAGGTCGATGCGGTCGGTCGCGTTGCCGCGCTTGCCGGTGAGGGGGTCGGCGGGGTGCAGCACGACCTCGTCGACGAGTTCCACTCCGGGGACCCGCTGGAGGACCGCGAACACCTCGCCGGTCTGCACGGGTCGGCCGAACGGCCACCCCTGCCCGTCCGCGCCGCCGGTCAGCGGATCGAGGTGGCGGTAGAGCGCGTCGTGCGCCTGGCGGCGCACCCGGTCGGTGTCGACGCCGCGGAAGGCGTGCACGGTGGCGACGACCGTGACGCCCTGGTAGTACGGCGGGCCGACGGCCAGTCGGGTGCCGATGAGACGGCGCTCGTCGAGGTGACGCGTGATCCGACCCAACAGGGCGTCATCGGGTACGAGTTGCTCGAACCGCAGCCGCCCGCCCGGGTCGGGCACGGCCTGCGGCACGACGAGGACGCGGACCGCGTAGGCGCCGTGCGTGCCCTCCTCGCCCTCCAGGCAGGTGATGCGCGCGGTCTCGGGAGCGGCGCGGCGCGCCAGCTCCTCGTAGTCCCGCAGGGTGACGGCACGGTCCTGGGCGCGGAGCGTGATCGGCGCCCGCAGCTTGGCCTCCTCGACCGTCTCGCCGTCGACGCCGCCGCGCGCTGCCTCCCGGTTGACGACCTCGGCCACGTACGGGATGGAGGTGCGCAGCACCTGGACGGCGCCGCGCGCCACGTTGCCGCCGCGCCCGCCTCCGGTGCGGTAGCGATGGGCGCGCACGACGGCGCCCTTGGGGGCGACGGCCCCGTACTGGCGCAGCGACCCGTCCGGTTCACGGACGGCCGGGCCGAAGGCGATCTCGCCCGTCGCGGCCTCCAGGGTGACGTGGTGGTCGCCGGGCCGGGACGCGGCGAAGTGCGGGACCACCTGCCAGTCCTGCCAGCCGTCGTCGGCGGCGGTCTGCAGGAGCAGCGGCGGATCGTCGGCCACGACCGGGGCGTGGATGAGCCGAAGCCGCTGACCGGGCAGCCCCGTGGCCTCGCCGAGGGCCTCGTCGTGGACGGTCTCGGCGTGCACGGCGCGGGTGGTGCCACCGATGGTGTAAGCCTCGACGGAGCGGATGCTCGGCGAGGTGGTGTAGAAGGGCTGGCCCGGCAGTGGGTCGGTGACGCGGCAGCGGACCCAGCCTGCCTCGTGCCCGCCGTTGCGCGAGAGCACGTGACCGGCGGGCAGGTGCAGGACCACGTCGCCGGGCCGGTTGAGACCACCGGTGCCGTCCCGGTCCATCTCGCAGGGCTGCCAACCGTCCTCGGTCCAGGCCTCCCACAGCAGCGGTGGCTGACGGGGATCGACACCGACGCCGTCGACACGGCTGTCGAGCTCCAGCGCGAGCGCGCAGTGCGGGGCCGCCGCGCTCAGCCCGATCAGCATGCAGTCCCCGGGCTGCGGGGCCTCGGCGAAGCACAACACGTCCTTGCCCTCGACGAGGTCCGTGGTGCGGTCCACGACGGGCTGCCCCTGCTGTTGCACCACCAGGTGGGACAGCGCGCACGGGACGACGGCAAGGTCGCGCTCGGTGGCGAAGACGACGGCGTCCTCCCGCTCGGTGCGCAGCGTGGCGACCTCGGCACCGGCCGGGACCAGGATCACGTCCTCCTGGGGCGCGGACAGCCAGAACGTGACGTCGGTGCGCGCCGCGGAGGGCGGGAACAGCGTGATGCCCACCAGGTCGAGGAAGGCGAGGTGGTTCTTCTCCGGGACGCGGTTGAGCCGGTACACGATCTGGTCCGCCATGTGCGCGACCGTCTCGACGAGCGTGACGCCGGGGTCGGAGACGTTGTGGTCGGTCCACTCCGGGGCGCGCTGCTGGATGTAGCGCTTGGCGTCGTCGACGAACTGCTGGAAGCGCCGGTCGTCGAGGTTGGGGGAGGGCAGGGACATCAGAGGTCGCTTTCCAAGGAGCCCGGCGCGCCCGGCTCGTCGTGGGAGGGGATGACGTAGAAGGGGAAGACGAGGCTGCGCGGATTGTTGGTCCCGCGCACGGAGTACCGGACGTCGATGAACAGGACGCTCTGGTCGCCCCCGGCGGAGACCTCCACGTCGTGGACCTCGATCCGGGGTTCCCAGCGGTCCAGGCTCACGTACACCTCGTGCTGGATGCGTCCCGCGGTCTGCTCGTTGACCGGGGCGAAGACGAGGTCGTGGATGGCGCAGCCGAACTCCGGGCGCATCGGCCGCTCGCCCGGGGCGGTGGCCAGGACGAGCCGGATGGCCTCCTCGACCTCGCGTTCGCCACTGACCAGCGCGATGCCCCCGGTGGGGCCGATGCGCATCGGGAACGCCCAGCCGGAGCCGATGAACTGTTCGGCCATCAGGGGGCCACCTGCCTCTTCCTTCTGGCGACGGCGCGGGTGCGCCGGTGCGGTCGTCCGGTCATGCGGGGAGGGGGTACTTCACGGTGTTGACGAAGACGAGGCCCTGGAGGTCGAGCCGGACGGCGCGGATGCCGACGTTGGCGATGGAGTTGACCTGGACCGTGCCGCCGGAGGAGATCATGGCGGCGCCCAGGGACTTGAGGTTGAGCGCGCCCATCGCGTCGATGGTCACCGCGCCCGCGAGCGACCGGAGGTTGACGATGCCGCGGCCCTGGATGTCGAGGATGCCGCCGCTCTTGATGGAGAGCCGGCGCCGGGCGCTGAGCGTCAGGTCGGTCCCGGCCTCGACGGACACCGAGCGGCCGCCCTTGATCGTCACCGACCCCTGGCTGTCGACGGTGATCTCCGTCTTGGTGCGGTCCAGGTTGATGGTCAACCGGTCGTCACCGCTGGCGATGCGGACCCCCTGCCTGCGCCGGCCGGTCCGCTGACTGAGCAGGTCGATGCGGTTGGCCTGCCGGTCGGACACGGTGTGCCGGGCCGCCTTCCTCTTCAGCCCGTCGTGCAGCGGCACGTCGTCCACCCGGGACGGCAGGTCCCGCCCGTTGTACAGACCGCCGATCACGAACGGGTGGTCCAGCGCGCCCCGGTCGAAGCCGACCAGCACCTCGTCGCCGACGTCCATGGGGAAGATGCCGCCACCGCCCACACCTCCCGACTGCACGCTGCGGGCCCAGTCGCTCACGTACGTGTCGTCCAGCCAGGGGAACTGGAGTTTGACCCGCCCCTGCTTCAGCGGGTCCTGCACGTCGGTGACGATGGCGTTCGCGACACCGGGCAGCCGGGCCGCGCTCGCGGCGTCCGTGCCGCCCCCGCTCGACGCCAGCCCGTACAGGGAGCGCCACTGGCGTCCGCTCACCGTGATCCAGGACTCGTAGTGCCGGCCGTCGCCGAAGACGTGCCGCGCGGAGGTGACGGTGTACTTGCCCTCGAAGGGCTTGCCCACGTCGCCGAGGGCCACGGGCACCCCCGGCCGCAGCTCGGGATTGCCGTACACGGCGACCTCCAGCTCCGCGAACGACGAGGTGACGTCGGCGGCGAGGGCCTTGGCGGCGTTCTGCACCTCGTCCTGCCGGTCGTACGGCGCGGCGGTCTCGACGAGCCGCGCCGACGCGAACTTCCCGGCCGCCTGGCCCGGAGTGAGGCCGATCGAGATGCCCGGATCGGTGGTGACCGGCGCCGTCTCGACGATCTTCTTCTTCGTGGTGACGTTCCAGCCGCGCGACTCGACCGTGCCCACCTGGTCGGCGGCGGTGACCGCCGCCCGCAACCGGAGGATGTCGTGGCCGGCCTGGAGCACGAAGGGACTCTTGTCACCGTCGGTCTGCGGGGACGGCCCGCCCGCCGACGGGGTCGGCGTCACGAACCGGAACTTCCCCTTCGCGTCCAGGGACATCACCATGTTGTTCTCGTCGGCGAGCCGCGACAGGAAGTCCCAATCGGTGACGTTGGACTGGGAGATGAAGCCGTACATGCCCTTCGTCGGCTGGATCCGCCCGATCGGCACGCCGTCCATGGCGGCGAGCTTGCGGGCGATGTCGGAGGCCTTCTGATTGCGGTAGGCGACGACACGACGTTGGCGCATCATCCGGTGCCCGAGGTCGTAGCCGCGGATCACGGTGAAGCTCCCGGTGCCGTCGTAGTCCGCCTCCAACGCGGTGACCTCGCCCGTCAGGAGGGGCTTGCCACCACCCTGGCCGTCGGCGATCGGCGTGAGGACCACCCTCGTGCCGAAGGTGACGCCGAGCTTGCCGAGCACCAGACGGTACGGGTCACGGAACGTCAACCGGAACGCGGCGGGCACGCCGACGCCCTGGTCGACCCAACCCTCCACGAGCAGCGGGGCGATGTCGTCGGGAAGCTTCGCGGAGCCGATCCGCACCTGCATGATGCTGGAGAACGCGGGCTGCACCATCAGCGCGACACCTCCTCGGGCGCGGGCAGCACCAGTTCGGTGCCCGACGGCAACCGGGACGGGTCGTCGATGCCGTTGATCTCGGCGATCGCCCGCCACACGGTGGCCGTGCCGTACTCCCGCCATGCCAACGACTGCAACGAGTCCCCGGCCACCACCCGGTGCATGCGCTGCGCGGTGAGCGCCCCCGACGTCGGGTTCTGGCCCTTCGTCTTCCCCGGGATCTCCACCAGGTGCACCTGACAGGTGGCCCGGATGGGCACGCCCGTGGTGCCGAAGAGGCTGTACGACGCCTCGACGGAACCCACGTACGCCACGAACCGGGCCGTGGAGAACGACCCCCACTCGAACACCACCCACGGCGGCGACGGCTGGTCGGCCGCGATGCTCTTCGCCGTCACCTCGCAACACCCCAACAGCGACTCGACCTTCTTCAACACCGTGTTGCCGGTCGGCGCGGTCGAGGAGTCCAGGAAGATCTCCAACGTCATCTCGCGCGGCTCCGCGCCCATGAACTCCGGCTTGGAGCCGTCGCGCACGGCCATCGTGGGCGTCGCCTTCCACTGCGCGCGCTGACTCAGCGACAACTGCGCCGGATTGAACTCGAAACCGAATGTCCTCATCAGCGCCCCGGGCGTCGTACTCGTCCCGACGGGAGGCTCGTGGATCGCCAGCGTCGCGCGCACCAGGCTCTTGCCGGCGCCCTTGCTGCTCGTGGCCATGGGTGTGCTCCTATCCGCTCTGCCGCGCCGTCAGTCCGTGAACCCGTGGTGGGCGATCTCCAGGACCTCCGTGGCCACGGCGGGGCTCGCGGGATCGAGGGTGGGGCCCTGCCAGCTCACCGGCAGGACGTCGATGAGCCCCCAGCGGGCCACCAGCGAGCCGTCGGCCCGCAGCGCCGCGATCTGGGCGGTGGGCCGCTTGATCCCGGTCTGGACCGACGAGATCCACTTGGCGACCTTCGCCGTGTCCGGCGTGAGCGGCCGGGTCAGCCGGATGGTGGAGAACGTGACCCGGGTGGGCAGGTGCCACACGAAGCCGTTGTTGCCGCCCTCCTGGCGGTGCTCGACCTCCACCTGCGACGACAGGCCTTGACACCCGTTGAAGTACCCGAGGCTCTCGCCGTCGATGGTGAGGGTGAACCAGATGGTGGACCCGGGGTCCTGGCGCGGCATCCGAGGTGGGCCTTTCTGTCGTTCTTCGGTGGTGGCGGGCGGTGGACCGGGTCACCGGCGGCCGGCTCGGGCCCGGGCGGGTCCTTCGGCGGGTCCTTCGGCGGTCCGTCAGGCGCGCGGATCGCGGAGTCTGCCGATCCGTTCGCGGTCCATGCGCAGTTCGGTGCGGACCAGGCGGGTGACCCGGTCGATGATCCGGTGCACCAACTCGTCCAACTGGAACTCGGTCAGCTCGCGCGGATCGAACGCGCCGGCGGGCACCGCGGTGTACTCGGGCGGCGGGCTGCCCTGGGAGACCGCCGCCCCGTGAGCCGGAGGACCACCGGGCGGGGGCGCGCCGTGCGCCCCGGGCGGCTCGTAGGGCGGCGGCGGGTCGGCCGGCCGTGCCTGCTGCGACGCCGGCCGGTGATGCCCCAACGTCGACGCCACGGTGGCCGCCGCGGCCGACGCGAGCGCACCGATGGACCTGCCGGAACCCGAACCGGAAGCGGAGCTTGAGCCGAAGCCGAAGGAGGGAAAGCGCTGGACCGCGGGCCCGGACGGCGAGGAACCCCCGGCCGGCATCCCGGCCGCCCGGGCCACGCCCAATGCCACGGGCGCGGCCGCGGGCGGCGGAGTCAGCGGCGCCACGGGCAGCGGACCGCGCGCCGCGGCGCCCGCGCCGGACACGGACGGCCGGCGCAGGGGAACACCCCGCACGGGGACGGCCCGTTGGACGGGGAGCGCGTTGCCGGTACGGGGAAGGGCCGGCGCGGGCCGCGCGGGGGACGGGAGCGCGGGCGAGGGGAGGGCCGGGGGCGGCTGCGTCACCGGGGGCGGGGCGATCGGAGGAAAGGCCGCGACCGGGGTGACCGGAGTGCTCGGTGCGACGGGCATGACGGGTGTGACGGGTGTGACGGGTGGGACTGTCGTGACTGGAGAGCTCGGCGGGGTCGGTGCGCCTGGGGTGCTCGGTGTGCTCGGTGCGCTCGGTACCGAGGCCCGCTGGATCGGCGGGGAAGCCGGAGCCCCGGCGCGGGAGCCGGGGTGCTGCTGCGCGGCGACCGGCGCCGTCTGCGCGGGCGCGGCCGGGAGGGGAGCGCCGAGGGGGGAACGTCGCCCGGCGGCCGGCAGGGGAGCGGAGGCGCGCGGGGCGACGGGGCGCGGAGGGACGGGTGCGCGGCCGGTCGCCGGACTCGATGCCGTGACGTGCGCAGTGCTCGCCGTCGGGGCGGTCGGGGCCGTCGGCGCCGCGGCCTCGGGTGCGGGGTGCGCAGGGGACCGAAGGGGCGCACCGAGCCCCGCACGGGGAGGCGCGGCATGGCGCTGCACCGGGCCCACGGGCGTGGATCCGGTGGAAGTACGGGGGCGCGGGGCGGTGGTCGGAGCAGTGGTCGGAGCCGTTGTTGCAGCCGTTGTCGGGGTCGTTGTGGGGGTCGGGAACTCCGGTACGGGGCTCGGGGCAACGGGTCCGTGCTGCGACCCCGTCCGGCCGGGGGCCGACGGGGGTACGGCCGCGGATGCGCGGTGGACGACGGGCGCCGGTGCGTTGGCGGGCGCGGCCGGGCGGGCCGTGGCGCGTTGCACCGCCGGCGCCGCCGTGTCCGGACGGGGAGCCGGGGAACCGGCGCCGGGCGACGGCGCGGCAGCGGAAGCCCGGACGGCCGGCGGCTGTTCCGGGCGGGCCGCCCGGGGCGGAAGGGAAGCGTCGGCGGGCCGGTCGGCGCGCGGAGACACGGGAACGGCTCCGGCGGGTGACGTCGCCGCCGGGGCGGCAGGGGCCGCCGTGTGCTGTACGGGCGAGGTGCCGGGAGTTCCGGGCGACACGGGAGTACCGGCCCGGGGCGTGGTGTGCGGAGTCGGTCGGGGCATCGCCGTGGCGTCCGTCCCCGCCGGGGCCGTGGGCCGTACCTGCGGGGGAGTGGCGTGCGTCGTCGGTGCGACGGAGCCGGCCGCCGGGCCACCGCTCGTGGCGGGTATGGGCGTGGGCGTGTGGGGTCGGACGTGCCGCGAGCCGGTGGGCCCGGTGGCCGGGCCGTCGGGCGCGGTGGGGGAGCGGCGAGCATCAGCCGGAGCGGGTGGTGTCGCTCCGGGCGCGGGTACCGCTCGCTGAACGGGCGCACCGGGCCCGGACGTCGGCGCCCTCCCGGTCGAGGCGGGCGGCGGCGATGCCGGTGACGTCGCTGCCCCGGACTTCGGCGCGCGGGAGGGCGGTGCGACCTCCCCGGCGGAGCCCGAGGCACCGGTCGCGGGCGACTTCTCCCCCGCGCCGGGGGTGTCCGTACGCGGCGCCTTCGCTGCGGGCGGCGTGCCCTGCGGTGACCCCGCACGCTGCCCGGTGGAGGCCGCCCCGGATACGGAGGACCCCCGCGTACCCGGAGCACCAGCCCCACCCGGAACACCGGCCCCACCCGGGCCGCCGGACCCCCCCGACCTGCCCGGTACGTCGGAACGCGGCGCGGAACCCTCAGTTCCGGACGCCGCCTTGCGCTGCACGGGCGCGCCGAGTCCCGCCCGCCCGACAGCCGGACCCGTGCGCTCCGCCGACGGGGCACGCGGAGGGGTGTCCCGTACCGGACGGCCCTGCACGGGACCGTCCTGTACCGGACGATCCCGCAGGGGACGGGTGACCTGCGGTTCGCCCGCCGGCGAGGCCGGAACGGCGGAGTCACCGAGGGACGACGGACGAGCCGGGGGCGCGGGCGGCGGAGGAGACGCCGGACGGTCAGGGGACGACACACCACTCGAGGAAGCCGACCGCCCCGGGAACGACGAAGGGGCCGGGGACGCCGCCGGGGGTGCAGCGTCCCCGGCGGCGGAAGGACCGCCCGGGCGGGGAGTCGCGGCCCGCTGCACGGCGGGCGCGACACTCGGGTCGGAGGCGGAGGCGGAGGCGGAAGAAGCGGCGGACGCGCCGAGGTCACCCCGGTCGTCATCGGCAGCCGGAGCCGCCGAGGCTGCCGCGCCCTGCGCGGTCGGCGTCGACGCCGGCGCACGAGTGGTCCCACGCGTCGCGGGCAGGGTCCGTCGGCCGGCCGCGGGCGCGGGCGGCGCCTTGGCCAGGAGTTGCCGTGTCCGGGGCGGAGTCGGCTGTACGGGCGTCACCTGGACACCACGATTCGCCGTCCGCGCCGGGGCGGCCGCCGACCCCCGAGCCGACCCGCGCGCAGCCGTGGGCGCCTGAGCCCGCGCCGGGGCCGGTCGGTCGGCGAGCGAGCGCTGTACCGGCGGTGTCGGGGACAGTGGCACCGCCGGCACGGACCCGACGGGCCGGGCCCCCTCGCGTACCGATGCCGCTGCGGATCCCGGCGACGAAGCCGAGACGGCCCCGCTCGCCGAGGGGGACCCCGACACCATGCGCTGCGGGATCGCCCGCAACGGCGCCACCGGCACGGTCCGTGCGGCGGGCTCGCCGGCGGGACGGCCCGACGGCAGGTCCGGGGCGGGCCGCCCGAGGCCCACGACCGGCCGGGCGGACTCGGTCAGCGCGCCCGAGAGCAGGCTGCCGCCCGCCGCGGGGTCCAACACCGCGGGAGAGGAGACCCGGGTGAACGAAGGGTTCTGCCAGGTCGGCAGGCGCCCGCCGAAACCGGTGTCCGCGACGCCCGTCGGCGCGTCACCGGTCGTCCGCCGCATCGGCGGCAGGCCGGCCCAGGCGGCGACGGCCACGGGGGCCGCGGTGGTTACGGGAGCCGCGCCCCCGGGGGCCGCCGCGGACGCCGGCGCCGCCGCGGCCGCCGGGCCCGAGGGTCGTTCGGTGTCCGGAGCCGGGGAGCTGCCGGGCGCCGCCGTGCCGCCGTCGCTCCGCCGTCCCCGCAACCGGTCCAGGAATGCCACGTGCTCAAGCCTCCGGCGCGCCGCGCGTCACGAGGGACGCGATCTGCTCGGTGTACCGGCGTCGATCCTGGTGCTCCAGGTCCAGGATCGCGTCCGGACCCCAGTGGAAGTGGTAGGCGACGTACGCGATCTCCTCGTGCAGCCGGTCGGTCGCGTACGTCACGATTCCCCCAGGCGGCTCCCGCCGAGCTCCACCTCGAAGGGCTCCGAGCAGTGCGGGCACTGCACGGCCGCGCGGGTGTGGCCCTCCGCGTTGATCTGGCGGTAGAAGTCCTGGAGGAACGCCAGGTCGGACGCGAACATGTTCTCCACGATCCCGTCGTGCACCATCGACAGCGTGCCCAGCCGGACGATGACCCGGCCGAGCAGCACCACCGAGAGGTACGCCGGGTTCTCCTGCACGCGCACGTCCCGCAGCGGGACCAGCTCGTCGCGCGCCGTGGACAGCCGCATGACACCGTCACGGTGCACGGTGCCCGCGTCGTCGACGTACCCGCGCGGCAGCTCGAAGGGGAACTCGGTACGCAAGGACTGCCTCGGGGCCTGCTCGATCGGCGGGCCGGCGGGTCCGCGGTCCGGTGCGGCGGCGGGAGCCGAGCGGGGGAACTCGGCCCCCGCCGCCGCGGTCTGGGGCGCCATGGAGGCCGGAGCCTTGGCAGCCGTACGGCGCATTACTCGATGACCAGTTCTTCGAACACGATGGTGACGGTCTCGGTCAGCGCCGCCGCCTCACCGGCCTTCACCGTGCTCGCATCGATCTTGCTGCACCAGGCGTTGCGCAGGTTGTAGCGCTTCACCGGGTTGTTCTGGAAGTCCATCATGATGATGGAGGCGTTCTTGCGGGCCGTGCTCATCTGACCGCGGATCGAGTCGTTGATCCACTGCGTGAACGACGCCGACTGGGTCATGCCGCGCACGACCGTGCACTGGCCGTTCTTCTGCACGCCCGGCAGCAGCGACACCTCGGCCCGACCCTGCGCGCTGTTCTGCTGGTAGGTGATGACGTCCTGTTCGAGGGTGAGACCGCTGACCTCGGCGAGGTACTCGACCATCACCCCGTCGATCTGGAGACCGAAGTTGTGTGACGTGAGGGCGTCACCCGGCTGGAGACTCATGCGTTCGTTGTCCTTCTGAGGAGGGGAGGGGCTCGGGGAGGAGACGGTGGCGGAGGCGGGCTCCGCGCCCGGTTACTCCTCCAACTCCCCGTTGCCGCCGGAGAACTGCGCCAGCCGGAAGATCACGAACTCGGCGGGCTTGACCGGCGCGATGCCGATCTCGCAGATGACCCGGCCGAGGTCGACCGACTCCGGCGGGTTCGTCTCCTCGTCACACTTGACGTAGTACGCCTGCTCGGGGCTCTGCCCGAACAGGGCGCCGCTGCGCCACTCGTTGACCAGGAACGCCGAGACGTTGCGGCGGATGCGCGCCCAGAGGTTGTGGTCGTTCGGCTCGAACACCACCCACTGGGTGCCGATCAGGATCGACTCCTCCAGGTAGTTGAAGTACCGGCGGATGTTCAGGTAGCGCCAGGCCGGGTCGGAGGAGAGGGTGCGGGCACCCCAGACGCGGATGCCGCGGCCGGGGAAGGCCCGGATGCAGTTCACGCCGATCGGGTTGAGCAGGTCCTGCTCGCCGCGGGTGATCTGGAGTTCGAGGTCGACGGCGCCGCGGACGACCTCGTTGGCGGGGGCCTTGTGGACACCGCGCTCGGAGTCGTTGCGGGCCCAGATGCCGGCGACGTGCCCGCTCGGCGGGACCAGGCGCGACTGCCCGGTCGCCGGGTCGAAGGACTTGATCCAGGGGTAGTACAGGGCCGCGTACTTGGAGTCGTAGTTGGCCGTCTCCTGGCGCCACACCCGGATGTCACGGGCGTTCAGGCCGGGCGGCGGGTCGATGATCGCGACCCGGTCGCCCATCAGCTCGCAGTGCGCGATCAGACCGAGCTGGACCGCCTTGACGGCCTCCAGGTCGATCACACCGCGCTGGTAGGCGGCCATCAGGTCGGGCACGGCGACCATGGAGATCTCGTCCACGGCCTCCAGACCGCCGAAGCCCGTGCGGTCGGCGGAGTCGCCGAGGTACTGCGCCGGGCCGGGGTGGGAGCCCTCGGCGCGACCGGCCGGAGCGGCCGGCTCGACGGGCGCGGGCGGCGGCGCCGGCAGCGCCACGGTCTGGTTCTCCGGACGGGCCAACTGCGCGGCAGGCGCGGCCTCGGTCACGGCGATGAGCTTGGAACGCTCCTTGACCTGCGTGACGACGTAGGAGCGGTTGCCCTTCTTCGCGCTCACATCGAAGGTCTCGACCGGCTTGTCGCCGTCCTTGACGATCAGCTTGAAACGCTCCGCGGGCCCCTCGCCCTCGGCGTCGGCGACCTCGACGGACAGCGTGCCGCCGCTGCCCTCCGCGGTGGCCGCCACGGCGAACGTACCGAGCGGACGGGACTCCGCGGCCGGCAGCGCGGCCCGAGGAGCCGCGCCGGTGACCGCGGCGGGAGCGGACGCCTGGGCCTGGCCGGCGGCGTCCTCGGCGGAGCCGCCGACGCGCACGACGTACGCCGCCGAACCGCCGTTGTTGAAGAACCCGTAGAGGGAGTGCGCGAGGTAATAGCCGTCGGTGAAGTCGCCGAAGGCCGCGACGTACTGAGTCCAGTTGGTCACCAGCGTGGGCTCGTTCAGCGGGCCGGTCGGCGCCAGACCGACGAAGGCGGCCACCGACGTGCCCACTCCCTCGATCGGGCGCGAACCGCTGGCCACCTCCTCGACGTAGACGCCGGGCGACAGATAGGACGGCATGCTCTGCTCTCCTCGGGTACGAGACAGGACACTCCACCTTGACCCGAGGACCGCGCCCGCCGAAACGTCCCCCGGTACCCGAGTGGGGACACCGTCGTTGCCCCCGCCGCTGCCCCTTCAGGCAGCGGCGGCGGCAAGCGACGCACGCCGGGACGACGGGGTCCGTCCCGGCTGCCCCGAGGTCTGCCCCCGCGGACCTGTGGGGTCGCCGGGAGGTCGGGTAGGGCTGGATGGCCAGCCGTCCGGACAGTCGAGAGAGAGCGTCATGCGCGCGCACGGTCAACGCAATCCGTCATCGGACGAACGGGACACCTCCCGCCGGGCGGTGCCGCCGAGCATGCCCGTACAGCGACTGCTGAACCTCCACCGGGCGGCGGGGAACGCGGCCGTGGCCCGCGCCGTCGAGGCGCAGCGGCACCGGCACGGCCCGGGCTGCGGGCACACGGAACCGACCGTCCAGCGCCGGGAGTCCGCGCAGCACGACCACGACCACGACCACGAGCGCGGCCATGAGCACGGGCACGAGGGCGAGCGTGACGCCGGGCCCGCGTCGCAGCTCGGGCTGCTCGGGGCCGCGCTGGCCACGCCGAGCAGCCCGCTCCCCGACCCCTTCCTCGGCAAGGCGAAGGCGTTCTACCGCAACGACCACCTCGGCGCCGGGCAGGTCCACGACAATCCGGCGGCCCAGCGCGCCACTGCGGCCCTCGGCGCCCACGCCGTGACCGTCGGCAACCACATCCTGCTCGGCCCCAAAGCTGTCGGGAACACCGAGATCCTCGCCCACGAGACCAGCCACCTCGACAAGAACCTCCGGGGCATCCGCGAGACGGGCCACGACAACGGCGCCGGCATGGCCGTGACCGACCCCGGACAGGGCTCCGAACGCGCGGCCACGGCCGACGGCGCCGCCTTCGCGGCAGGACACGGCACCGCCCCGTCCATCGCCCAGCGGGCGCCCACGGAGGAGAAGGAGGGCAACGGGACCGCCCTGAACGCCACGAGCCCCGGCGCCCCGGCCGTCCAGCGCACCCTCTGGGAGTTCGAACCCGGCGGCACCTACACGGACGCCGTCGACACGCGGGAGACGCGCTGGCGCAACAAGGACGACGACCAGGACATCCGCACCTCCTCCCAACTGGGCGTCCCCCCGGGGACCACACCGCGGCACACGGACGTCTACGACGACCAGACGGGCAAGGTCCACAGCAGCGGGAACGTGACCTTCTCCAAGAAGGGCACCATCCCGGAACGCGACTACCCCGAGCGCGAGTCGAAGGCCCGCCGCGAACTGGTCACGGCCAAGCGGTACATCGCCTCGACCCTCACCCTCCTGAAGTCCGCGGGAGACAACCCGAGCGGCGCGCTCCTGAGCGGACTGCACTCCGGCTTCCCGGCGCTGCGGGCCATGACACCCCGGCAGATCGCGGCGTTCCTGCCCCGCGTCGCCGAGGTCGTGCGGCGCATCCAGGCGGGCCTGGACGCCCAGGGCGCGCAGATCGCCCTGGTCGGCACCGGCACCGGCGTCCCCTCCGAGGTCATGGGGTGGGTCGATCCCACCCTGGGAGAGCGGATCTCCCGCGCGACCAATCCGGACCTGCAGAAGAGCGAGGCGCTGCCGACCACGGACGCGGGTCGCTCCGGCCCCATCCACCTGACCAAGGCCGGCCAGATCGCCTGGTACGTCATCCACGAGGCCACCCACCGGTTCGCCGGCACGCTGGACTACCAGTACAGCCCGCGCGACGCGGAGCTGACGCAGGACACCATCGTCGACAGCCTGGCCCAGGACTTCCCCGAGGCCTCCGCGGACCTGGAGAGGACCAATCTCGGCAAGCGTGCCCTGCGGGATCCGGGGGAGTACACCGGGGAGAACGACGACGCGGACCGACAGCCCAACTGGTACGCCATGGGACAGCGCGCCCTGATGAACGCCGACTCCTACGCCCAGTTCATCATGATCGTCAACGGCGAGCGGGTGCCCCGGTCCTGACGGGGCGAGCGGGGGTACGCCGGGGCAACCAGGTCTGCCCTTGCGGCTCCTGACCGGCGGCGCGGGCGCGGTTAGCGTGCCGGGGGTGAGCCTCTGGACTTCGCTGGAACCCGCCTCCGTCACCGTCGACCCCGGCAGCAGCACGCGCGTGCGGCTGCGCGTGCGCAACACCGGTGACGTGGTCGACGAGTATCGCTTCGAGCCCGTCGGCGACGTGGCGCCATGGATGACGGCGGAGCCGGCGACCTTGCGGTTGTTCCCGGGCACCACCGGGACCGTGGAGCTGACCTTCGCACCACCCCGGACCCCCGACGCCACGGCCGGTCCCAACCCGTACGCGGTGCGGATCACGCCGACCGAGCATCCCGAGGCCGTGACGGTTCCGGAGGGGAACCTGACGATCACCGCGTTCACCGAGGTGCGCGCGGAACTCGTGCCGCCGATCGTGAAGGGCCGCTTCCGCGGACGCCCCCGGCTGGCGGTCGACAACCTCGGCAACACCAAGGTGACGGCGTCCGTCGCGGGCAGCGACACCGGCGACCACCTCGCGTACGAACTGCGCCCCGGGAACGTCCAGATCGAGCCCGGCAGGGCCGCGTTCGTCAATACGACCCTGCGGCCCCGGCAGATCATCTGGTTCGGCTCCAAGGAGCAGCGGCCCTACACCCTGGCGGTGCGCCGCTCCGGAGTCGATCCGCTGGACGTCGAGGGGACCTACGTCCAGCGCGGTTTCCTCCCGCGCTGGCTGGCCACCTTCTTCGGGCTCTTCCTGGCCCTGTGCGTCGCCTTCGTGATGATCTGGATCGCCTACAAGCCACAGGTCCGCTCCGCGGCCACCGAGGCGACCGAGCAGGTCGGCGCCGTCCTGCCCCCCACCCCGGCCCTCTCCCCGCCGCCCCCGCCGCCGTCACCCAGCGCCGAACCGGAACCGCCGAAGACCGAGAAGCCCAAGGACGACGGCGGCGGAGGCGGAGGAGGGGGAGACGCCCCGAAGCCCTCGAAGCCCGCGGGACCGCCGCCCGTGGTGCCCGCCGAGAAGGTCCTGCTGCGCAACGCCGCCACCCGCAAGTGCGCCGACCTGCCGGGCCGCGAGAAGGGCGCGATCAACACGGCCGTCCAACAGGCCAACTGCGACGGCACCGCCGGGGACAACCAGCTCTGGAACCTCGAGGTGAAGTACCCGAAGCTCGGCCCCGGCGGAAAGCCGCTCTTCCAGATCCGCAACACCACGGACCAGTTCTGCATGGACCTCGGCGAGTACGGCGGCCGACCCGTCGGCACCGGCATCGGCGAGTTCCACTGCGTCGGCACCACCGCCGACAACCAGCTGTGGTGGATCGAGAAGCAGGAGAGCGGCGACTACTGGATCCGCAACTTCGCCAGCAACAACAAGTGCCTGAACGTGAACGGCGGGGCCAACACCGGGGACCGGCTGAACATCTCCGACTGCAGCAACACCGGCAACCAGGAGTGGAAGATCATCCACCCCAAGACCGCCTGACACCCGGGGCGGCCGCCCCCGTCACCGGGCCTGGTGAACGGGGCGGCCGCCGCATCACCAGCCGCCCTCGCCCGGCACCAGCCGCCCCGCCTTGCGGTACTCCCGCCGGGCCCCCTCCAGGAGGTCCTCCGGCGTCACCTCGCCGCCGCGGCCGGCGGCGAGATAGGCGGCGGTGACCACCGCACTGCGGATCGAACCGCCCGCCAGCTCGAAGTCCCGGGCCAGCGGCGCCATGTCGATGCCGTCGACGGACGGCACGTGCGCCAGCCCGTACCGCCACAGCGCGAGGCGCTGGCCGGGGTCCGGGAACGGGAAGTCGACCACCAGGTCCAGCCGCCGGGTGAACGCCTCGTCGATGTTCGCCCGCAGGTTGGTCGTGAGCAGGGCGATGCCGTCGAACGACTCCAGCCGCTGGAGCAGGTAGGAGCTCTCCATGTTGGCGTAGCGGTCGTGCGCGTCCTTGACCTCGGAACGCTTGCCGAAGACGGCGTCCGCCTCGTCGAAGAGCAGCACCGCGTCGGTGCGGTCCGCCTCCGTGAAGATCCGCTCCAGGTTCTTCTCCGTCTCGCCGACGTACTTGTTCACGACCGACGACAGCTGGACCACGTACAGATCGAGACCGAGGTCGGCCGCGACCACCTCCGCCGACAACGTCTTGCCCGTACCGGACTCCCCGGCGAACAGCCCGAGGACGCCCCGGCCCCGTCCACCGCCCGCGCTGAGCCGCCAGTCGCCGAGCACCCGGCTGCGGTGACGGGCCCGCAGGGCCAGCTCGCGCAACTGTTCCAGGGGCCTTTCGGGCAGGACCAGGTCCGTCCAGTCCACGGCCGGCCGGATGCGGCGGGTGTGGCTCTCCAGCCCCGAGGCGGACTGGCGGCGTGCGGCGCGCCGCACATGCGCGGCGGTGACCGCACCGCCGTCGAAGGCGGCCAACGCGTGCGCGGCCCGCGCGGCCCGCCGCACGCGGTCCCCGCCCAGGCGGTACGGGGCGACCGTCGCAGCCAGATCGAAGGCGTCGGCGTCCGCGCCCAGAGCGGCCCGCCAGGCGGCCGTCCCACCGTCCCGGCGGCCCGGCGCTTCCAGGACCAGGGGATCCTCCGGGCACCAGTGGGGGTCGTACGGGCGGGGATCGGCCAGCAGCACGGTCACGTCCGGCGCCGCGGCGAGCGCCCGCACCAGCGGGCCGGGCCGCTCGGGCAGCGCCGGCACGACGACGGCCCGGCCGCTGAGGCGGGCCTCGCGCAGCAGCTCGGCGACGTGCTCACCGGGGGCGGCGCAGCACAGCCCGTCCAGGCCCGCTGCGCGCAGGGCCGCGGCGTACGCGGCCAGTCCCTCGCCCTCGCGCTGTTCGCGCAGGTAGACGGTGGCGGGACCGGTCCCCAGGAGGGCCGCCAGCCGGTGGGTGAACTGCTCGGCGGCCGCGTCGGTGGGCAGCGGCTCGGGCATCGGGTGCAGCAGGTCGCGCAGCGCCGCGTCCGGTGTGTCGTCGCCGAGGAGGTGCCCGATCAGCCGATCGGGCATGCGCAGCGAACGCGTCAGGAAGGGGCGTTCGGGCTCGTCGACCTCCAGCAGGCCCAGGGCCGCGAGGGGCGCGGAGGCGTGCAGCCGGGCCCGGGCCGCCGCGGAGTGCGCGGGCACCCCGCACAGGTCGAAGGCGAGGCCGACGGTGGCCCGGCGTCTGCTCACGTCGTCGTTGAGGTAGCCGTAGAGCGGCTCGAAGGTCCGGTCGACGTCGGGAGCGAGGGCGACGAGCACCAAGGCGACGTCGAGCGCGGTCAGGCCCGCCCGACCGGCCAGCGCGGCCAGCCGGTCGCCGGGGCCCGACGCCTCCTCCCCGCCCACGGCCCGACCGGCGCCCGCGTCCGATCCCGCCGCGCCCTCGGCCACTACGGGCCAGGAGCCGAGGAGATGGCGGACCGCCTCCTCGGACAGGTAGAGGCCGCGCAGGGGATCGTCGGCCGTGGGATCGCCGGCGGTCCGCCGCTCGACCAGCGCCGACACCCGCCCGCGCAGCCCGTCGAGCCGGGCGAGCAGGGCGCGGCCGGGCCCGTCGACGGCGCCGGGAGGCGGTGCTCCGCCGCAGGCCGTCCCCGCTTCCGCCCCCGCATCCGGCGCCGCTTCCGTCACCGCATCCGGCGCCGGGACGGCGTACGACGCGCTCACCGCGCGTCCGCGCCGCGGGAGGTCTCTGCGCGGGGGGCCGCGTCCTTGCCGGCGGTCCGCGCCGCCCGGGCGGCCGCCACCTGATGGGGACGGTGCGAACGGCCCTCGGACACCGCCGGGTCGCCGTCCATCCCGCCCACCCGGAGCGTCGCGCCCTCGGTGACCGGCGGCCCCGCGTCGTAGTCGGGGTAGGCCGGGAAGGGCACGGTCACCACCAGGTCGAGGGACGGCTTCAGTTCACCGCCGAGCGCGGACCAGATCTCGGCGAGCGACCGCGACTCCGTCTGGATGCCAGCCACGGACAGCGGCACGGACAGCCCCAGCGTCCCCAGGGAGCCGGGCAGTTCGTCCGGCGGCACCATCTCACGGGGCAGCAGGGTCGCGAGCACGGCGGACAGCAACCGGTGCTCGTCCAGCGGGGTCTTCGTCCACGCCGTCACCAGGTAGGACAGCCTGAACCAGCGCGGCGGCCGGCTCCGCCGCACGACCACGTCCCGCTCGTCCCGCACCCCGATGTGGCCGCGCTGACGCCGGGCCACGTCCTCCCGGATGTCGTACAGATAGCTGTTGACCACCGGGGCGTTGCGGCGGGCGGCCCAGTCACGCGTCGGCGCCTCGAAGGCCACCTCGATCCCCGAACCCGTCAACGCCCCACCGCCGAGGAGGCCCTTGAGCATCTCGTCCACCTCGTGGATCACGCCTGCACTCCCGCCTCGCCCGCACGGCCGTTACCACCCGGCCCGTCGTCCACCGTCGATCGTCCCCCGGACGGCCGCCCGGCCCGCAGGGGCACGGGGGACGAACGACGGGCAGCCCACCCTGCCCTCGCGGACACTCCCGGCCGTGTTCGATTGCCCGGACGGTCAGATGTAGCCTTCCCGAAGGGCAAACGCCACGGCGTGCGCCCGATTGCGCAGGTGAAGCCGAGTGGTGAGGCCGTGCATGACGTTCTTGACGGTCCGTTCGGAGTAGGACAACTTGCCCGCGATCTCACCGGTGTCCAAGCCCTCGGAGACCAGACGCAGGACGTCCACCTCACGGGACGTCAGCCCGAGGGCCGGCGCGCCGGCCCGGCCTCCCGCGCCCCGGTGCAGCGTGCCCACCTGGTGGATGAGCCGGCCGAGCAGGTCGGCGGGCAGGTCGCCGTCACCGCGGGACGCGGCCAGCACCGCCTGCACCAGCCGCTCCGCGGTGGCCTCGTGGCGCCAGACGATCGCGCCGACACCGCACTCCACCACGTCCATCAGCTCGTTCTCCCGCATCGCGCCCACCACGAGGACGGCGCGCGCCCCCTCGCTGCGCACGATCCGACGCAACCGGGCCAACGCCGCCTCGTCGAGGGCGTCCTCCACGAGGAGGGCCACCGTGTCCGGACCGGACTCCTCGCGCAGCTCGATCTCCGGGTGTCTGCGCAACAGGGCGACCGCTCCCGCGAGGCCGATCGGGTCCGCGGCGGACACCGCCACGGGGACGCGCCGGTCCCCGGAGCCTGCGTCGCGGCTCGTGCCGGTAGCGGACGTGGTCATGATGCGGGGTGAGTTGAGCAACCGTTTCCCCTGTTCAGCGGCCCGCAGTGCAACGCGGGCCGGTAGCGGATGAGCACCCTCCACACTTCTGCGAGCGCCACGGGAACCGCAATCGTGGAGCACCACGGGCCGCACCACGAGACCGCGCCCGCGAGCACCACGAGGCCGGCGCCCTCGACGGGCATCACCGCAGCTCAGAGCGGTTCCCGTCGTCATCCTGGCAGTCCGGGGGGCCGGCAGTGAGGTACGCCACTTCATGCCACCGCGCCACGAATTCCGTCGTCTCACCCGGCGGCGAAGCACACCCTTCACCACAGGAGGCACGGATGACCAGGCCACTCCGTGAACGCGACCGCGCCCGGGCCCTGATCGCGGCCGAGACGGAGCGGGCCCGCTCCGGTTCCGGCGGCCTGGTCCTGCTCCAGGGAGCCACCGGAACCGGCCGTACCTCCGTGCTGGAGAGTGCCGTTCAGGACGCCGCGGGCCGGGGCCTGCGCGTGCTGTGGGCGCGGTGCTCCCCGGAGGACACCGGGGTCCCCTTCGCCACCGTGCTGCAACTGCTCGGTCCAGTACCGGACTTCACCGACCTCACGCCCGACCGGGATGACCGCGGGAGCGCCGCCCGCCTGTGGCGGCTGCTGCGCGCGTACGCCGACGAGGGCCCGCTCCTGTTGGCGGTCGACGACGTCCACCTGGCCGACGCCCCCTCACGCCGCTGGCTGCGGGAAGCGGTACGCCACATCGACCGCTTACCGATCCTGGTCGTCGCGAGCGAACGCAGCCAGTACGACATCGACCCCCGGCACACCGGGCTCGCCCAACCCCTGTCCCCGTCCCTCGTCCGCACCCACACCATCGACCCGCTCGGCGACACGGCCGCCGCCGCACTCGTCCTCGACGCCCTGCCGACGGCCGCACCCGACTGGACGGCGCAGTGCGTACGGGCGGCCGCGGGCAGCCCCCTGCTCCTGCACGCCCTGCTCGACGACCTCGGCGGCCCGCAGTCGGCCGGCCCCGCACCGGACGCGCTCCCGCCCCTGCCGGAGACCTGCGCCGCGCTGTATCCCGGAAGCTACCCGGCGGCCGTCTCCTGGTGGCTGGACAGCGCGGGTACGGCGACGGCCGAGGTGGCCCGCTGCCTGGCCGCCCTGGAGGAGGCCTGGCCGCGCACGGAGAACCGGCCGATCGGGGACGCCGACGAACCGGTGGTCCCGGACGTGGCCGGGGTGCTGGCCGAGGCCGCCGGCGCCGACCCCGCCCGGGTCACCGGCTGGCTCACCGCCATGACCCGCATCGGACTCCTGCGCCCGGACCCCGCCGGCCTGCCCCGCTACGCCCACCGACTGCTGCGGGACGCCGTGTTGACCGGCTGGCCGACCGTACGACGGGAAGCCGCGCACCTGGTGGCCGCGAGGACGATGCTGCGGCGCGGCGAACGCGTCGAGGCGATAGCCGCCCACCTGCTGCGCACTCCGGGCGTCGGCCTGCCCTGGGCCCTGCGCGTACTCCAGGACGCGGCGACGGTCGCGGTGAACGACGCCCGCCCCGGCGACGCCGCCGGCTACCTGCGCCGCGCCCTCGACGAACCCCTCTCCGACGACCGGCGCCAGCGGCTGCTCACCGAACTGGGCTCGCTGGAGTACGCTTCCGCCGGCGGCGCCGTGGCGATCGCACGCCTGGCGGAGGCCCAACACCTCCCGGCCGCACCCCGCGACCGGGTGCGCACGGCCGTCGCCCTCGGCACGGCCCTGGTCGGCCGCGGCGAGGTCACCACCGCCCTGGAGGTGCTGCGGCGCACGGAAGGCAGCCTGGACGGACACCCGGGACTCACCCGCACCGTGCAGACCGCCACCGCCCTGCTGTCCGACGCCGACCTCGTGACCCGTCAGGAGACCTACCGGCGGCTCTCCGAGAGCGGCGAGTACGCGCCCGAACTCGTCGGCACCGCCAGCCGGGCCCTGCTCGTGCGGTACGAGGCGACGGCCGGGCTGATCTCGGCCGGCGAGGCCATGAACCGCGTACGGGCCCTGCTCGCGCAACCCTCCGACCCGCTCGCCGAACCGTTCCTCCTGGGGACGGCGGCGGCCGTCGCCGAATGGGCCGACGAACTCGACGAGGCCGAGCGGCTCGTGGACCGCGGCCTGGCCGGCCAGCACCCCGCCCTGCTCCACCCCATGGAGCACGCCCTGCTCAACACCCGCGCCGACATCGCCGCTGCCCGCGGCGACGTCGCCCGACTGATCGCCGTGCGCGGCGACGGCGCGGCCGTCGCCGCGCACGCCCACAGCGGACCCTCCAACCGGGACGCCCACGTACTGATGGCACTCGTCCACACCGGCCGCTCGGACGAAGCCCGACGGCTCGCCGGCGCCTTCGACCTCAGCCGTGCCCCCGAATCATGGGAGCTGAACCGCTTCCTCTACGCGCGGGGAGTACAGCGCCTCGCCGCCGGCGACCCGGCGGGCGCACTCCACGACTTCCTGGAGTGCGGCCGCCGCCAGAGCGCCCGCGAGGTCTACAGCCCGGTCGTCACCCCCTGGCGGACGGCGGTCGCCCAGTGCCGCCTCGCACTCGGCGGCAGCCAGGAGGCCCTGGCCCTGGCCACCGAGGAACTCCGGCTGGCCCGCGTCTGGAACACCCCCCGCACCGTGGGCCGCGCGCTGCGCGTCCTCGGCGCCGCCACCGGAGGCCGCCGAGGACTGCACCTCGCCGAGGAAGCGGTCGAGACCCTCAGGGACGCGCCCGCCGACGCCGGCATGGAACTCGTCGAGGCCCTCCTCGCCCAAGGCCGCCAACTCCACGCCGCCGGCGAACGCGGACGCGCCCGCGACCGGCTCCGCGAAGCCGCGGACCTGGCCGAACGCAAGGGCGGCCTACGCCTCCTCGCCCTCGCCGAGCAGGCCCTCCGCGAGGGCGGCGCCCGCGTCCCGACCGCGTCGCGAACCGGCTCGGGGGCCCTGACCGCCAGCGAGCGCCGCATCGCGGACCTGGCCGCCGCCGGCCGGACGAACACCGAGATCGCCGACCTGCTGCACCTCGCCCGCCGCACCGTGGAGACCCACCTGACGAGCACCTACCGAAAACTCGGCATACGCCGCAGGTCGGAACTGCCCGCAGCCCTGGACCACCCCCACCCCCCGGCCGCCGACACCGCGAAAGTGACGACGCCCTAGGCAGGGCTCGTGCTCTACGTCAGCGCCTTGGTGACCAGGGACGCCGCTTCCGCGATCAGCTTGTCGTCGTCGTCGGCGTCCTCCGTACCGCGATTCGACATGATGGCCATGACGAGGGGAGCGGAGTCGGGGGGCCAGACCACGGCGATGTCGTTGCGGACCGCGTAGACGCCGCCGCCGCCCGTCTTGTCCCCGACCACCCATCCTTTCGGGACACCGGCCCTGATGAGCTCGTCGCCGGTGGTGTTGGTCTGCAACCACTTCACGAACTGTGCGCGTTCGTCCTTTCCGAGCGTGTCTCCGAGGGCGAACGCCCGTAGGTCCTCGGCCCAGGCCCGGGGGGTGGTGGTGTCGGGCGTGGCGCCGGGGGACCATTGGTTGAGTGCCGGCTCGCGGCGCTCCACCCGGGTCGTGGTGTCGCCCACCGCTCGGAGAGCGGCTGCCAGGCCCTGCGGACCTCCGAGGGCATCGAACAGCAGGTTGGCCGCGGTGTTGTCGCTGTGGCGGACGGCGGCGTCGCACAGCTGACGCAGAGTCATGCCGGCTTCGACGTTCTTCCCGGTCACGGGTGAGTGGTCGATCAGGTCATCCCTGGAGTACTTGATCACCTCCTCCATGTCGTGCGGGGAGTGCTTGCGCAGGACCGCGGCGGCGGCGAACGCCTTGAACGTGGAGGCGTAGGCGAACCGCTCGCTGTCGTGGTAGGCCACTTCCCGCCCGGTCCCGGTGTTCACCGCGTAGACCCCGAGTCGTGCGGCGTACGTGCGTTCCAACCGCTTGAAGTCCGCCGCGGACGCCTTCCCGGCCGGAGCCGGCCGCGTCGTCGCGGCGGGCGGAGTCGGTGAAGTCGGCGAAGTCCGGGTACTGCCCTGGCCGCAAGCCGCCATGGAGAGGAGGACGAGCCCGGCCAGGGCGGCGTGTCGTACACGTGTGTACTTCATCCTCGAACCTCCGGGAAGCCCATGACGCTCGGGTGCCCGTCGCGTCCCTGGTGCGAGATCCCGCTCGGCCGGGACCCGCTCTCTCGCAAGGCTACGACTTCGACGAAGGCCGGCGCCGTAAGGTGAACGACCTCCAGGGGCACCGGAAGTTGCAGCCCGGCGCCCTGCGGATGAAGACCTGTGGGGAACGGGCGAACGGCCTCGTCCGCGAGGAATCGTCGCGCGATAGTCAGGGCATGAGTCTGCCGAAGACAGTCAAGTCGTGGAACGACGTCGGGGCCGGTCGGCGTTCCTTCCTCACTGCCATGGGCGCCGTCGGCGCCACCGTCGCAACCGGCGTTCCCGCATACGCGTCGGACCACGCCCGGGACGTCCGCGACGCCGACGGCCACGTGGACGTCCAGTTGCTGAACATCACCGACCTGCACGGATACCTGGCCGCGGCACCGGGCGGAGACTCCACCATCCACGGCAACGGCGGCCAGACCTACACGGTCGGCGGCGTCGCCTACATGGCGGCCCACCTGAAGCGGATCAGGGACGGGAAGGCGAACTCCCTCTTCTTCAGTCCCGGCGACAACTTCTCCGGGTGGGAGTTCGATGCGGCCGTCTTCGCGGACGAGCCCACGATCGAGGCCTTCAACCTCATGAAGCTCGACTTCTCCACCGCCGGGAACCACGAGTTCGACAAGTCACCGGCCATGATCACGCAGCACATGGAGGAGGGCGTCCCCTTTCCGGTGGTGGGTCAGGACACGTCGTTCATCGACTCGGCCGGCCGGCGGTTCCCCGGCGCGGACTTCCTCTTCTACAGCGGCAACGTGCAATGGCGGGGAGACGGGGCCGACGTCCTCCCCGCGTACAACATCAGGTACGTCGACGGTCCCAGCGGGGAGAAGATCCCGGTCGGTTTCATCCACCTGACAGCCATCGGCACGGAGTCCTCCAGCACGGCCTACCTGCCCGCCGTGAAGACACGCGACGAGCTCCAGACCGTCAATCGGCTGGCCGCTCTCCTCAAGAAGCGCGGTGTCAACGCCATCGTGCTCAGCATGCACGACGGCGCGGTCGCGGGCGGTGACTTCAACGGCGGACTCAACCCCTCGGGCCCGGCCTACGAGCTCGCCCTCCAGGCCTCGCCCGACATCGACGTCATCGTCACCGGCCACTGGCACACCCGCTTCAACATGATGCTGCCCGACCCGAACGGGGTGCCCCGGCCCTTCGTGGAGGCCGGCTGTCACGGCCAGCTCATCAACGAGATCAACCTGAAGCTGGATCCACGTACCGGCAAGGTGGTCCGCGAGCTGACCGTGTCGACCAACCACCCCAACACGCGCACCGGCATCGCCCCGGACCCCGAGATGCGGCAGGTCGTCTCGTACTGGAACGGACAAGCGACCACCCGGGCCAACTCGACGATCGGCCGGCAGCGCGGCTCGTTCCTGCGGGCGCGGAACGCCGCGGGGGAGAGCACCATGGGCGACCTGGTCGCCGACTGGGCGCTGTGGGCCGGCAGCCGGCCCACGAACAAGAACTTCAACGGCAACTGCCACCCGAACATCGCGGCGCAGCTGGCCATGGTGGCACTCGCTCCCCGGGTCGGGCAGACAGTGATCGCCGGGGACCTGGTCCATGACCCTGCCACGAACGGGGCGATCCCGTTCGTCCGCGCCTGGCGCGGCGTGGGCTACGGCGACCCGGTCGTCAGCGTCTGGGTCACCGGCCAACAGATCCACGACGCCTTGGAGCAACAGTGGACGACGAAGGAGGGCGGGGGCATACAGTACGCGCCGTTCGCCGTGTCGAAGAACGTGCGCTACAGCTTCAACTCCGCCGCCGGCGTGGGAAACCGCGTCGATCCCCGCAACGTCCACATCGACGGCAAGGCGCTTGAGCCCACGAGGCGCTATCGGCTGGCCACCCTGGCCTACACCCTCGTCGGAGCGGACGGATACCCGGCCCTGACGGACTTCGAAGAGCCGTTCACCCACCAGCGCGACTTCGAGAGCTTCGTGGCGTTCGTGAGGCAGGCGGGCACCCTCGTTCCCGCGCCGACCAACCGTGTGTCCGTGTTGTCGTCGTCCGGCGCGCTGCGATCAGAACTCGGGGAGATCGTGGACCCGGTGGAGCCACGGCTCTCCGACGGCACACCGATGTCCCGGCCCCAGGCGGCGATCGTGACCGCGGCCCGGTCGCACGACATCCCGTACCCGCCCTGCTGAGGGGCGGCGTGCCGATGAGCACCCCCACCCGACAGCCCGTACCCGACGACGTGACCGGAATCGACGGGCGAGGCGACCCGGGCAGCTGTCGGCCGAGAGTCAGGCCTCCGCGGCCCGGTCGAGCCAGCCGCGGATGACGGCCTGGGCGCCCGCCTGGAAGCGGGTGCCCGCGTCGAGGTCGTCGAGCATGCCGCTGATGCGGCGGCGCGCGGTGTGCACGTGAATGCCCAACCGGCGGGCAATGGCCTCGTCCTTCAGGCCCGAGGCGAGCAGACTCAGCAGTTCCCGCTGGGACGTGGTCAGATCGCTGTCGGGGTTGCCGACCGGTGTGGCACGGTCCCACAGGGTTTCGAAGAGCGGCAGGACGGCTCTGCGCAGCAGGGCTCCACCCGGTACGAGCACGGGTTCCGCGCCGTCGCCGGCAGCGGACGGCGGCAGCAGGCAACTGTGGCGGTCGACGACGATCAGCCTCGTGGGGAGGTGGGCGCCCACCCTGGCCTGAAGGCCGCGTTCGGTCAGTGCGCCCAGGGTCTGTGGCCGGCCCGGATGCTTCATCCACTCACGGTCCAGGACGGTCCGTACGATCACACCCCGGTCGAGCAGGTCCCCGATGGCGGGCCCGAGCGCCTCACCGTCCGGCGCCGGATCGGGTAATCCTCTGATGCCCGGGGGTCTGTCGAGGATCAGTACCTCGCTCCGGGCGGCGGCGAGCATGTGCCGCACGCGCGTCGTGATGTCCTCGGCGCCCGACAGGATCTCGGGCGTGCCCGAGCGCCCCGCCCCGAGGACGGCGGGTGGCCGCTCGGCCAGTCCATCGGCGTAGGTGCACAGGCGCTCCAGTTCCGCGGACTCCTGACGAAGCAGTGCCTGGCGGCGTCGGACCAGCAGCCGAAGGGTGGTGGCCGGTGAGGTGGCCGGCTCCGGGGATTCTCCCGGCAGCGGTGTGGTGACGACCTGTCCGGCCGGACGGGCCGGCGTCCTGTCAGGTCCCGGCTTGCCGACGCCGGTCAGGGCGTCGAGCTGAGCGGCATCGCCGGCACCGGCCACGAGGAGCGCCTTGTGGGCGTCCTCCTCGGGCCATCCGAGGCCCGGGTTGTACGGGTCGGTATGGATCATGTCGGGGATTCTGACCTCTTCACAGACTGCCCACAAGTGTGCGTGGCCACTTCTGAGGGGCGTCGAAGGCTGTGCAAAGGCTGTGGAGCGGGCTTGCATGACCGTGACGTAACGCATCGATCCAAGCACCCACCGTTGAGGAGACGTCTTGCGCAAGCCCGGCACACGTTCATCGGCACCGGCCGCAGTCGCGAACAGAGGATGGCGCGTATCGCTCCGTTCCGGCACCGGAATCGCGGCTCTGCTGGCCGCCGCGTTGACACTGACGGTGTCACCCGCGCAGGCCACCGACCCCACTGGCGGAGGGTCAGGCGTCCTCTCGGGACGGGACACCGACACCCCCGTCCTGGTCGAGGGCATACGTGAACCCGTGGACGCCAAGGCGGCTCCCGCCGACGCGGCGCGTCAGCACCTCGCCTCGAAGAAGAGCCGCTACAAGATCCCGCAGGCGGTCAGTGACCTGACTCCCGTCTCGACGGTGAACAGCGGCGCGGACGAGACGGTCCGCCTGCAGCAGAAGCACCACGGCGTGCAGGTCCTCGGCGGCCAGTACGTGGTGCGGATGCAGAAGCAGGACGGCAAGCGGGTGGTCACCGGCACGTCCGGGCACTACTTCACCGGCCTCACCGCCGGCGTCACCCCGCAGGTCGGCCAAGAGCTCGCCGTCCAACGAGCGGTGTCCGCCACCCTCCACCAGCTGGGCGGAGCCGTGCTCGGCACGAGCCAGGCTCCGCGGGCCGGCGGCCACGACGCCGCCCAGGCTCCGCTGACCGGTGAGGCCAAGGGGCTCGTCATCCTCCCCAAGGGAGACGGTGTCCTCGCCTACCGCGTCACCGTGCGCGGCAGCGCGCCCGGCACCGGGGAGCCGGTGCTGCGCGAGGTGTACGTCGATGCCACGTCGGGCTATCCGGCACTCCAGTACAGCGCCCTGAAGACGATGACGGCGCCGGACGCGGTGAGTGGCAAGGACACGAAGGACGCCCCGGCCGCGGACGGCCCGGCGGGTGACGCGTCCGGGCTGTTCCCCGAGGCGGGATCGGGTACCCGGCTGAACGGCGGCAAGACCCCGCTGTCCATCGCCTACGACCAGACCGCCGCATCCTTCGTGATGGCCGATGCCGTCCGCATGCGGGGCACGTCCAAGAACCTGCTGGCCACCTGGGACGCCCGCGGCCGGTCGGTCTCCGAAGTCTCCGGCAAGTGGCCCGGCAACCTCAAGATGTTCTCCTCGCCCACCGCCGAGTTCGACGCCGCGGCGACGGACTCCGGGGCCGTCGACGCCCACTGGAACGCCGAACAGGTCTACGACTACTACAAGAACGCCCACGGGCGCGACAGCCTCGACGGCAGTGGCATGACCGTCAACTCGCTGGTCGGTGTGACGTACTACGGCATGCCGTACGCCAACGCCTTCTGGGACGGCGCCAAGATGGTGTACGGCAACGGCGACAAGGAGTACAAGCCGCTCTCCGCCGACACCGACGTGGTCGGCCACGAGATGACCCACGGCGTCATCGAGCACACGGCGAACCTCGTCTACGCCGGTCAGTCCGGTGCCCTGAACGAGGCCCTCGCGGACTACTTCGGCAACGCGATCGACGTCACCGCCAACGGGATCCCGATGACCGACCCCACCGCGGGCCTGATCGGGGAGAACCTGTGCCGCACGAAGGCGGCCGCCGACTGCGCCCTGCGTGACCTCAACGACGGCGCCACCACGTCGAAGAGCTTCCTGGGTGTTTCCTTCGCCACCGACAACGGAGGCGTGCACCTGAACTCGACGATCTTCTCCGGCGCACTGTGGGACATGCGCGAGGACCTCGGCGGCACCCTCGCCGACAAGATCGTCTACAAGGCCCTCACCGAGTACATGACTCCGGTCGACGGCTTCACCGAGGCCCGCAACGCGGTACTCGCCGCGGCGAAGTCGATGGGCGTCACCGCCGGCCAACAGAACACGGTCAAGCGCGCCTTCAACGCCCACGGCGTCGTTCCCGGCTGGGAGCAGGCCCTGGGCGTGGACAGCGACTCCCTGTTCGGCAAGCTCAACACCACCGACAGCGGTGTGGGCGCCGGCGGCGGGTGGTGGACGGTCTCGAAGTCCAACGACGACGGCTCCGAGCCCTACTCCGTCTACGCCGGCCGGATGGACGGCAAGGGCGCGGCGAAGGTGATCAGCCCCAACGACGGGCGCTTCCACACGGCGCCCGCGACCGACGGCAAGACGGCCGTCTGGACGGCCTACGGCACCACTTCCGTCGACATCCTCTCCCGTCCGATCGCGGGCGGCCCGGTCAAGAAGCTCTACAGCTCGACCACGGGCGTCTCGGGCCTGCGCATCGACAAGGGCGTGGTCGTCTTCGAGGAGTACGACATCTTCGGCGGCCGCCACGTCGGCTACCAGCGCCCCGCCGACAAGGCGCCCGTCTTCGTGGACGGCCAGGACTGGGACATCATCACCGCCCTGCCGTCCGTCAAGGGTGACAAGCTCGCCTACGCCAAGCTCTACCCGCAGGACGGCACCTACCGCCTCGGGGTGGACATCCTGGACCTGGCCTCGGGCAAGACCACGCAGGCCGAGCAGCTCGACGAGGCCGTGAGCCTGGGCCAGACCGGGGTCAACGGAAACAACGTGTTCTGGCTGAGCGACACCAACGAGGGCGACAACGGGCAGATGACGATCCTGCGCTCGGCGCTGGACGGCACCGGGACCGTCATGGTCAGCAGCGAGCACAAGCCCGGCGCGCTGATCGCCTCCGACCTCACCGTCTCCGAGGAGGCGCTGACAGTCGTCGCCCGGACGCCCGACACCCAGTACCGCAACGAGTCGCTGCCCAAGCTGTGGCAGCTGACGACCGACGGGTCCCGCCAGGACCGCGTCTCGTGCAACCGCGGTGAACAGAGCTACCCGGCGGCGGGCGCCGGCCGCCAGGTCGCCTGGATCGACGCGACCACCGGCTCCACGGACCTCGTCGTCCGCGACCGGCCGGCCGGTCGCTGCTGACCCGACGCACTCCAAGGGGGGCCGGGGGGCTCGTGGCACACGCCATGAACCCCCCGGCCCCCTCGCGTCCCGCCCCACCACACGACCGTGGGACCCATGGCCGGTCAGCCCACGGACGGAGCGAACCGCCCAGAAGGCGAAGTCCGGTACACCGCGCCGCCGATGGAGCCGTCGGCGCGACCATCGGCTGGGGCATTCGCGAGGCATGCGGCCGACCCCGGGCCTCTACGATGGCCCGATGGTGTCGATCAAGCAGTTCCAAATCACTTTCGACTGCGCGGAGCCCGAGCGGGTCGCTCGCTTCTGGTGTGAGGTGTTGGGGTACGTCGTACCACCGCCGCCGGAGGGGTACGCCACCTGGGGCGACTTCGATCGCGCACTGCCACCCGAGCGTCAGGGTGCGGCGTTCGCATGCGTCGATCCCTCGGGAGTGGGCCCGCGCATGTTCTTCCAGCGCGTCCCCGAGGGCAAGGTCGTCAAGAACCGGCTGCACCTCGACGTCCGGGTCGGCACCGGGCTCGTGGGGGAGGAGCGCGTGGCCGCCCTTGAGGCCGAGTGCGCACGACTGCTCCCGCTCGGCGCGGCACGTGTGCGACTGCTGCGTGCCGACGGATTCAACGAGTCCTGCCTCGTGATGCGGGACATCGAGGGCAACGAGTTCTGTCTCGACTGACCCGCCGCGCCCGCGGCACCTTCACCGGTCGAGACCATCCGGCAGCCCCATGGGTGGAAGCAGAGTGCACCGTCCGTCGTGCGCCGGCTCGCGCGTGCGCCGGCGCACCCTGGGCATATGTCCCCGGACGACTGGAGGCCATCATGATCACATTCCGTACGCGCCGTCACCAGAGCGGCATCAGCGTCCTCTTCGCCGCTGCGGCGCTCGCCGCGACGTTGGCCGGGTGCACGATGAAGGACGCCATCTGCCGTGGCGGGGAGTACCCGGTCATGACGGTCGGGGGCACCGGCTCCGCCTGCGCCTCGAACGGGAAGCCGCCGCCCGAGGGGTTCACGCGATACCCCGACGGCAAGGTGCCCGAGCACGTCGACGACTCCTGGGACGTGTACTGGCGCACCCACACCCTCGACGACAAGGGCAACATCATCGACGCCCCAGCTCCGCGATAGGGGGCCGGTCCCGGTGAAGGACGGTGCCCTCGTCAGGTCGTCTGCCTCGCGCGCAGTCGTCGCACATCGCGTACAAGCACGCAGAGGGCGCTGAAGAAGGTCACGGCGCCGGCCGCGATCCACACAGCCGATGCCCCCGTGCGATGCTCCCGAAGGGCGCCGACGAGGAGCACCGCGCCGGCAAGAACGCCGAAGGCCGAGACCAGGGTGTCGATGCGGCGGGTCACACGGACATCATCACCGACCATCCCGGCCGGCGGGAGTGTTCCAGAGGAAATCTCCCCTCACTTCCCGATTCCCGGTTTCCGATCGCATGGTGCCCGCGTTCCGCTGCACGACCACATCCCGGGTCTCAAGTCGCTCCGCCAGAGCAGGGGTTACCCATCGACCCGCGGGCGCCCGATGGTCGCCGCCACCTTCCGGTAGTGGTGGAGGTCGACGTCATCGTCACGTCATCGGCGTCGGCCTGCGCACGGCCCGTCCGCGACGGAGTTCCGGCTCTGCTGGACTTCCCCGTTGCGTCGGGTGATAGAACGGAGCTCCAAGCGTCGTGTCATGAGGACTCGGCAGCGACGTGGCAGCGGCGTGGCAGCTCGTACGCGTGCGGGCAGGTCCGCCCCGGGGTTGGCGCGTCTTGGCGTCGTGCCCGAGTTCCTACATGAACATCAAAAACACGCACGATCGCACCACCCCCCGTCAGCGGTTATCGCGAGACAAGGAACCGGCCATTGAATCCTCTGCCGGCGCGCCTGGCGCGCCTACTGGCAACCCTCGCAGCCGGTGCGGCGATTGGCGCATGGGGAGCCCTCGCGGCCAAGGTCGACAACCCGGTCTTCCACGTCGTGAACCTCGTGTTCTCCGGGGGTTGGTCGTGGGCCTGTTTCGCCTTTCTGGTCGGCTGTTCCTGTCAATCAAAAGTCAAGGCGGCGTGGCTGTCCTCCTCGGCATTGGCCATCGGCGTGGTCGTCTACTACCTGTGCAAGGCTTTGAGTCCCGTGGCGCCGATCGGCATGGACGGCGCTCCCGAGCCGAACTTGGGGGGTGCTTCAACGGGGATCCTGGTCTGGGGAGCGGCTGCCTTTGTCTTCGGCGCTCCGGTGGGGCTCATCGGAAACCTGGCGCGCATACCCGGCATCGCAGGCCTCTCGTTCCGTCTGCTGATTCCGCTGATCGCCTTCTATGAGACATCGCTGCGCCTGGACGGGGAGGCGGCCACTGCGGGGCGCGTTCCCGAAGTCACCTGGAGCACGATTCGCGTGCTTGCCGTCCTCGCCGCCGTGGCACTTGTGGGACACACGCTGTGGGGATGGCGTACTCGGCGCGACCGTCCGAAAGTCGGGGTTGAAGCAGACTGAGGAGCAGGACGAGCCTCACTCCGGCCGCGGGCGCGGGCGTGAGGCCGGGGGCGCGGGAGTGGTCCACGGCCCTCAGGGTGTGGTCGTGCTGCCGAGCAGGCGGTTCACGAGGAGGTCCGGGTAGCCGGTGGCCGGCGGGTCGATGCCGAAGATCGCCCGGAGGTAGAGCGGCGCGACGAGTTGGTCGAGGATCTGGTCGAGCGGCGGGGGGACCTCGCCGCGGGCGGTGGCGCGGTCACGGATGCGCTCGATCGCGCCGATGCGGCGCTCGAACTGCCCCGCGCGTTCCCCCTGCGCCGTTGCGCTGCCCGGCATCGACAGGGCGACGGCGCGAATGAGGAGACGCCCCTCGGGCGTGCGGATGCTCGCGACGCCCGCCTCGACCCATGCCGTCAGGTCGCCGCGCAGGGTGCCGGTGTCGGCGAGCGGCCAGTCCCGTTCGAGACGGGTGACGACCACGTCGGCCAGGAGTGCCTCCCGGCTGCCCCAACGCCGGTAGACGCTGGTGTGGTTCACCCCGGCGCGCTGCGCGACGGCGGGGATGGTGAGGTCCGCGCCCTGGGGGTCGGACAGCAGGTCGATGACGGCCTGGTGGACGGCTGAGCGGACCTGCTCGGGGCTCTTGCGCAGGCGCGGGGCCGGTTGGTTCGAAGTCACGCACCCATCGTAAGCGCTAAGCACAACTATTTGCTTACTGGCGCCCAGGGGTCTACAGTCCTGCCGTACGCACAGATCTGTGCTTAAGGAGAGTGTGATGAAGCCGCTGCTGTTCCCCGGCAACCCCCAGTTCTGGTACGAGACCCTGCGCTCGATGAGCCACATCGCCTACGGCGGCGCCGACTTCGGCGAGGTCGTCTCCACCAGCGCGCGCATCAAGGAAGGCGACTACGACAGCTGGTACGAGGAGTGGACGGCGACCGCCGACCGGGTGGCCGACGAGGCACAGCGAGCCCTGGACGCGGGCCACACCATCAGCGCCCGGGACGGATTCCTGCGCGCCTCGAACTACTACCGGTCGGCCGAGTTCTTCCAGCACGGCTCCCCGTGCGACCCCCGCCACGACCACGCCTACGACCGCAGCGTGGCCTGCTTCCAGGCCGCCGCCGCGCTGCACACGCCCCGCATCGAACCGGTCCTCATCCCCTACGAGGGCACCACCCTGCCCGGCTACCTCTACCGGGTCGACGACACCGGCACGCCCCGCCCGACCCTGATCATGCACAGCGGTTTCGACGGCACCGCCGAGGAACTCCACTTCAGCGGCGCGCTGGCGGCCGTTGAGCGCGGGTACACCGTTCTGACCTTCGACGGTCCCGGGCAGCCCGGCCCCCGCCACCACCAGGGCATGGTCTTCCGCCCGGACTGGGAGAACGTCATCACCCCGGTCGTCGACTTCGCCGAGGCACTGCCCGAGGTCGACAACCACCGCATCGCACTCTTCGGGAGCAGCATGGGCGGCCTGCTCGCCCCCAGGGCAGCCGCCTTCGAGCACCGCCTCGCCGCCGTGATCGCCGTCGACGGTGTGTACGACCTCGGCCAGATATCCGTCCGCAACATCCCGGGAGACCGGGACCAGGCCGAACGGCTCCTGCGCGCGGACTCCGCCCCCGAACTCGACGCGAGCTTCGAGGAGATCATGGCCCAGGACGCCACCGCCCGGTGGGCGATCAACCACGGCATGTACGTGATGGGCGTCGACACTCCCCGGACCTTCAGCGCCTCCTACCTCGACTACACCCTCGCCGGCGGCATCGCCGAGCTGATCCAGTGCCCCACCCTCGTGTGCGACGCCGCCGAGGACGAGTTCTTCAAGGGCCAGCCCGAGCAGCTCTACGAGCACCTGACCTGCCCCAAGACGCTGATGCTGTTCACCGCCGAGGAGGGCGCCGGCGCGCACTGCCACCCCGGCGCCATGCGCTTGGCCCTCGCCCGCATCTACGACTGGCTCGACACCACCCTCGCGACCGCCGCCTGACCACCCGGCCGGCCGACACGTGACACCCGACTCCCGGCACCCGGCCGACACCCGGCACCCGACACCCGACCCGGCACCCGGCACCCGGCACTCGCGCATCCCCGTCCGCAGGCCTGGTCCTCCCGTACGACCCCACACGACAAGGAAGTCCTGATGAACCGCACCGGAATCGAAGCCGCCCTCAACGACCTGCTCTTCGACCGCGACATCACCCTGGAGGAGGCCGCCGAGCGCCACTTCACCCCCGGGTACCGCCAGCGCACCGACGGCCAGTGGGCGGACCGCGCGGAGTTCCTCGACCACATAGGCCACCTGCGGAGCATCGTCGCCGGCGGCAGGGTCGAGGTCCACGACGAGCTGTACGACGGCGACAAGTACGCCGACCGGCACACCTGCCACATCACCAAGAACGACGGCAGCACCGTCACCATGGAGGTCTACGTCTTCGCCGAGCTCGCCCCCGACGGCCGCTTCCACCGCATCGAGGAAACCACCCTGATGCTCAGCGGCTCCGACGCCGACCGCGCCATCGGCAGCGCCCGCTGACCTCCCCCAGGGCGGTCGCACCGTCGCGGACACCCGTCGTTAGGATCGCTACGAGTGCCGGCCGGGGGACGGGCGCCGCGAACGGGGCGGTTGCGGGCAGGGGTTGCTGCCCGCGTCCACCGTCCGCCGTGTCGGCGGAAACCGTGGACACGAGAGCAGCGAGGGCACATGAGACACCGTCGGTACGGATCGCTGACAGGCGCCGCTGCGGCGGTGGCCCTTCTGGCCGGGTGCCAGAGTGGGAGCGCGCCGGCACTGAGTCTGGACGGGCTGACCAAGACCGTCGATGCCATCCCCCGCGAGGGCCAGTCCAGTTGCCCCCTCGCCTACGACATCGCCAAGGCCGCGAAGGCCGCAGGCGCGGACGGGGCGTCCGCGCCGGGGTCCGTGAAGGAGCCCGGGGCGGCGATCGCCACCGGGGAGGGGGGCAAGCGGGCCGTGCCGGACACGCCGCTGGCGCAGAACCCCGGTGCCCTGGTGAGTTGCGTCTTCCACATCGGCCAGGAGGAGGTGGTCGTTCACACCGCGGCGACTCGCCATCCGCAGGCGGTGGCTCCGCTCGCCCCGATCGTGGCCCACCTGGCCGGATCCTCCACGCAAGACCTGATCGCCTACGTCAACCGGATGGCCAAGGCCGAGATCGGTGAACCCGTCGCCACCGGAAGCGGCAACGTCGTCGCCGTCCGACTCAAACTTGACGGCGAGGGCGACGCGGTGATGGTGGTCGGGGCCGGAGAATCCGGGCGCTCGACGATGGGCCGGGAGCGGATCACCGCCCTGGCCGGCTCACTCGCGGACCAGGTTGCGGCAGCTCCGTATCGCCGATGACGCCGAGCGCCACATGGAGCCGGCGCGGGGGCCGCGCCGAGCGCGGACACCTCGGACACCTCGCTGCCGTCCCGCTCCCGGTGGCCCTGGAGGATCTCCACCGTCGTGCTCCTGCCCGCTCGGTCAAGCCCGGGGAGGCCGAGGGCCTCGCCCCGGCGGATCGTCAGGCCGATCCGCCGACCGGGGCGCCCTCGCCGTAGTGCCTGCGAGGCGCCCACCTCCACCGGGCTCTGTGCCACGCCGCTCGGTTCGTCCCTCAGGTCGTGGCAGGAGCCGAGGCCTCGGACTTGGTGCCCGTGCCCGCTCCAGTGCCCGTACCCGCTTCCGTCTCCGAGCCCGAGCCCGAGTCCGCGCCCGAGTCCGCGCCCGAGTCGGTGCCGGTCACCGGCTCGGGGTGCGGGATGCGGTGCAGTCCCCTGCGGTCGTAGAGGCGGGTGACGGCGAAGCCGAAGACCAGTGCGGCGACGAGGGCGACGCCCATGGAGGTCCACGCCCGGGTCAGGCCCGCGTCGGCCTGGGCCCCGTAGTAGAGCAGGGAGCGCAGGCCCTCGGTGATCTGGCGCAGCGGCTCGAACTCGGAGAGGCCCCGGAAGAACCCGGGCAGCGCCTGTACGGGCACGGTCGCGCCGGAGGAGGGGACCGCCATCGCGACGAACACGATGGTGGCCAGCAGCATGCCGGGGGTGCCGAAGGCGGCGAACAGAGCCAGGCTGCCGACGCCGACGACCGCGATGGTGGCCACCGAGTAGAGCCACAGCAGGCCGAGGTGGGAAGCGTCCATGTCGAGGATGCCGACGGTGGCGACCTCGACCAGGCTGCCCATGACGAGGGACAGGCCGAGCATGAGCGCGATGCCGATGGCCAGGGTGCGGACCCGGCTGGTGTGTTGGACGGGTTCGCGCTTGCGGACCGGGCCGAAGTCGGTGTGCAGGTAGCCGAGCGCGGTGTCGACCTGCGAGTTGACCACGTTGGCGCCGAGCATGCCGCAGACGACCAGTACCAGCGCGTAGTAGAAGGCGCTCAGGCCCATGGCACTGCGGGACCCCACGGGGTGGCCGTCGGCGACGTTCACGGTCACCGGGTCGGCCAGCTTGAGCTGGGCGGCCGTCGGGATCGGGGCCTTCTGGGATCCGACCTGCTTGAGGAGTTCCTGACCGAGCTGGGCGGAGGCGGCGTGAGCGGCCTTCTGCGCGGCCTGGGAGGACATGGAGGAGCCGATGCTGCCGGCGGCCTGGTTGGTCAGCACGGTCAGCTTCGGCGCCGTGGCCTTGCCCTGGGCTGCGGGTTGCGGGGCGGTGAGGCCGGTCACGGAGGCGGAGAAGTCCGCGGGGATGACGAGGGCGCCGAAGAGCTTGCCCTTGCCCAGCCGCTTGTCGGCCTCCTCGCGGCTCAGGACCTGCCAGTCGATGCTCCGGTCGTCCTTGGCGGCCTTCTCGATCCCCGACACGACCTGCTCGCCCAGGTTGATCCGGCGGCCGTTGACGTCGGCGCCGCTGTCGCTGTTGACCAGGGCCACGGGCAGGTCGCGCAGATTGCCCTTGGGGTTGACGTTGCCGCCGACGTAGAGCAGGGCGAACAGCATCGAGACCACTGCGGCGATGAGGCCCGTTCCGATCCACAACTGGGGTCGGCGGAGCACGGACGGAGGTATGGGCTGAGGCATCGATTCTCCGGTGCGGCGGCGGCGTTCGTACATTGGATACTTAAGGTATCCAGCTACTGGATACTGGCAGTATCTTGTTGTGGTGTCCAATCGCCGCCGACGGCCACCGGACCGCGAGACCAGCAGGGAAGCCGCATGAAGATCTCGGAGCTCAGCCGCCGCACCGGCGTGCCGGTCGCCAGCATCAAGTACTTCCTGCGGCAAGGGCTGTTGCCGGCGGGGAGAGCGACCGCCGCGACCATCGCCGAGTACGGAGAGGAGCACGCGCAGCGGCTCCGACTGATCAAGGCACTGACCACGCTCGGCGGTCTCACCATCGCCGCCACCCGCGACGTGCTCGGGGCCGTCGACCAGGCCGAAAGCTCCGAGGGCGCCCTCGGAGCGATCAGCTACGCCCTCCCCGTGCCGGTGGCGGGTCGTCGCCCCGCGGGCGACGAGGAAAAGGCGGAGGAAGAGGAAGCCGACACGACCGTCGGGACCGAGGTCGCCGAACTGCTCGCGGCCTTGGACTGGCAGGCGCCCGGCACGTCACCGCACGTGAAAGGGCTGACGGCGGCCCTGGAGGAACTGCGCCGGCTCGACGCGCAGTACGCCCCGGGTGAGCTCGCCGCCTACGCGAGGCTCGCCGAGTCGGTGGCCCGCCTGGACCTGGAGCGCGCGGCCGGCCTCGACGACCCGGTGGCCCTGGCGGAGCGGGCGGTCATCGTCTTCGCGATCTGCGCCCCGGTCTTCGAGCTGCTGCGCCGTCTCGCACAGGAGGACCAGGTCCGACGCCGGGTGGCGGGCGACGCCGCCGAGTCCTGACCGGACCCACCCTGAGCCCCGGCGTACGTCCGGCGTCCGGGACCTACGGGCTCACGCCCTGACCTTGGTCCGGGGCCTGCTTTTGAACCTTGGTCCGGGGCCTGCCCCTGAAGCGGCCCCGACGCGTCCGAATGCGGCCCACCCGAAGCCGCGCCGCGCGCCGCGCACCCCGCGCCTCGACCGGCCCGTGGGGGTCGGTCCCGATCAGGGCGAGGGTCGTCGCCACGATCACGGCCACTCCGGCCCACACCACGGCCGTGTTCCGGCGGCCCCGGGCGGCGAGCATCGCCCCCCCCGGAGTGATCGGCAGGATTCACCGCCCGCGCGCCGATGAGTACGGCCCCCGCCGTCGGTCTACCGTTCAGACCCATCGTCCCCGGAGGAGCGACCGATGACCGAAACGACGATTCTCGACCTCGGAGCCCAGACCCGGATCCTCGCCCGGCTCGCGGCGAGCGTCCCGGACGCCCGGCTCACCGACCGGACCCCGTGTCCCGACTACACGGTCGGTGACCTGCTGGGCCACCTGCTGGGACTCTCCGTGGCCTTCCGCGACGCGGCCCGCAAGGACCTGGGCCCGACGACGGACACGGCCCCCGACTCGGCCGCCCCCTCACTGCCCGCCTCCTGGCGCGAGGACCTGCCCCGAACCCTCGGCGAGCTGGCCGAAGCCTGGCAGGATCCGGCCGCATGGACGGGCATGACCCGCGCGGGTGGCGTGGACCTGCCCGGGGACATCGCCGGCGCCGTGGCCGCCGACGAGCTCGTGGTGCACGGCTGGGACCTGGCACGCGCCACCGGCCAGGAGTACGCACCCGACCCCGCCGCGCTGAGCGCCTCGTACAGCTTCCTCCTGGCAGCGGCCGGAGAGCAGGGCCGCGACGGGGGCATCTTCGGCCCCGTCGTGCCCGTACCGGACGACGCCCCGCTCCTGCACCGGGCCGTCGGGCTGAGCGGACGCGCCCCGGACTGGACGCCGGCGACGCTCCGCTGACGACGGGCATCGACGGGACGTGACGGCGGCCGGCCCACGAGCCCGCGCGATGCCTGAACCGGACCGAGGGACCAACTTCACCGAGACATCCGAGCGACCAACCGACCGAGAGGATTCAGAACGATGAAGTACATGATCCAGATGAACATGCCCGCCGCCGAATGGGACACCATCATGTCGGCCTACCCCAAGGACGCCATGCAGGCCGTGCTCGACCACATGGACGCCCTCAACGACGAGATCACGTCCGCAGGTGAATGGGTGGAGGCCGAAGGCCTCGGCGGTCCTTCCCGCGTCAAGACGGTACGGGCCGGGAGCGACGGACGGCCGCAGGTGACCGACGGACCGGCCGAGGCAGGGCAGAACATCCTGGCCGGGTACTGGGTGGTCGACGTCCGAAGCGAGGAACGGGCCCTGGAGATCGCCGCACGGGCATCCGCCTGCCCCGGCCCCGACGGCAAGCCCGGCAACGATCCGGTCGAAGTACACGCGATCTCCGACGGCCCGCCCGAGGCCTGAGCCGGCCCGCCCGCCGCACCCGAGGAAGGTGGCGAGGGGGCGGAGCCGGTCCGGCGAACGGGTCGGCCCGCAAAGAGTGACGGTCACTCATATGCACTGCAAAACAGCCGACGTCGAGCCATCCGGGCACTTCCGCTCGACGCCGGGACGAGTGGCGCGTCGCTATGATCGGGTCATGGGACCCCTGAAGCCGAATCTCGTCGAGCTCATAGTCGGCCTCATCGCCTTCTGTGTGGTGTTCGCCGCCCTTGCCAAGGTCCTCCTTCCCAGGATCGAGGCCACCCTCGCAGAGCGTGACGAGGCCACCGCGGGCACGCTTGAGCGGGCCGAGGCGGTCCAGGCGGAGGCGCAGCGCACTCGGGCCGAGTACCAGGCGGAGTTGAGTGCCGCCCGTCACGAGGCCTCGCAGATCCGCCAGGCCGCACACGAGGAGGGGGTCACCCTCCTCGCCGCCGTTCGCGCGGAGGGGCAGAAGGCGCGCGAGGAAATGATCGCCGCGGCCACGGTGCAGTGGGAGGCCGACCGGGTGATCGCCGCGGCCGAGCTCCGCGAGGACGTCCTCGGGCTGGCCGCCGAACTCGCCGGGCGCGTCATCGGCGAACCGATCACCGACCTCGACCGTGCGCGCGCCATCGCCGACGCGTTCCTCGCCGACGAAGCGGCCGCTGCCGAGAGCTGAGTACGAGGCGGCTCCCACACACCCAGGGCCGACCGTCGGGGTGTCCCCCGGAGCCCCATTGAACGTCCGGGCCACCCGCCGGCGGGAGCGCTGACGGCGGGCGGCCCGATCCGGCGATCAGGGTGCAGCCAGGGTGCGGCCAGGTGCGGTCAGCGTGTGCTCAGGGAACGAGTACGACCGTCTTTCCGGGCAGCCGGCCCGCGCGGGCGTCCTCGTGTACGGCGGCCAGATCGGCCATCGAGCGGTGGGCCGCCACGTGGAGCCGGAGCTTGCCGGCATCAACCTTGGCGACCAACTCGGTCAGTTGGGCTCCGTCGCCGCGAACCCACAGGCTCGCGCTGCGCACCCCCCGAGCGGGATCCTCCGGGATCGGGCCGGCCGTACTGGCGGCGACCCCGCCGTCGGCGATGTAGCTCGTGAGCTGCGCGAGTTCCTCGGCGGAGACGCGTACATGGTTCACCACGACCTGGAACGGACCTCCCACGGCGGCCGGGCCCGCGCCGAGGTCGAGGGGGCCGACGACCCGGTCCACGCCGTACCCCCGAAGGCGGTCGGCGTGCTGCGGCCCGTCCACGGCGGTCACGTGCGCTCCCGCGTCGACGGCGAGCTGCACCACGAGGCTGCCCACCGCGCCCCCCGCCCCGTTGACCAGGACGGTCTGACCGGGCTTCAACTCGGCGAGCTCGAACACCGTCTGCCAGGCCGCCAGGCCGGTCAGCGGCAGCGCCGCGGCGTCGACCAGCTCGGTCGTCCGGGGCGCCGGAGCCAGGGACTCGGCCGGGGCGAGCACGTACTCGGCGGCGCCGCCGGCGGAGTCCAGGGGCAGCATCGCCACGACCCGATCGCCGACCTCCAGGCCGGTCACGTCCGCGCCGAGTTCGGCGACGGTGCCCGCCAGGTCGATTCCCGGCACGTACGGGAGAGCGATCGGGATCATCTCGGCCAGGACACCGGCGCGGATGTGGTCGTCGACGGGGTTGAACGACGTGGCCGCCACCTGCACCAGCACCTGCCCGGCGCCGGGTACCGGACGGTCGATGTCCTCCTGGCGCAGGACCTCGCTGTCACCGAACTCATGGAAACGCATTGCCTTCATGGCACTTTCCTCCAAGGCGTGTTGATGGCGTGTTGATGTCGTCGCCCGCACATGAGGCGATCAGACGGAAGGTGAAGCGCGTCGACGCGCTCAGGTCAGCTGTACCGACCGGGTCGAGTTGCCCATCACCATGCGGTCGATGGCGCTCACGGCGCTGCCGGGGTCGTCGGCGGCGCCGACGGCGAGCAGCAGCGGGACGAAGTGGTCGGCCGTCGGATGGGCGACCGCGGCGCCGGGAGCCTTGTCGCGGTAGTCGGTGAGGGCGTCGGCGTCGCCCCGGGCGAGGGCGTCGACGGCCCATTCGTCGAAGGCCGTGGTCTCGGCGGCGAGCTCCGGCCGGCGGAAGACGGCGAAGCTGTGCGTCATGAAACCCGAGCCGAGAACAAGGACGCCCTCGTCGCGCAGCGGCCGCAGGCGTGCCCCGAGCGCGAGCAGGGCGCCGGGATCGAGGCTGGGCATCGACACCTGCACCACCGGGACGTCGGCCGCGGGATACATCGCCATGAGAGGGATGAAGGCCCCGTGGTCGAGGCCGCGGTCGGCGAACTCGTGCACCGGCGTCCGGCCCAGCAGGCCGGTGAGTCGCCGAGCCAGGTCGGTGGCGTCCGGGGTCGCGTAAGGAAGGCTCTTGTAGCGGGGGTGGAAGCCGCTGAAATCGTAGAAGAGCGGGGTGCCGGCCGCGGCTGCGGACATCGCGACCGGTGCCCGTTCCCAGTGGGCCGAGACGACCACGATGGCCCGGGGTTTGGGCATGGACCGGGCCCAGTCGAAGAGGTCGCCGAGCCACTGCGGATCGTCGAGGGTGAACGGGGCGCCGTGGCTGACGAACAGGCTGGGCAGCGGCCCGTCGGAGGGTTCCCACACCCGCTGCTCGCGCGCTTGTGGCAGGGCCCGGGCCAGGAGGTCGTCGTACGCCGCGGCCGGTGGTCGCGAGGGGACGGGGGAGGTCAGGCCGTTCGGGGAGGTGAGGCCGTTCGGCGAGGTCAGGCTGCTCGCATGGGTCATCGAAATCAGCTCCTTCAGTTGCCCAGGCAAGTGTCTTGACTTGCCCTGGCAAGTGAAAACCTAACCCATTGAGACTTGCCTGGGCAAGTGATTCGAGTTGCCCGGGCAAGTATGATGGGGCCATGGACACTCAGTCGCCTTGGCTCGACGACGGCCAGCAGGACCTGTGGCAGGCGCTCCTCACGGTCGTCATTGCCCTCCCCGCGGCCCTCGACCGCCAGCTACAACGAGACGCGGGCATCTCCAACTTCGAGTACGGGGTGCTGGCCCAGCTGTCGATGGCCGACGAGGCCACGATGCGGCTGAGCGACCTGGCCCGGGTCAGCGACAGCACCCAGCCCCGCCTGTCGAAGTTGATGGATCGCTTCGAAGCCCGCGACTGGGTCGCCCGCCGCCCCGACCCCGGCGACGGTCGATACACCCTCGCCGCCCTGACCGACGCCGGCCGGCAGAAGCTCGTCGAGAGCGCACCGGAACACGTCGCGCAGGTGAAACGGCTCGTGTTCGATCCCCTCAGCACCGCACAGCGTCGCCACCTGGAGACCGCGCTCACCCGCATCGCCGCCACCGTGCGCCGGGAACTCGAAGGCGGGTGACGAAACCGCGCTCCACCCCGGACCGGGGCGACGACGCGCCGGCCGGCCCGGGGCGCATGATCGTCAGGCGACAACGCCCTTGAGGATCAATGGTGGTCGGGGGTAGCGCCATGCCGGCGCCGTCACCACGGCGGAATCGCGAAGCCCCGTCAACGGGACTCGTTCGTTGACGGCTTCAGGAGTCACCGCGGAGGCTCCTGCCGCGATCACGAACACGATCACGATCACGATCAAGAACAACGTCGATCAGTGTGGGAGCCGCATGGCGGGCGAGGGGACGCCGCCCCACGATTTGCCATACTTTTTGTATGGAGACGCAAGCCATGGAAGACGCGCGGCGTTGGCTCGCCGAGCGGGGCGTTGTCGAGGTCGGTGACAGGTGGGTCGACGCCGAGGCGCCGGAACGCCCCCTCACCGCCAACGAGATCGCGCACTCCTGGGCCTGCGAGGTGTTCACCGATGAAGACATGGACACGGCCGAGCAGGTGCGGATGGCCTTCGGAATGCTGGACCTTCTCGACGAGTACTGGGTGACGTGCGAGATCCGGTTCGCGGACCGGGGCTCGGAGGGGCCGCTGCCCGCCGAGATGCTGTGGGACGGCTATCGCCGACGGCTGGAGGCGGATCGGGATGCCGAAGCCGTCACCTACTCGCTCTGGGTCGACTGGTTCGAGGATCACGACACCGCCGCGACGGCCTTCGCCGAGGTGCTGGGGAACGACATCGACCACGTCGTGGCACAGGGATCGGACGACCTGCTCCGCCGTGCCGGCCGGGTTCTGGCCTGCTCGGGCCCCGTGCCCTGGCTCGTGAAGCAGAAGGCGTACGACGCCGCCGTACAGCTCCTCGACCTGCACATGCCGCTGTTCAAGGGCCTACTGGCCTGCTACCACGACGTATACGGCGACCTGGAGCCGACGGCCGCACTGGCCATCCTCGCGCGACTGCAACTCCCCGCGGACACCCGCCATCTCCCGGCCCTCCGGTCCGTGCTCGCCGCAGGGCACGGGAACCACTACCGCAGCCCCCAGGCCTGGGACGACGCGGTGGCGACCTCAACGGGCTCAGCGGACTGAACCCGGTCGTCCTCGGGCGGGTGCGGGCGGGTGCGGGCCGCATCTCCTCGGCCGCCCCGGATGGCGCATCGTCTGTGGGCTACGAGGTCGACTGGCTCGCTCGGCCGGCTTCCGTTTGCAGTTTGCGGGCCCGTTCGGCCGGGTGGTAGTTCGGGCCGACACCTTCGATCAGCAGCAGGTCGCCTTCGATGTGGTCGGTACGCAGGTGCAGGATGGCCCGGTAGGCCGGAGAGTCGTACCAGGCACGGGCTTCGTCCAGCCCGGGGAACTCGATCAGCACCATGCTGCCGGGCCACGTGCCCTCGACGACCTCGGCCGGCGCACCGTGGATGACGAAGCGGCCTGCGAAGGGGTCGAGGGTTTCCTGGACGCGCTCCAGGTACTCGATGATGTCGGAGTGATTCCGGCGGCTGCGGAGATGCGCGAAACCGTAAGCGGGCACCACGGGGCTCCTCTTGTTCAGGGGGGTGAGCGATGGCCAGAACGTAGCCGAGGGCGCTTGGTCGGTGCGATTACCTCAGAGGTAAGGAGCCCCCTCCTGGGACGTTCTCGGGCTGGCTTGGTGCCCGCCAGTTCGGATCCCCGACCGTCCATGCCGGTCCACGTAGATCCGTCCCGCGCCGCCCCCGGTGGCTCCCCGTTTGACTCCCGGCCCGTTGCTCCTGCTTCCTGTTGCGCAGGAAGTCACGCCCCCTCTGCCCACCAGGCGGTCCTTCTACCAACCCCACTCCAACCAGTATCTGAGAGGCTGTCACCGGCCCTTTCCGGTGACCCCGACGCCCCAGAGATGGGCCGGCCTGTCGCGACCGAGGCCTCCGACGACTTCCACACACGGCTCAGGAGGGCCTGACGGGGTGAGGCTCCGGCAGCGTCGTGACCAGTGGAAACCTTGAGACTCTCCCAACTGCTCAGACGAAACCACGCGTCGGTCACACACGGGCGCTGTGGACCAGGCCGACTGGTGTCAGTGCTCAGGCATATGGTCGCGCTTGATGGTGGCGCCCCCCTCAGGACGCTGTACTACCGCCGGCTCGTGACGGACCTCCCCATCGACGAGTACGCGGTGGACGGCCTGCTGGCGATGTTCCTGGCGGCGTACGCGAGGTACCGAAGACCGCCCCCGGACACCCACAGCAGCGACGCGAGCCGGGCGGCGAGACTACGGGACGTCCGGCAGATGGCGCCGTGACCGCCGCGGAGAAGGTCACCACCGGTCACGCCCACCCCGACCAACTCCTCGCCTGGGCACAGGCTGTGCGCTTCGAGGAGCGGCCGCGGCCGGCTCGCGGGTTCGGCCGCTGTCATCGCCCCTGGCGCGACGGCCCAGCGCTCGTGGTCTCTCCCATCGCCATTGATGAGCCGGACTTGTCCGGTCGATCACGTTCGGAGCCGGAGGGCGACGGCGGCTGCGGTGGGAGTGCCGAGGAAGACGCAGACGTAGCCGTGCTGGTCGTCACACAGTCCGCCACGGCTTGCGCGGCCTGGGCGATGAACGGTGCCGGCAATTCGTCCGATGTCCACGGTGACCAGCCGTCCCAGGCCTGCTCGGCGATCCGTTCCACCCGCTCGGCAGCTTGGGTCGGCCTCACCCCGGGAAGTCCCAGCGCTGCCGTCGTCCAGCCGATCAGCTCGTTCACCTCGATGTACTGGTACCACTCGGCGTCGTCCCAGCCGAGCCTGTCGGAGTGCCGGGCCCACGCCCACCGCAGAGCCCCCGCAGTGGCCCGGGCAGCCCGCTGCCGCGCTGTACCCGTCGTTGTTCGGGCGGCCTGCTCGGCGTACCTCACCAGGTCCAGCGTGGACTGGAACTCGAATCTGGCGAAGAACTCCAGGTTCTCGGCGATGGTGTGACGGAAGGCCCTGCCCCGGGCGCGGCTGCGCGAGGCATCCAGCCACGTCCCCAGCGAGGGCGACCGGCCCCAGTCGTGTGGGGGACGGCGGAAGGCAGGGCGGATCACGGCGTCGAACCAACCCTGGGTGTAGGCGTCACGGGCGGCGACGATCGCATGGACGTCGGTGTCGGTCGCCGGTTTCTCCGGATCCATGTGGCCCCACAGCACCACAAGCGAACATTCCACGGCGGCCCTCACCGCACTGTGAAGGCCGCCCTGAGGGGAAGCCTGCGCCCACGGCAGGAGGGCGGGATAGCAGACAATGAAAGGATCTTGATGGTCGGACACGGATAGAGCCTAGGTGTATCGATTCGGCCGAGCCTCGTGACGTCGACGAGGACGGGGACGTCACCGGGCCCGGCACAGGTCGGGGCCCCTCGCCTCGATGGCGGCCCGGGTACGGTGTGGCGTCGTGGGAGCCTCGGCTGCGCCCGCCGATAGCCACTCCGCCGAGCATCGCCCGCACGTCAGTTGTGTTCGGCGGCCATGGCGTCGAAGGTCTCCCGCATCATCCGGTCGATGGCTCCCGGTCGTCCGATCGAGGAATCGAAGAGGTCGGCGAGCAGCCACAATACGAAGCCGTGCACCAGAGCTTCCTCCGGCGGAATCTGTCCGAACCGGTCGCGCCACGCCACGGTGTCCATGCCCATCGCCGCAGCCATGAGAACGCCGGTGACCATCGGTACCTGAGCCGGGTCGGCCCTCTCGAAGGTGGGGAGCCGGCGGATCACAGCGGGGATCAGATCGCTGAGCGGATCAAGCCGATCCTCACCGCCCGACTGCTCGGCGATCAGGTACCCGGTCAGCACGCCCACCAGGAAGACCGTGCCCCGGGACACCTCCTCACGCCCGTACGCGTCCACCGCGGCCTTGACCCGCTTCTGCGCCTCCTGGCGCTCCTTGTCCGGAGTCCGCTTCTCCAGGACCCGGTACGAGTCCCAGGCCGCACGGATCGCCTCATCCACCACTACGCCGTCACTGGTCATGGACCCACCGTAGGCGAGACAAGGCGCCGCCCAGGATCCCCTTCGAGGCATGCCACGATCCCGTGTACCGCGCGTCTGGAGGAGGCGCCCTGATCGGAGGGAGTTCCGGGCACGGTTGCCGAGGCCGGCGCGGACTCGGATACCGCTCCTCTGCTTTGCCGGTCCGACGCCCGGTCGGCCGCTGTCCGTACGAGCGGTGTCGTGGTGCATGTGGTCCTCCTTGCCGTGTGTGCGTGTCAGCTGTCTCCGGTGGTCACTGATCCTGGCTGTGGAGTGTCTGCCGTACACGCTCCGTCAACTCGGCCTGATGGATCCCGGCCAAGGTGCGAGCACGTGGCACGGTGCCGATGCGAGCCTGCAGGATTCCGAGTAACAAGTGCGCTGACCCCAGGTCCTTCTTGCCGGCGGAGGCGAAGCTCCGCTCCAGTGCGAGCCTGGCGGACGCGCCCATCTTGGGCTGCGGAGAACCGCGGCTCGGCCTTTGAAGGGCGTAGGCGGCCGGAGACACTCCCACCATGCTCAGGCTGTGCTCGAACTCTCGATCCAGCGCATCGCAGACAGCGGCGCGATCGAGCCCGACCGAGGCCAGGGCCTGCTGTGCGGTGGACCCCTGATCGGCGGCGAGCGACAACAGGAGAGGGAGCGCGTCGGTCGTCGTCGACCCGTGCTCACGTGCCTCATCCATCGCCCGCACGATGACCGCGTGCAAGTACGTGTCAAACGCGCTCATCGCCGCGCCTCCTCAGCTCGACTCCGGCGGCGATGAGCCGCTTGGCGTGCTTCTTGTGGCCACGGTTCGAGCGTCACCCGGGGCCGACGCGGCGGTCAGGGGGTGGTGGTCGGTACGGGGCGGCCACGGAGTACCGCTTCCTCCGCGGGGGTGAGGGCGGGTCCGCTCAGAGGCGGAAGGCGTGGTCCGCGGACTGCGGCGAGTACAACCCGCGGGTGGGCGAGGGACGCACCGCTCGTCTGGAGGGTCATCACGTCGCTGAGGGCCTGGACCGCGGTGAAGTCCGAGCACGCGGTCGTGATGAGGCGGTTGATGTACCTGGTGGCGAGGCGGTCGGCCCATGTGCGTGTCCCTCCGACCGCGTGGGGGAAGCAGGCGTCCTGGCTGACGGCCAGAAGCCAGGCGGCGGCCGCAGGACGGGAGATCGCTCGTTGTGCGCGCCGCGCGAATCCCTTCGACGTGACGTCGCTCTTGGAGGCGAGATCGCGCAGGGCCCGGGCACCCTGGGCCGCCGCGGACATCCCGTGCGCGTAGATCGGGTTGAGAGCGGTGGCGGAGTCCCCGAGTGCGATGAAGCCCTCGATGTGGGCCTTCTCGTAGTGGCGTCGCCGGTTGGTCGTGTTCCGGGTGACGGACACCGGTCCGAGGGGCGTGGCTCGGTCCAGGTACTCGGCTATGAGCGGACTACGCATCTGGCGGGCGAACGTCACGAACTGCGCTTCCTCGCTGGTGGGTTCGCCGCCGCGGGTGCCGGAGAGGACGACCATCCATTCATCACCCTCGATGGGAAGGATGGAGCCGGCCGTGCCCGGTCCGGCCAATCGGGCGTCGGCCTGGACGTTGATGACGGGCCAGCCGGCGGTTTCCACGGGCGCCTTGTAGCGGCGACTCGCGTAGGTGACCCCTGCGTCGACGATGGTCTCGGGCACGGCCGGGATCCCCAGCTCGGCCAGCCAGCTCGGGGCACGCGAGGCACGGCCCGTGGCATCGACGATCAGATCGGCTTCGATGCTCTCCTCACTGCCGTCCTTGTGCCGTATGGCGGCACCGGTGATCCGGGTGCGCGTGCCGAGAAGGCGAACGGGCTCGGCTTCGGACCGCAGCCGTACGCCCGGAAGGGCCAGGGCCTGGGCGCGGACGGCCCAGTCGATGAGGTCGCGGCTGGCGCTGATGAGGTACTGGGCTTCGGGCCAGCACCGTCGATACCAGCCGCCGGGGGAGAAGGAGATCATGCCGTTGGGTATCGACACCCGCCGCGCGTTGGCGCTCAGCCACATCTCCGTGGTTCCGGGGAGCAGCGATTCGATCGCGTCGGCACCGCCCGACCACAGCATGTGGGCGTGGCGGGCCTGAGGAAGCCCGCGGCGGGGCTGCGGGGTGTCCGGCAGGGCGTGTCGTTCGACGATGTCGATGCTGCCGCTGTACGGGGCGAGGGCGGCTGCGGCCAGGGTGCCGCTCAGCCCGCCTCCGAGGATCAGGACTCGGGGACGAGGACGGGGTGTGGTGGCCATGCGGGTCTGCTCTCTCTGCCCCGGCGTTGGCCGGTGTGGCGGAAGTCGAGTGGAGCGTGGAGGGTGCGCTCTGGGATGGGATGGTGGCCACTGTGTGGTCTGTCGGAGGCCCTCTGGAGGGCATGGACGGGATCCAAGCCACGGAGGTGACCTTGGCCGCGCACAGTGGTACGCGAGATCGGATGCCATGTGCGGGCCCCGATCGGGACGGCGTGTCGGTCTACCCATGGGTGCCGATCTCGGAGGCACCGGAGCAGGCCGAGCAGGCCGATGGAGTCCGAGCAGGCCGGTGGAGTCCGAGCAGGCCAATGCAGGACGAACAGGCCGATGGAGGCCGATGCCCGCCATGACGCCCTGAGAGGCCCGGCGGGTCAGCCGCTCAGAGGCTCGGCGGGTCAGCCGGTCAAGGGCGCGGGTGCCTCCGGAGCGGGGTTCTGGGCCAGCCAGTGCCCGTACGCGCGGATCATCCCTCGATTGCGCAGGGTGTCCAGGACGAGGGCGAGGCGCGCGGAGGTGCGGGGACGAGGCGGCAGGCCGCGGGAGATTCGGCTCATGTGTGTCCGTACGACGGCCAGGACGCCCGCACTGGCGATGTCCCTGTCCCGCCAGTTGAGGCGTGGCGCGGCAACCTCCACGTCGTCACCCTCCGTCCAGCGTGCGGGCAGGTCGGGGCGCAGCGCGAGGGCGGTCGCGAGCCCGACCATGGCGAAGCCGCTGGCCAGGACCCGCTCGGCGGACGCGCGACGACCGATGCCTCCGGTCAGCATGAGCGGCATGGGCGCGGAGGCGACGAGCCGCTCGGCGATGGCAAGGAAGTACGCCTCCCGGTCGAGCTTCCTGTCGTCGGCGGTGCGGCCCATGGTCGCGGCGCTCTCGATGCTTCCGCCGGAAAGTTCCACGAGGTCCACATCCAGGCCTTCGAGGAAGGCGAGGACCTGTTCCACTTCGTCGACGTCGAAGCCGCCGCGCTGAAAGTCAGCCGTGTTGATCTTGATGCTCACCGCGAAGTCCGCGGTGACCGCGGCGCGGACGGCGCGCACCACCCGCAGGAGCAGCCTGGCCCTGTTCTCCAGGCTGCCGCCCCACTGATCGGTGCGCCGGTTGACCAGGGGGGAGAGGAACTGGCTGAGCAGGTAGCCGTGCGCCGCGTGGATCTGGACGCCGTGGAACCCGGCCTGCTCCGCGAGTCGCGCCGTCGTCGCGAACCGGTGGATCGTGGCCTGGATGTCAGCCTCGTCCATGGCGGTCGGGCGTGCGAAGGCGCTCGTGTGCTTCCCGAGGCTGACGCCGATGTCGGACGGCGCCCATGCGACACCGGGCAGATCTGAACGTACCTGCCGTCCAGGGTGGTTGATCTGCATCCATACCTGGCCCCCGCCGGAGCCGGCTGCCTCGGCCCACCGGCGAAAGGGGCCCAGATCCGTTTCGGCGTCGAGCACGATCGTTCCCGGAGAAGTCAGGGCACGACGGTCCACCATCACGTTGCCCGTGATGATCAGTCCGCTCCCGCCGCGGGCCCAGCTGCGGTAGAGCTCCTCGATCTCCGGCCCCGGCAACTGTCCGGGTTGGCGGGCCAGGCTCTCCTCCATGGCGGCCTTGGCGATGCGGTTCGCGATGCGGGTGCCGTTCCGCAGTACGAGAGGTGTGGACAGATACATGGAAGTTTCCCTTTGGATGTCGTCGCGTGAGGTCCGATTGTGCCCGCGCGCACGGTGCGATGCCCGGTCAGTGCCCGGGCCGGGCCGGCAAGTTGCCAGGTCAGAGGGTTCGTGATGGCAGCATTCGGCTCAAGGCCGCCCGAGCCCGGGAGAGATGCGTGGAAGGCTTCGAGGCGACGGGCACGTGCCGGCTCGCGCCCATCCGGCACGTTCGGGGATCGGACCACAACCGGGCGACCTCTTCCGCGATCGCCTGCTGGGCCCTGCGGGACGTCGTCGGCCGGCTGATGCCCTGTCCGAGCGCCTCGCGCAAGGCCCTGGCGGCGGCCTCGGTCGCCAGCGGCCCGCGCGCGTCGAGGGGGCTGAAGGTCGCCAGGGCGTCGCCGATGACGACCATGCCGCGGGGCCCGCGGATGCGCTCATGGCGATGCCGGCGCAGGGGCGACGTGGGAGACACGGTCACGGCGCCGACGGGCTTCGCCCCGGCGATCAGCCGGCCTACGCTCGGGTCCCACAGGTCCAGTGCGGCATCGACGAAGGCGTTCGCGCCGGCGAGGCGTTCCCGATCCGGGGAGGTCTGGGTGACGGCCCGCATTCCGTTCTCGATCGGGACGAGCACCGCGCTACGGGCGCCGTCCGCCACAGCCGTGACGGGGATGTCCGCCCGCTCCTCCGAATGCCTCGGGTGTGTCGTGGTCATGGCCATCTCTCCGTGAGTGACTTCGGTGCGGCGGACGGGAATCGGCCTCTCGCGGCCTGTTCTCCGCTGTCATGCACGGTGCTCGACCCGCGCTGTGGACTGCCGTACCAGCTCCACCCGTGGGGAGCGCAGCATGGCGGCGGACATGCTGAGGAGGTCATCGGAGTCCTCGGTGGAACTGACCGTCCATCGAAGCTCCGGCGCGACTGTGGGCGCGGCGGATCTCCTCTGCATGACTGCGCGCGCTACCACGGAGGCATCGGCCTCACTGCGGGCTCGGCGACTCTCGGAGTGCTCGGCCAGGGCGAGCGCGTAGACCGTCGCCCCGGTCGCGCGTTCGAACCAGGGCGTCAACCGTAGGACCGCGTCGAAGATGTCCCTCTCACGTTGCATCAGACGGTGCTCCACGGGCTGCCACCAGGGCATGGGCGGCGGGCTCGTGGCGGGTATCTCCGGACGGATCTCCAGCCACAGAGGCTGGAGCAGGCGAAATCGGCGAAGGGCGCGAAAGCGGGAACCGACGCCTTGGCCGATGGAGGGCAGGAGGAAACCGGCGGCAACCAGGAAGGCGCTGAAGCCGGCCAGGGAGAAGGCGACATTGGTGCTCAGCCAGTCCCAGTCGTGGCCGAACCAGCGGGCAAAGATCGCCGTGTACTTCAACAGGTCGTAGGCGAACGTGCATGCCGCGCCGACGGCGATCAGCTGTAGTCCGAGCTTGAGGGTGCCGGGGACCTTCCTCGCCCAACGCCAACTGAGGATCACCATGGTGACGGCCGCCACGCTGTGCGCCGCCAGGTAGAGAAGGATCATCTCGCGGATCCAGGGCGTGCCGGAGTAGTACGTGTCCAGATCACGGAGCCGCTCGACCGGAGCATCGCCCAGCGCGAACAAGACGAAGATGGCCACCACGACCGCGGCATAGGTCGTCAGGCAAAGCCGGGTCTGCCGCAGGGTGACACGCGGATCGTCGTTTCCTCGCCAATGGATCAGCAGCACGATGGTGACGCCGTCGAACGTGGTCAGGATCGAGTACACGATCGGCGCGGCTATGTTCGGTATGCCGAGCGTCTCGTTGATGACCGCGAGATTCGGAGGAGCGGCAGTGACGAACAGGAGCGCGCCGATGAAGAGCGTCGCGGTGACGGCCCTCAGAAGCGGGTCTCGTGGGTTCTTTCGCAGCGCCAAGAGCTTGATGACAGTGGCGAAGAACAACCCGCCCGCCGAGCACAGGTATGCCGTTCCCGCGTTCACCGACGGTTTCCGTGAGCCTTGTGGGGGAGAGCGCGCATGGTCAGTTGCTCTCCGAGGGGACGGCGCCGACGGGCGAATCGGAGCGGTGGATCTTGGAGAACTGGACGCTCAGTCGGGCGAGACCGTTCGTTCCGGAGACGCGGGTGGGAATCGCGGCGCTCGACTCCACGGCGACGGGCGTCTGTCCGGACGCCGGCACCCGGGAGCTCTCCGCGGCGAGCAGCGCCGCATGAATCGCGGCCGCTTCGGCGAAGATGACGGCGGCTTCCGGCGTACAGCCCTGTGAGGAGGCATACCGCTCGGCTGCCGCGCGGTGGGCGTTGTCCAGATGGGGCGCCAGATTGAGCAGCCGATCGGCGATCTCGGTGGACCTGGCCATGGCCCGGATCTCCAGCGACGAGGTGGGGCTGATCCGCATGGGCTTCCCCGGCCCCGCGAACGGTTCGAGCGCACGCCAGAGCGGCTCCATCGCCCGGTAGGCCCGCCAGGACACCCACATCGACTCCAGACGCGGTCCGACGACCGGCACCAGGAAACCGACGGTGGTCATGGCCGCGCCCAGCCCCGCCAGGGGAGGCGCGACGTCGGTACTGAGCGAGTCCCAGGTGTCCGTACCGGCCCAGCGGGCACCGACGGCCACGAGCTTGACCAGGGCGAACGACAAGGTCAGACCGAACGCTGCCACGAGGATGAGCAGGCCCCAGTGCGTCCACGCGGCCTGGAGGTCTCGAAGTTCCCGAGCCCACCGCCAGCACTTCGTCGCCACCACGAGGCTCGTGGCGGTGTGCGCGGTGAGATAGAGAACGATCATCTCTCGCACGTACGGGGTCGTCGCGTAGAAGGTGTCGAACTCACGCTGCTGCTCGACCGGCACGTCACTGAGCGAGAAGAGCACCCAGAACGTGGCGATCGCCACGGCGGTCGCCCCGATCCACATCCCGGTGTGGCGCCGAATGGTCTCCTCGGTGCCCCCACGCCAGTGAATGAGGAGCACGAGCGAGGCGCACGACAGGCACGACAGGCAGCAATAGACAATGGGCGCCGAGATGTTGGCGACGTCCGTGATCCGGTTGACCCGCTCGATCGTCGGCGGCGCACCGAACACGAAGCCCGCTACGGAAGCCGCGAGAATCACGAAGATCGACTTCGTCATCGGCGAGCGCCAGGTGCGCCAGAACGAGGGCGACTTGACCACCAAGGCGATCGCCAGGACGGCCGCGGGTACGTAATAGTCTGATCCGGTCATGCTCAGTAGCCTCTGCCCAAGCTGGACTGGATCCGGCCCGCCAGACCGGTGATCGGCACGGTACCGCCACCTTGCAGGTGTTCCCGCAGTCGCGCTCCCAGTTGCAGGTCGAACTTCTCCGCGTCGTTCTCCTCCGCGGAGTTCTCGTGGCTCCTTGCGGCCATGGCGACGAGGTCGTCGCTTGCCAGTTCACCACCGAGTGACCTTGCGGCGGCGGTGGCGACATCGCTGTGACCCCCGTGGGAGAGGCACTCCCCCTTCAAGGCGTGCCACATCTCGTGAGCAAAGATCACGAACTGGTGCAGAGTGTTCGTCTTGCTCTCGACAATGATCACGACGCGGTCGTCGAACCTCGCCGTGAGACCACTGGCCGTCTCCTCGGGGAACTCACGGAAGAACAGGAGGACAGGACGGTACGGGAGCGCCCCGCGGTCCGCGTTGAAGCGCTGCTCGACATCGGCCCTCAACACCGCGAACAGGTTGTCCGGATCCGAGGGGATCGGCCTTGTCAGACCCGCGAGGACCGCGTCGCAGAACTTCGCGATCCGCCGCTCGGCCGACCGCCGCGCCAAGTGGGTTCTCGGCGCGACGAGCAAGCTCTCGGGACGGAGGAGCCTGCCGAGGATCGGGCGTACCCCCTCGCGGAAGTCGACCGTCCGCCGCTCGTTCATCCGAATGCTCCCACTGTGCGTTCCCTCCGAAAACTGAAGCCGCGGTCGGTCATGCCGCGTTCGTGACCGAGGCCGGGTCAGCCGCCCGGGCCACGCCCGACCTTAAGAGCCGCTGCTCTCCCGTGTGATCGCGTCCACGAAAGTCATCAGAGCCGTCTCCAGGTCCGGCGGCAACTCCTTGTCGCCCAGGCGGAGCTGGAGCTGCATGGCGTGACGATTCCTCACAGCCTCGGAAGGCTTCCTCAGAAGGGCCGTGAGCTCCGGGATGACCTTGCTGTCCAGGACTCGCTTCACGGCCTCGGGTGGCGTGTGAGTGAAGTACTCCATCGGAACGTCGAAGAACTTGGCCAGGCCGGCGCCGTGCCAGATGTTCGGCGTGCTCCTGTTCAGCAACTTGCCGTGCCACTGCGGCGTCATCCCACTGCCCGCGGCGATCTCCGCGGTGGTGTACTGACGCCGGCGACCCGTGTCCCGGTCCACGGTCAAGCGGGTTTCCGTGAGGAAGGCGATGCGGCGGGCGAGTTCGGCCGGACCGCTCGTCGGCGACTCGACGAGCTCGCCGTCGAGCAGCCGCCGGATGTCGGCCTCCGGCAGCGAAGTGTGGAAAGAGAGGGCCTTCAGGTTGAAAGCCGATGCCCGGTCAAGCCCCGATTCCAACCGGAGCTCTTCGACCGCTCTCACGGTCTCGGCGAGCCGCGCGTACCCGTCGCTCATAGGCCCCCCAGCCAGGACAGAATCGGAACGTGCTGTTCCGGACAGGTCTGAGCCTGCGCGTGCAACTAGACCACGGAAACGGTCGGATCTGCAATGAAACGATCGTTTCCTGAGACGAAGCGGGTCGAGATGAAAACCCGGTGCAGGGTTCTGCGCTCGACCCGACCGCGCGTCGCCGCCCGGGACGCGTTCCGGGCCACGTGGGCACTCCGGAGGTCACACCCACGGTGGGGTCGGCGTGGTCGGTGACAAGCCGGCGGTGATCGCGGTACACGCCGCGAACGGCAAGCGCCTGGACATCGAGAACGGCGGCTCTGCGAACGGCACTCGGATCCAGACCTGGACGTGCAACAGCAGTCCGGCGCAGACGTGGCAGTTCAACCTGCGCGCCACCACGAGCATCAAGAACGTGGGCTCGGGCAAGTGCCTGGACCTGCACACCCACTGAAGATTTCAGGGTGGGGTAGGTGGGTTGATGGCCAGACCGGTGGCGGTGAGGCAGCCGTCGACAAGGTGGGGCCGGAGTTGGATTCTGCGTAGCTCGCGGCGGAGTCTGCGGTCGAGGTCGTCGGGTGTGTCGAAGGCGATGTTGGCCATCGCTCTGCGCACGAGTGACCAGACGGCCTCGACCGGGTTCAGGTCTGGTGAGTATGACGGGAGGCGGATGGTGGTGAGCCAGTCGTGCTCCGCCTCGTACCGCTTCAGCCCGGCGGCCGGATGGGTGTTACGTCACAGCGCTGCGCGCCGACGCGCTGATCGTCACCTCGGGGGGTGTCGAGGCCCTGTCCCTGCCCCGGCTTACACCCGAGACGGTCGAGACGTACGCCGCGCGCCTGCAGGTGGCGACCGCTGCCCGCGACGAGGAGTCACTGGACGTACTGGACGAGATCACCCGCGGGCTGTGGGACGACCTCGCCGCGCCCGTGCTGGAACGGCCGGCCCCGCTGAGGCCGGACCGTGTGTGGTGGCCCACCGAACCGGAGGGGCCCGCCCTGCTCGTGGCGCCGGGCAGTTCAGGCCGGATGGGACCGGTGTCCGTCCCGGCACCTCTGTTCGACGGGCCGCAGGTACTACGCCTGTCCGAGACGGAGGCCGTGGCCGACGCGGTGCTGGCGGCGCTGGCGGCGCTGCCGGGACGCGCAGTGGCGCACTTCGCCTGCCACGGCACGAGCGACGCCTCATACGGCGCGCCCCACGGCTCGGGCTCGATCGCACCATGCCCCTGGGACACTGTGGCGGGCGACCGCCTCGATTCGCCCCCCTCCTCGTTCGGGGGCGGTTCCGCCCCGGACGCACGTCACCGCAGGGACGCCGGCTTCTCCGCCACGGCGAGCGCCTGTTCAGTCCCCTTCTTTGACCACAGCGTGGATGTGTGTCTGCCGCGGTTACGTGTTGTGGGTGGTCACCACACGGCGTACCCCGTAGGCGGCGGCGCCCGCGGTCAGGACTGCGGCGCCGGTAATGACCGAGGAGGGCGGGAGGGCGAAGGCCAGGACGAGGCAGCCGGCCATTCCGACGATCGGGATGATCCGCGCCGGTCGGCCCTCGTCGGGGGAGAGCGTCCAGGCAGAGGCATGGGCGATGGCGTAGTAGGCGAGCACCCCGAAGGAAGAGAAGCCGATCGCCCCGCGTACGTCGGTGGTCGCGGCGAGCAGGGCGACGACGGCGCCGACCACGAGTTCGGCGCGGTGCGGCACCTGGAATCTCGGATGGACGGCGGCCAGGGCGTGGGGCAGGTGCTGGTCGCGGGCCATCGCCAGGGTCGTGCGCGAGACCCCGAGGACCAGGGCGAGCAGTGAGCCGAGCGCGGCAACCGCGGCGCCCACCCGTACGACCGGCGCCAGCCAGTCCGCGCCGGCGGCGCGCGCGGCATCCGACAGGGGAGCGATGGCGTCGGCCAGCCCCTGGGGGCCCAGCACGAGCAGGACGGCGACGGCCACGGCCGCGTAGAGGGCCAGCGTGATGCCGAGGGCGAGCGGGATGGCACGCGGGATCGTGCGGGCGGGGTCGCGGACCTCTTCCCCGAGAGTGGCGATGCGGGCGTAGCCGGCGAAGGCGAAGAACAGCAGGCCCGCCGCTTGGAGCACCCCGCCGAAGGTCGCGTCGTCACCGATGCCGAGCCGGGCCGCGTCCGCGTCGCCGGAGGTGACCGCGGCGACCACCACGGCGACCAGCACCGCCAGGACCACGGCGACGATGACACGGGTGAGCCAGGCGGACTTCTGCACCCCCGCATAGTTGACGGCGGTCAGCGCCACCACCGCTGCGACCGCGACAGCGTGAGCCTGGCCGGGCCACACATAGGAGCCGACGGTCAGCGCCATGGCCGCGCAAGAGGCGGTCTTGCCGACCACGAACGCCCAACCGGCGAGGTAGCCCCAGAACTCGCCCAGCCGCTCCCGCCCGTAGACGTAGGTACCACCCGAGGCGGGGTGGCGAGCGGCCAGACGCGCCGAAGACATCGCGTTGCAGTACGCCACCACCGCCGCCAGCGCCAAGCCGAGCAGCAACCCCGACCCGGCTGCACCGGCCGCCGGAGCCAGGGCCGCGAAGATCCCCGCCCCGATCATCGACCCCAGGCCGATCACCACGGCGTCCAAGACACCCAGGTGGCGCTTCAACTCGCCCGTACCCGCAGGCCCCGATGCCGCGCCCATCGCTCGCTCCCCACCACGCTCCGGCAACGTACCGGCGCACCGTATAGGAACAAGGTGTCGAGGTGGGGTCGGCGCAGAGGCGGGCGAGCAGCCGTTCGTCGCCTGTACCCGACGTGGGTCGCGGGTGGTCCGGCGCGCGGTGGTGCAGTCGGCCACGGGCGGAGCCGTCCCGCCTGAGGTGTGGACCGTCCGCGTTCGATTGCGAGGATCTTGGGTCTCGGGGTTGAAGTTGCCGTTGCGGCAGCTTCTACCGTCGTGACCAGGGCCGGAGACACCGGCCCGGCGACACACACGTACGGGAGTCGTGATGGACTGGCCCATTGCGGAGGTGGCCCGGATGTCGGGCGTGACCACCCGGACACTGCGTCACTACGACGAGACGGGCCTGCGGCCGCCGGCCCGGATCGGGGCCAACGGTCACCGCCACTACGAAGAGCGCCAGTTGCTGCGACTGCAACAGACCCTCGTGTTGCGGGCGCTGGGCGTCGACCTGCCGGAGATCGGCCGGATCCTGTCGAAACAGGTCGACGAGAGTCCAGGCCGAAATCGACGCCCAGTACCGGGCACTGACCGAACTGCGCCCCGTCTCCGCCGAGGACTACCGGGCCATCGGACGCTCCATCGTCGACCCCGAGACGTGGCGCGCCGCATACGAGGCCATCGTTCCCGACCTTGCCGCGTACCAGCGCGACGCCATTGAGGCCTACGCCACCACCCGGCGGAACTGAGACACGACGCACCCGCCATCGAGGGAAGAGCCCCGCTGGCGATTGCGTCACGTCACGGCAGGCCGAGGAAATGCGACCCCGAGCACCAGCCGCGTCGGTCTCAACACGGTGTTACCTGTTTCCCGGGCTCTGCCTCACACTCCGTGTAGCCGTTACGGAGAGTCAGATCTTCGGGGCCATGCGATGTCGGTCCGGATGGGCACGAAGCCGGGGTGAGGTGAGTTCCAGGGCCCGGTTGTCGCGTCCGGCGCTCATGTGGTTGAGCCAGCGTTCGTACCAGTCGAGGAAATCGGAGGCGGAGGAGACGTTGGGGCCCCAGTAGCCGTCGCCGTTGCCGATGAGGACGCGGCCGGTGAGGGGACCGGTCACCGCGATGACGCATACGTCGGTGCAGCCCATTTCGATCACGTGGAGAAAGAGGTCGCGTTCGCGAGTCCCGGACCCTGTGGCACTGAAGCCGCGGGGTGCCCCTGGTTCCCCGCGCGGATTCATGAACAGCAGGGAACACCGCTCCAGCGGCATGAGGCCGTAGAACGGCGCCGCGCCTGAGCCGCCGATGTGCGTGAGGAACTGCCGATAGGCGTCGGGTAGGACGATGTCGTGTTCGGCCTCAAACGCAGCGACGCGTGCGTCCGCGAGCTTCGGACCGAGGCGAAACTTGTGTTGCTCCTCCCCGAAGGAGTGGCTGCGCAGGGGTTGGAACGGGATCGCGGCCAGCTTGCGACGCAGGTGGGGTATGCGGGGATCCATGGTGCATCTTCTCTCGTCGCCGACAAGGTTCACCGACGGTCCGACCCGGCCTGGCCCGCAGCCCTCAAAACTCCCACCACAGGTCCATGTTCGGGTGGATGCGCTCGCGCAGACAGCTTGAGTGGGAGTAGACCAGCTGCCGCGCGTTGCCTGAGTGTGCAAGGCCGAGCCGGAGTTCCTGCGCTTCCATGTCCTGTTCGAGGTCGACCACCAGCCAACAGAAGCAACAGGTGGGGTTTCGATCCAACGAGACACTCCTTGCAGTCGAGGCAACTTCGGCAAGCGAAGCGCACCCTCCGCCGAGAGAGGAACCCGGAAGCAGGGCAGCCCTTCGGCTCTGGAGGACCAGCGTGCACGAAGGGGTGCTCGGCCCCATGTCCAGGTTCCACAGGCCGAGCGGTGGCCGCTCCATACGCCCTCCGGCGCTGCCGGGAGCCCGGCGGGCGGGGCGGCGGAGGGGCCGGTCGACACCCTCGCACGTCGGCGCGAGGATGGAAGAGATCCGTCGGAGAGCCCTTGGCTGTGCCCCGCGAAGCCGTGCCCCCGTCGGCCACGGCATCTGACTTGGACGTTCGGGCCGGAGCGAGCGCCGTGCCCAGGACGTCCCCGGCCTCCGCGGACTACGCTGGTCAGGGGAAGCGGATGCAGGAGGCTGTCGTGAGCAGTGGGGTCGACCAGCGATTCCATCTCGACCAGGACGGGCACTCGATCACCGTCGTCCGGGATGGGGGTGGACGCCGCGTCGAGCTACTGGTCGACGGCAGAGTGGTGGCCGCGGCTCGCACGCGGCGCCACGCGCCGACCGAGTTGAGCGGCTCGCTCGCCCGGGGCGGGAGCGAGGATCCGCTCTCCTTCGTCGTGCGCCTCGGGCGCGGAGACATCCCCGGCGGCGAACCGCTGTGCGCCCTGGAGATCGAGGGGCAGACCTCCCTGATGCCGTTTGTTCCGCTCACCCCGCGGGAGCGGTGGGCCGATGAGCCCGATCCTTCGCCCAGCACCCCCGCCCAACTCCTGGCCCGCTGGCGCGCCCACCGCGCCGGCCGATAGATCATTCGCCGCCGCTGCCCGGCTCCACCCGGTCAAAGAGGGGACGGATACGGCGGAGGCTGTGCAGCCCGATGAGGAGGCCGATCCGCACGAGCCGCGACCTCACCGCCCACCCCGGGGTATCCAGCTGCTGCTGGATGACGACCAATTCGCCAGAGACGCGCCGTTGGCTGTCGGAGGCACCCCTCGACATGTACTCGGTCCCGTACGAGGCGCGCTTCGCCTCCCACGCCTCGGGGGAGGGCCCGCCGGCGACGCGGGCGGCGAAGCCTTTTCGCGAGAAGGTCGGAGGCGACCACTGGGGCTATGGCGGTGCCGGCCAGGTAGAAGCCGCGGGGGTCGACCTTGCCCCGCCGTGACCGACATGAACATTCTGATGCGGCGCTGCGCAGAGTTGGGGCACCGGTGACCGGCCGGGGACAGGGGCACCGGTCCAGTGTCGGTCAGGTGGTCATCGACCGGGAACGCCAAGCGCGGGACGAGGTCGTCAAGCGGCACCAGCCCCCACTGGCCCTGCTGTTGATGGACGCCGCCGGCTTCCAGTGGATCGCCCGCGCCGTGCTGTGCGCTCAGGTGGGGAAGCGGCCGGTCGCCCCGGAGCGAGCGATCCGGATCCCCGCGGGCACCGCGCCCCTGGACTGCCCGCCCCACGAACTTCGTGTCGGCGACCACGTCCTCGCCGGCGACCACCTGGTGCTGATCGCGGACCTCCGTTACCGGGCCGGTGCAACCCGCACGATCATCCTCGCCACCGGCGCGGTGTGCGTCGCCGACCGATCCCTGCGCGTCTACCGGCCCTTCGCGGCCCGCTGAGCCACCCCCCCCAGCGGGCGGATGATGGACTTACGCGCCGGCGACCGGACCCGCCACCAGGCTGCGTGGACCATCACCGAAAGAGACAGCCCTGACCAGCCACCCCACCCCCGACCCGGACGAGCCGCGCACGGCCATCAAGGGGGCCGAAGGCCCGGCCGAGGCTCACGCCGTCCACGCGGGACCCGGCGCCCGCCCCGCGCGTGGGGTGGGTGGACCACGACCCCGGCGCGCACCCTCGACCGTCTCGTGTGGTCGGCCGGCTTTGTTCACGAGAGTGGGGTCCGGCACAAATCTTGGGGAGCAGTCGTGGAGGGTGGCTGCGAAGCCCGAACGGGTCCCGTGCTTCAACGCCATCACGGCCGGCCATACCCCGTCATGGAGCTCCGCCGGCACCGTAGGTGCTGTGAAGCGCAGCCTTACGGATGTGTTGAACTCGAACTACTACTACGGAAGACGATCCTGCCTCAGTGACCGGCCGTCACTGAGGCAGGATCTGGGCCAGACCCCACAGGTCACTGTCAAAGCCAGGCCGGGACTTCGGCCGGCGCGGACTGCGGGCCGGCTGTCAGAACTCTTAGGGACCTCTGACAGCTGGGACCGTCAATGCAGGCGGCTTGAGAGGTCTGGCCGGGAAGGCCGTTGGCGTGGTGAGGGTCAGGCGGCGGCGAGGCTGATCTGGTCCTTGAAGATCACCCAGCGCTGCCCCTGGTCCTTCGCGTCACACGGCTTGGTCGAGACGTTCGGGGTGCTCCAGGCATTGGCGAAGCAGTAGGCCGGCGCGTAGCTGAGGGCGATCTGCTGGCCCGAGACATTCCAGTACTGCCCCTGGTCCTTGGGGTCGCACGGCTTGGTCGAGACATCCGAGGTGTTCCACGTGTTGGCGAGGCAGTAGGCCGGAGCGTTGGTCAGGAAGATCTGGTGACCCGAGACGGTCCAGTGCTGACCCTGGTCCTTCGTGTCGCACGGCTTCGAGGAGACGTTCGGGGTGTTCCAGGCATTCGCGAGGCAGTAGAGACCGGGAGCACGCAGGGCCGGGGTGGCCGTCGCCGCCGCCTGCGCCCCGCCGGCCGGCAGGAAGGAAGCGGTCAGCGCCAGCGCCGTGAGAGCGAGCGTCTTGCGAAGGGCGATTGCCATGGGGCGAAATCCATTCTTGCTGCGGAGTGGGATTCACGACCGAACAGAGACGGATTCCCGTCTCTGTTCCGAACACAGGGCAATTGGAGCACCCTCCAAGAATTGGGCAACGGTTTCTGCGCAGCACGTTCATCCCAATGAGCCGCTACATGTGATGACCTGACAGGTACCCGAGAACAGGCAGGCAGTACACCCCCCCCCCCCGGCACCTGCACCGCCGCGGGATCCACTCCACAGGCCGGCTTCGACAGTGACCTGTGGCCGGCCCACATCTTCGGGAGCAGTGACGGCCGGTCACTGAGACACGATCCTCTTCCGTGGTAGTTCGAATTCAGCACGTCCGTAAGGCTGCTGTGCACAGCAGCGCCCCGCTTGACCTTGGGCCAGGTACAGGTCGCGGGGCCGCCACCGCGCCCTTCGGTGTCGTCGGCGGGGCCGAAGGCCCGGCCGAGGCTCACCCCGTCCACGCGGGACCCGGCGCCCGCCCCGCTCCTCGGGCGGGTGGACGACGACCCGACGAGCACCCTCAACCGTCTCGTGCGGTCGGCACTCGCTCACTCCAGTACCCCCAGGGCGGTACCGGGCCGGCAGTGCGATTCCCTGTCCGCTCTGTGCGTGTTGCGTATGCGGCTTTCCTCCTCTGTCGGAGCTCCACCGCAGGAGGTTTGCCCTGTCCCTGTCGGCCGCTCATTACCCCCGGGGTAATCGACCGCTCTCTCCTCCACCATCAGGATCAAGCACATCGACGGTAACCCCGTCGGGAACGTAGCCGCGAGGAGAGCGTCATGTCCGTCCAGTCCACTGCGAACACACCGCGTTCGAGCACCACCACGAGTTCCGTTGCCGCGGCCACCCGGGCCGTGGTGCAGGAGTTCCTTGCCGCCCGGGCGGCCGGGGATACCGGGCGGCTCGTCGTGCTCTTCGCCGGCGAGGTCGACTGGCTGCTGGCAGAGAACCCCGCCGTTCCGTGGATCCGCCCGCGGTCCACTGCCGCCGAATGCGCCGCCCAGCTCACGGAGTTGATGGAGCACACTGTGCCCGAAGAGGCGCGTGCCTCTGTCGACACCTTCATCGTCGACGGCACCGAAGCTGTCCTGATGGGGCACCTGTCAGGGACCGTACGCGCGACGGGAAAGTCCTTTGAGGGCCCGTTCGCGCTTCACCTCACCGTCGAGGACGGCCGGATCACCCGGCACCACCTCTACGAGAACAGCATGTCGATCGCCGAGGCCTGCACCCCATGAGGGCACGGGTGGCTCCCGGACAGCCGCGCGGTGTGCCGCTGTCGGCAAAGCGACGACGCGATGGGTGTCAGGCCCCGCTCGCACAAGCTGTTCGCTCGGCGACCGCCGGCCGCTGCCCTCGTCGCTCTCTGTACACGCCAGCTGTTCTCAACACGCACTCGCTCCGTCCGGAACACATCCTGCTGCAACACGAAGATTGAATAGGGAAGACGTGCATGTACGCCGAGACCCCATCGGTCAGGGCTCGGCGGGTGATGTCGGCCGTGGTCGGCTTGCACCGCGTCCTCGTGTCCCAGTACCCCTGCCGGTGCGCCTGGGTGGAAGGCGGTCCCGGTCTCGGACGAGACCCGGACAGTCGTCGCGCCTGCCGGGGCGGGAAGGGCTGCCGCTGCACGCTCAGTCCAGCACGCCGAGCGTGATGTGGGGTCGGCAGTGCGGGCAGCCGGGTACACCCTCTGCCAGGGCGCGGCGCGTCTGCTCGACGTCGATGGCCGAGCAGCGTTTGTGTGTGCCCCGGCACCCGCCGACGTGGACGCGGATGAGCGGCCGGCCAGCCGGCCGGCCCGCGCCGATCCCGACGGCGAGCGGGTCACCATCGACGTGACCAGCCACGGCGTCCGGTTCGGACACCCGCCGGCCTGGACCGGGCCCACGGAAGGGTCCGCCGGACAGGAGCGGGGCCGGTGAGCGCGGGGGACGTGCCGCGCCGGCCCGGCGACGCCGAGGCGGCCTTCGCATACACCCACGTCCTGACGGCCGGCACCACAGGTCACCATCCGGCTGTCCCTGGGGGAGGCCGTGCCGGACGGCGTCCTGGAGCGGGCGGTGGCGCGGTGGGAACAGGACGTGCCCCTGCTGCGGCTGCGCATCGAGGAGCGGCCCGACGGACTGTGGTTCCGAGAGGCGCCGGGGTGAGGCGGCGGAGCAGGTAGGAGTTTGCCCTGGCAGCAGGCGTCGTTCCCGGGAGGGCCAGCCCTCACGTCCTGCTCGGCTGGATCATCTTCCGACCCGCGGTGCTTCCGCCGTCCACGCTGATCGACGCACCCGTCATGTAGGGGAAGTCGTCGGACGCGAGCCCGAGCACGGCCCGCGCGATCTCCTCCGCCTCGGCCATCCGTTCCAAGCCGTCGACGTTGAGCGGTCCCCAAGCCTGCTTGTACTTCGTCCAATCCGCGTCCGGGATGCCCGGCGGGCGGACGAAGGGGGTATCGGTGGTGCCGGGCAGCAGGGCGTTGACCCTGATCCCCTTGGGTCCGTACGCGAGGGCCGCGGACTTCACCAGGCCCTGCACCGCCCGCTTGCTCGCGGTGTACGCGGCGCTGTTCGGCCGCGCCTGTTCGGCCGCGGATGACGAGGTGCAGATGATGACGCCGCGCTGCGCCTTGAGCATGTGCGGAATCTCGTACTTGATCGCGAGGAATACTCCCCGGGCGTTGGTGGCCTGGACGTCATCCCACTCCTCGACGCTCATCTCGTGGGGCAATTTGCCGCCGCCGATGCCGGCGTTGTTGAAGGCGACGTCGATACCGCCGTAACGGCTCGCGACCCGGTCCACGAAGCCGCGAACCTGGTCTTCCACGCGGATATCGGCCTCGATGTACGTGGCTTCGCCGCCCGCGTCCCGGATCTCGCGTTCCACCTGGCGCCCCAACTCGGCTCGCCTGCCGCAGAACCCGACATGGGAGCCCTCCAGGGCGAACGCCTTCGCCGTCGCCCTGCCTATGCCGGACGTGCCACCCGTGATGAGCACGGACTTCCCCTGGAAGCGGCCGGCCTGGTCACGGGACCTCGACGGGGCGCCGACGGCGTGGGCGGTGGTGCCGAAGGCTGCGATCCCCAGCCCCAGAACAGCCGCACCACCGAGGACGGACCGCCGCCCCCTGGCCAGGGATTCCGCGTCTGCGTCGGAGCTCGTGGAGGTATGCGCATTGGTATCCATGCCGCTCACTCTCGCCGCCCGACCAGGCTCCCCGACTCCCTCCACGGGCCGGACATCCCGGCCGGTGGGAGGAGGCGGCCTCCTCCCACGGCAGGACCCGGGCCCACGGGCGTCCGCCTATCGTGGGGGCGTGAACAGAGCTTGGATCGAGCCCGCGTTCGACAGAAGATTCGCCGGCCTGCGCATCCTGGTGCTTGCCGGCGTCATGGTCGGCTACGTACTCCTCCTGCAGCGGCCGTCCGGGACACGCGACTGGGCCCTGGCCGCAGCCGGGCTCGCGCTGTGCCTGGCCGCGGGGAAATGGGTGTTCGGTGCGCTCCTGGCGCAGTCGGTCCTGCTCGTGGCCGCACACGCGCTGGGCGCGAGCACCGTCGTCTCGTTGAAGGTGCTGGCCGCCGTCACCCTCTTCGAGCTGGCGGTACAGCAGTCCGGACGCCGCCTCGCCGCCGCAGCGACGGCACTGGCACTCGCCGTCGCCGCGAACCGCTTCGAGGACCTGCCCGGCGAACTCCTTCCGGTGTTCTACAAGATGGGGATCGTCGCAGGTCTGCCGCTGCTCCTGGGCGCGTACGTACGCGTGACCCGCGACGCTGCGGTGCATGCCCGTCGACACGCGCAGCAGCAGGAGCTCCGGGCCGAACAACAGCTGCTGGCCGCCCGCGCGGCGGAGCGCACGACCATTGCGCGCGAGTTGCACGACCTCGTGGCCCACCACGTCTCTTCCATGGTGCTGCGCGTCGGTGTCGCCCGGCATGTCACCGCGGCCACAAGTACCCCCACCGACCCGCGGATTTCCGAGGTCCTCGACGACCTGCACGCCAGCGCCGGCGCGGCATTGACCGACCTGCGGCGCCTGGTCGCCGTACTGCGAGCCCCGGACCGGACCGGTCCCGGCACCGGCTCCCTGGTCGAGCCCGGAGCCCTGCCGGCGGCTTTGGAGGCGGTGGTGGAACACAGCCGCCAGACCGGCCTGACCGTAACCGCTTCCGTGGATCCCCGCCTCGCACGGCTCGACGCGGTACGTGGCCTCGCGGTCCTGCGCTTGGCCCAGGAGGGCCTGGCCAACGCGGCCAAGCACGGCGGACCCGGCGCACACGCCGAGCTGGCCGTACGGGTGGCCGATGACGCCGTTCACGTGACGATCCACGACGACGGCGCCGGAAGGGCCCGGCCACCGGCCTCCGGCCCCTCCGGACACGGCTTGATCGGCATGCGTGAACGCGTGGACCTGCTCGGCGGTCGACTGGGTGCGGGCCCCGCCGCCCAGGGCTGGCGGCTCACGGCCGAACTTCCCTCCCTCGCATCCGACATGGAGCCCCACCTGTGATCCGCATCCTCGTCGTCGACGACCAGCAGCTCGTGCGTATGGGACTGCGCATGCTCTTCGAGCAGGCGCGGGACATCGAGATCCTGGGCGAGGCGGACAACGGCGCGGAGGCGGTACGACGGGCGGAACACCTGACTCCCGACGTCGTCCTCATGGACTTGAGAATGCCCGGCATGGACGGCATCACCGCCACCCGCCGCATCCTGACCGCACGCCCCGCCACCCGGGTCGTCGCCCTCACCACGTTCGACGACGACGACCATCTGTATCCGGTGCTCGCGGCCGGAGCCTGCGGTTTCCTCGTCAAGGACACCCCGCCGGCCGAACTCCTGGAGGCCGTACGCCGGGCCGCCAACGGAGAGGCGCCCTTCAGCCGGGACGTCCTCGACCGCCTCGTCGCCCAGGCCCTCCACACCCGTTCCTCCTCGGACACTCCGACGGACATGGCGATGCCGGCCATCACTCCGCGCGAACGGGAGGTGCTTGGACTGCTCGGCTTGGGCCTGTCCAACAAGGAGATCGCCGATCGGCTGCACCTCGGGGTCACCACGGTGAAGACGCACGTGGCCGGTCTGATGGCGAAAACGGGCCGGGACAACCGCATCCGTCTCGCTGTCCTCGCCGTCCTCACCGGCATCACACCGAACTGACCCGCCGGGACCGGGGGATCGCCGCGTGGCAGGGCAGGGCGAGGCGCCGGACAGGATCACCTGCCCGGCGCCGTAGCCGTACGTAGACGGCTGTGTCCGCCGCATCCCCGGACGTGGATGGCTCCTCCAGGCATTCCGGGGGATCGCGGCACTTGAGCGGGCATCATCACCGCACTGTGCTCAGGCCACCGAGGTCATAGGACATCGAAGACGGTTACGCTCCTGTCCTCAGCGTCGACAGGCCCAGACCATGAGCGGCCGGGGGAGGACCACCTCGGCTTTCCTGTTGGCCTCCCACGCCTTTCGCGCCGCATCGTTCGCCGCCCCCGGACAAGCCGGCGCCGGCGAACACGCCAGGGGTCAGATGCGGTGAACCGTGTGCAGCTTCTTCGCGTAGGTGCCGGTTCCGTCGAGGATCGAGGCGCCTCCCAGGTCGGACATGGTGGGGCCGTTGCCGGTTTTGCGGCTGGAGAGGAAGCGGCGCTTGCCGGTGGTGTCGAGGCCCAGGTAGATGCCCACGTGGTCGACGGTGACTGTCACCGTGTCGTCGCCGGAATCGGCGTTGAACAGGAGCAGGTCTCCGGGCTGCAGTTGCTGTCCGGCGGGCGGGTTCGTACCGTCCGTCTGGTCGATTCGGGTGCCGGGGGCGTAGTCCACCATGTGGCGGGACTTGCGGGGGATGCGGGTCTTCGAGGTGTCCTCGCCGGCGGCCAGGGGCACGCCCATGTGATAGCCGTAGACCATGCGTGTGTACCCCGAGCAGTCGAGGTTGCCGACCTGCTTACTCGAAGGCCCAGTCTGGGTGCCGTCGGGGAAGGTCCAGCCGAGGTTCATGTACTCGTGGAAGTCCGCGCCCTCGTAGCGGTATCCCTGCGGATCCAGGGAGCCGTAGCCGGCTTTGCCCATGACCTGTTTGCCCGTTGCAGGGGTGGCGGCGGTGGTGACCGCGGGTGCTCCCGTGAGGAACATGGCCGCGTGGGCCAGAACGTCGGGGGTGGGGGAACCAGCCCAGCCGCGGACGACCTGTTCCACAGCAGGAGTCCAGGTCCCGTCGAAGGGCGCGGGGAGAACGCGTACCCAGGTGTCGTGGGTGACGGTCGGCGGTTGGTGCCAGGTCGCGGCGTCGACCTGGAAGCTGCTTACCACCAGCTTGACGGGCAGGTTCGTGCAGCCCTGGTTGGCCAGGGCCCGCAGGCCCACCCGCCCCTTGGGGAAGGTGGAGTCTGTGACGTCGGCGGCCCATCCGGTGGGCTCGGGGGTGTCCGTGCGCCAGGCCTTGACCTGGATGCGGGCGCCCTCGCGGCGTACGCGGATCGTCCAGTTCGTGCCCGCCGGGACTGCGGTGGCGAGGGTGGTGGCCGTGGTCAGTTGGGTGACCGTGTCCGTGACTTCCTTCTCGACGCGCAGTTCGACCGAACCCGAGGTCAGGAAGGACAGCCTGGCCCGATAGTTGTTGTGCGTGTCCTGGTAGCCGAAGGACAGCGCGTACGAGCAGGCCTGGCCGGTCGGTACCTTGTCGAACCTCGCGACCGCGCGGACGTCGACGTCGGTGATCTCGTCGTCCCGGAGGGTGGCGTGGCGGCTCGCGTAGTCGGTGGTGAGCGCGATGATCGCGCTACCTGGCACCACTGAGTAGTCGGTGTCGACGGGGCCCAGGGTGGACCAGCTGCCGCCGGAAGGGGAAGTCCCCCAGTACTGGCGATCCGGGACTGGGAGCGTCTGGTCGGGGAGGGTGCGCTGGAAGTCGTCCGCGAAAGACTGTTTGTTCTCGCTGAAGGTGCGCTGAGGTCCCGTCAGGACGACCGTTCGTGCGCCCTTGGTCAAGATGGCCACACGCCGGGAGCCGGCGGTGACCTCCAGACGCTCCGGAGTTCCCGGCAGCACGCTCGTGGTGAAGGAGGCGAGGGAGACCTGCGTGAAGTAGGCGGGGTCCAATGCGCCGATCGTGACGGAGGATCGGGGCGAGGTGAGCGACCCGGGAGCCGCCGCGGCCACGGCCGAGCCCGCGCGGGAGGGAGCGGTCGGAACCGAGGTTCTGGGCGAGGCCGCGGCGCCCAAGGTGCCGAGTGGAACGGAAGCGGCCGCAGTGGCGAAGACGGCGAGGACATTGCGTCGGGACGTATCTGACATGCGGTAATGATCCACTTGGTGTGTTCCTCAGCGGCCACTGCCCCCTGGTGCCTGGCTCGTCTGTCTCCGGCTGCACTTGGCGGATGCTCCCGCCGGTGTTCAGCCTGAGGTGGACTCCGCTGTTCAGGTTGCCGCCTTGTCCGCCACGGCGCCGGGAACCCGGTCGTGACCTGAGCTGAGAGCGGCGGGAACGTGAGCTCTCATCCCGTCTTGATCGAGAGCCGGAAACGCTGGGAGGACGCCCCTCTCCGCAGTGGGCTTCCGGAGCGTTCCATGGCGCAGATGATCAGGTCGGCAATCGCCCTTCCATCGACACCATCAAATCTCCCGTGCTTGCGGAGGTGGCGGTCCTGGTCGGCGTCGCTGCGACGGCCCCGGCCGCCGCAGCGTCGATGACACAGGATCTTCGACGGTGCCAAGATCCGACTCCGAATCAAGCGACACCGCGATGGCACCGACCTCGCGGTCACCGATCGGGACTGCACGGACCCGGAGGCCCGGATGGAGGACAGCAACTCCGACACGCATGACGACGGGCGCCACCGGCCCGGCACGATCAGCCGCGGCTGAAGGTCTGCCTCGCGGACCGGTACCCCCGGCACGAGGCCCCCGGGACCCGACGCCGGCCACGCGTCGCGGGACACCGCGGCCGGTCAGGGAGCGATGATCACTTGGGAGGGCTCTCGGTTGAGGATGCGGGGCAGACGTCGTAGCTGCGCCGACTGCGCTTCCCGCTTGCTCGTTCTGAGCCTTGGTGACGGGGGAACGCACACAGATGGCGGTGCCTTTGTTGCGTCGCATGACCTTGACGTTCGCGACATCCCACACTCCGCCAACCTGCTGAGGGGGGATGTCGACGCACATGGACCCGGGTTTGGCGCCCTCCTCGGAACGGGCGAACGGGTACTCGTCGCGACTGTCCTCCGGGACCATGAAGTTGCAGTGGCCGGCAGCGGCCGTCCGCGGCGAGGCGGATCTTTGCGGTCAGTCCGTCGCGGGAACGCCCGAGGGCATGGTCGGCCGGCTCGCCGGCCGGGGCAAGTTGTGGCAGGCCCCGGCGGCGTGCTGATGCGCGTGGACGGTCGTTGCGTCCTTCCCGGACGGCCCACCCAGCACACCAGCAACTTCTGAAACACGGCCTGGCCGTCGGGCGTCGCACGGGGCTGTCTGCCCGTCAGCGGACCGCCCGCGGCGGACGGTCCCCCGTACGGGCGGCTCGACGGGCGCCCGCCGCCGGACGGACGGAGAATCAGTGCGGGAGCACGCGACAGGAGCCAACCAAGGATGCCAAACACCGCCGGTCGCCCGAAGCGGGCGCGCATCGTCCTGTCAGGCGTGATGGTCCTCGCCGGGGTCGTCGTGACCGGGTGCGGCGGCGAGGCCCGCGACGCCGGGCAGGGGTCCGGCGCAGGGCCTCGCCCCCAGGCGGCGCGCTCCGGCAGGGTCACCGTCGTCTACGAGACCCAAACGGTCAAACCGGAGGACCGGCAGGCCGTGGCGCTGATCCGGAAGTCCCGTGTGCTGGACCGGTCGGCCGACTGGGTGAACAGAGCTCTGGCCCTCCCGCACGATATGGTCGTGAAGGTCACCGCCGACGTGCCGCCCGGCGTCACCGACGCCGTCACCCAACCCGACGGCAGGACGATCTTCGTCCCGCCGTCGTTCCTGACGGCCATCGAGAAGGCCCTCGCCGACGTCGTGAAGACCGTCGAACGGCCCGCCCCGTTCCCCGCGTCCGAGTACAACACGGACGATCTGACCGTGCTGTCGACCGAGTTCATCTTCGACCACGAGATGGGCCACGCCCTGCAACGCCAGCTCCTCCTGGCCAACCTCGGCCTCGAAGAGGACGCGGCTGACGGCTTCGCGTCCTTCTACACCGTCAACGAGGTCGGGCCGGGCCCGTCGCTGGCCGCCGCGGTCCTCTTCGACGAGCTCGCCCGCAAGGAAGGCCGGCCGACCCTGGAAGGCCTGGCGAGCGACCATCCCGTCACCCAGCAGCGGGCTTTCAACTTCCTGTGCCACCTGGAGGGCAGCGACCCGAAGAAGTACCAGAAGTCCCTGGTCGACAGCGGCTATCTCCCCAAAACCCGCGCCCCCCTCTGCCCACAGGCGTGGGCGATGTTGGACTACGGCTGGTGGACCCAGCTCCAACCCCACTTCAGCGTGGCGTTCAGGGCCCAGGGCGATGAGGAGCAGAAGAAGGCGCACGCGCGGCTGATCGCGGAGACGGAGGCCCTGGCGCGGCACATCGACGAGATCCGTAGCAGTCAATGAGCTTGCGCCTCCACCTCAGTAACGGACGAGGTAGCTCTCGATGTGATCGATAACCGCTGACACGGCCTGCCGGTAGGCGGTGCTGGACCGGCGGACCTGGGACAGCAGCATGCCGCCCTGGACGGCGGCCATCAAGGCGGTGGCGAGTGCGGCCACATCCGCGTTCTTGCTCAGTTCGCCGCGTTTCTGCATGCGCGCGAGTCCCGACCTGATCGGGCCTTCCCACCGATCGAACGCGGCGACGAGGACCATCCGCGTCGCCTGATCGCCGTCGGCGAGTTCGCCGGCGAGCGAGCCGATCTCACACCCGCCCACGCATCCCAGCGCGTCCTGCCGGTCCCCTGCCGCGTCGCACCACTCGCGAAGGGCCTCGATGCTGTCCAGGCCGTCCAGCAGCGGCCCCTGCTGGACAATCTTCGAGTCCGTCTGGTGGTTGATGACCGCAAGGATCAAGCCCTGCTTGTCGCCGAAGTAATGATAGATCTGCGACGCGCTGACCCCGGCGGCCGCCTGGATGTCCGGGATGCTCGTGCCCCCCGCGCCGCGATGGAACATCAGCTCCGCGGCGGTCTCGACGATGCGTTCCCGGGTCCTGCGGCCGGCCTGGGTGAGTCGGCGCTTCTGCGGCTCTCCGGTCTCAACTGGTGTGCTCACTCCGCCACGTTATCAAAGTTGGAATTGACATTCCAATGATCCGCTCCAGATATTGGAGAAGTCATTCCAACTCGGGATGGTCGTCTCTTCAGACAGGTGTGCCTCATGCCCATCGACCCTCAGATCGAGATCCTGCTCAGGCAGTTGGCCGCGGAAGGCGGGCCGGCCCCCGAAAGTCGGACGGTGGCGGAGAACCGCGCCGCCGGGCGCGCTTTCGCCGCCCTGGCCGGCGCCGCCGAACCGGTTGCCGACGTTCTGGACACCACCGTCCCCGCCGGCGATCGCGAGATACCGATCCGCATCTACCGGCCCGTCACCGAGCCGGACGCCGGACCGTTGCCCGTGACGCTCTACTTCCACGGCGGCGGATGGGTTTTCGGCGACCTGGACACCCAGGACCACATCGCCCGCACCGTCGCCGACCGCTCCGGCACGATCGTGGTCTCCGTCGACTATCGGTTGGCGCCCGAGCACCGCTTCCCGGCCGCCACCGACGACGCGTACGCCGCCCTGACCTGGGTCGCGGACAACGCCGCCGGCTTCGGAGGCGACGGAGAACGCATCGCGGTGTTCGGCGAAAGCGCCGGCGGCAACCTCGCCGCGACTCTCGCACAGGAAGCCCTACGCCGCGGGGGACCGTGCATCACGCTCCAGGTGCTCGCCTACCCGGCCCTCGACCGATTCGACGACAGCCCCTCGATGTACGAGTACACGACCGGACCGATCCTCTCCCGTTCCTACCTCGAATGGTTCTGGGGGGCCTACCTCGGCAGCCCTGACCAGGGTGCCGACCCGCGCGTCTCTCCCGGGCGATACGACAAACTGGCCGGACTCCCACCCGCCGTCATCGCCACTGCCGAGCATGACCCCTTGCGCGACCAAGCAGACCTGTATGCCCACAAGTTGGCCGAGGCGGGCGTGCCGGTCCAGCACTTCCCGGTCAAGGGAGCCGTCCACGGCTTCCTCTCGTTCACCGGCTCGGTGCAACTCTCACGGACCGTACTGAATCAGCTCTCGGGCACCGTGGCCGAAGCCTTCAACTGACCCTGCCTGCGCCGCATCGATGTGTCGTGGTTCCGAAGTTCCCCATTGCCCACGCTTTCGGTGTGGTCGTTTCGCTGTGCCGTGTCGCAGGGACCAGGGCGATCACTTCCGCTTGAGCTCCGCACACCGTGGGAGGTATTCATCGACTGGAAGGCGTGTGGGATGGCCACGGGAGGCCGCCGCCCGCGCCCACCCTCGCCGCACGCCTGCCTGCCTCGTCGATCAGCCGGCTGGTCAAGCCTGTGATCGAGCTGTGCGAGCACCACGACATCGTGCCGTGGCACCTCACGCCGGCCGCAGGGGACCGCTGCTTCGCGGGCCGGGGCAAGCGCGCCCGGACAACGGTCCGGGCGAAGAACTGATTCTGCTGCACGATGCCGAGTCGGCCTGACGGGGATCCGCTCGGGCTCTCAGGCGCCCCTCCCCGGAAGGGTCGCCTCCAAGGAGGTGTCCGGATCCGGTCCCGGCCGGCCGTGCCGCTGGAGTCTTGCGGGCCATGCCTTGTGGTTTCGGCCGCCTGCGGAGCGGTGTTGGTCGTCCCGGGGTCTTCACGCTCCGCTCCTTCGTGGGTACGCTCCGTGCGTCATGGCGGGGCGCAAGTGGGCCCGGACTCGGGGGATGCTTCGTGATCGAGCAGGCGTACGTCCAGGCCGGCGACAAGCCCACGCCGGCGCTCAAGGACATCAGGGACCGGATCGCGAAGGCGGTGGACGAGACGGAGGGCAGCACCGGCCTCAAGCGTCTCGCGTGCTGGCTGCAGGTGCCGGTCGATTCCGCGTTCGGGAAGATGATGGACAGCAACTGCCAGGGGCGCGCCAAGGAGGTCGGCGCTCTGCTGAGCTCAGGGAAGGACGGGCTCTTCACGCCCGCCGACCTCGGGTCGGTGCTCAGTGCCTCGGCCGCGTGGAGCGGCATCGACACGGCCCTCAAGTCCGAGCGCGCCGTGTACGTCAATGGTCCGGCCGAGCACGTGGGCGGGGCCAAGAGCAAGTTCACCAGCGGATTCCACGTGATCGTCTTCCTGGCCGTCGGGAAGGACGCCGACGACCGCGTCTACTACCTGGGCCTCGACCCGGACGTCAGCGCCACGGCGGAGTCCCGGGCGGCGTGGAAGGCGCTGGTCGAGGGGGAGCCCGAGACGAAGCCGGAGGAGTTCACCGCGGCGAAGAGCCTGGGGGTGGTCACGTCGATGATCCTCGGCGGCCAGGAGGGCGGTTTCGGCCCGCTGGTCCGCAAGTACTACGTCGACACCGCCGCGAAGTTCCCCAAGATCAACCGCTTCGGCTGAGCGCGTCCGGCGCCGTCGAACGCGACCTGACCGGGACGGGGTGCGAGCGCGGCGAAGTCCGCACCCCGAGGCCGACATACACGGTCAGCGTGGCAACGGCGATGAGCTCGGGCAGAGCGAGCGCGAAGGTGCCCTCCACGATCACCCGCGGAGCTGCGGCGTGCTGTGGCCGCGATGGCCCGGGCCAGGGCGGTCTTGCCCAAGGCCCGGGAGTGGCTGGAGTCCTGGACGGACGTGTCCAGCCTCGAAGGACTCGTGGTCAAGGGCATGGCCCAGCCCTACCCCCTCGGTCCGCGGCTGGACCACGGTGCGACGCAGAGATACCACCGAAAGGATCGTCGGCGCCGTCACCGACACCCTGGACCGGCCGCAGCTCCTGGTCCTCGGACGCCGCGACCATGCAGGCCGCCTGCACGTGATCGGCCGCACGGTGCCCCTGCGCCCGTACGTCTCCCGGTCCGTCGGCGAGCGTCTGTCCCCGGCCGGGGACAGACACCCGTAGGAGGGTGTGCGGTTCGCCTCGACGTGGGAGGCCCGTGACGTCCTGGACTTCACCCCGGTCCCTCCCGAACTCGTCGCGGAGGTCAGCGCCGACACCTCGATCGACCGGGGCGGCATCTTCCGGCACCCGACGCGGTTCCAGCGGCTGCGCCTGGAGGTGACTGCCGAGGACGTGGCCGGGTTCGGGGAGGGGTGTTCCGCGGCTGCCGGTTGAGCGCACCGGTTGAAGATCTTTTGCGGGACAGGTCTTAGCGGCGTTGGGAGGCGTATGTGTCCGTGCTCGGCCGCCCACCCATGCGCTCGCGCAGCAGCAGGCCGGCGGTGAGGGCGACGGCCAGGGTCGTGGACCCGTGGACCCCGTAAGCCGTGCCGGCGGGTCCGTCGCTGGCCAGGACGATCACCATGTCACCGGCGGGAACGAAGGCGATCGCCGTCATCGCCCAGCCGAGCGCCCGCCGGTGTCCCGTGAGCAGCAGCGCCAGGATGACCAGGCCCGTCGCGATGTCCCGTACGCCCTTGACCGCAAGGAAGGCGGCGCCGTCGTGCTGCGGCCAGGTCGGTATGCCGAAGTCGGGGGCGGTGGTCTGCGGCGTGAGCAGGTAGCTGAGGCCTACGTAGAGGATGAACGCGGCGCCCAGGGCAGCCAGGGCGGTGGTGAGGTGCTTGAGGGACACGGGAAGGCTCCTGGGGGCAGTAGGGGAAGGGGGGTGGGAAGGACGTCTGTCGGGAGCTGTCGGCGCCAGGGGTGCTCGACAGCGCCCGGCCCAGGTTCAGGTCCTGCACGCTCATGCCGAACATGGGAACACCTCGGGGGACATGGGGTGCCGCCATGTGTGCGATGCCGAGCATCACCTGGATCAAGGCGAGCGCGAGGAAGCCGGACGCGTACACGATGGGGCGAGCTGCCACCCGGCCGCCACGCCGGGGCTGCGGTGAGTGCTACCAGCATGGAGGCGTCGTGCAGCACGTGCGCCCAGATCGTGGAGCGTCTCGGCATGGGACGACGAGGACGGCAGCGGTCGAGCCGTGGCCGCCTGGAAGTAGATGGCCAGGTCCTGCGGACCATCGCGACGTGCATGAACGCGGACTTGCCCTGTTGCCGTCGTTTCGCATGGCCATGGAGCAAGGTCCCTTCTTCTGCCTCGCGGGCGTGGATCGGTGCTGCCTCGGTAGTCCGACGACACAGGCCGGCGGAATGTGAGGCGCGGCGCCGGCCTCACATTCCGGTGCTCTGTTTCGTCGGGCCATGGGGTACCACCGGGCTCGCCCCTGGTGGCAGTCGCGGCACTCCTGCTCAACCCGGCCGGACCGAGCACCCGCCCCGAAAGGCAACACGACAGAGATGGCAGACATGCGCATCAGACTCGTCCACGCACTCGCCCTGCTCGCCGCCGGCCTGCTCGCCGGTGCGTTCGGCTACGGCGCGGCCAACCTCGTACCCACCTTCAACGCCGTCCCGCTCGACATGCGGCTGTCGTTCCACGCCGAGCTGATGAGAATGAACGGGATCACCATGCAGTCGGCGATGGCCGTGTCGACGCTGAGCTCCCTCACGCTCGCCGCCCTGAAACGCGGTCGCGCCCGGCTGATCTCGGGTACGGCAGGCCTGTTGGCCATCGCGTCCTTCCTGGTAACGCGGCTCGGCAACGTACCGATCAACGGCCGGATCAAGCAGTGGGCGCTCACCTCGGCCCCGGCCGATCACGCGGAGGTCCTGCGGCGCTGGGAACTGTTCAACAACGTACGCACGCTGACAGCCCTCGCAGCCTTTGGGCTGCTCATCGTTCTCGCCGTCGGCGGGCGGCCTGCGGCCACGCGCCCCACACCTCATCAAGTGGACGAGTCCAAGGATGCCGCTCCCTCAGCGGGCGCGAACACCGCGTGGATTGGAAGGCGATCGGTGACCTGGACCTGGCCGAGGGCGGAAGCGAAGAGGCGGACGCGAGCGAACGCGACCGGGGCGGCCACACGGCCCAGGTCGAGACGATGACCGCCCCCTGCTGCTGGAGCGCTTGGAGGAGGAGATCGACAAGCTGACGAAGACATCCCCGATCGCGGGCGTGCGGGCGGCCCGCCACTTGGAGGTCATCGCCGAGCGAGTCGGGTACTGGGCGGCCCGCGACACCCCGACGGACCTGGACGCCGCGCAGGCCGCCACGCACTTTGAGTCTCAAACGAGGACGCGGCACGCAAGCTCCTGTCCCGCTACGACCGCTGGAGCACCTACCGCTGACCTGAACGGCCCGGCCGCCCGGGGGCGGGTTGGCGGCCCGCCCGGGCCGACGTGCGAAGGAGGACCCGGACAGGCTCCACGGTCCAGCCTGCCAGGCCTGCGGGGGAGGCGGAGGGGACGGCGATCAGGGTGTCGGGGCTGTTCTGGTCGTTCGCGTACGCCTCCCGCCGCGCCGCCGACCAGGGCATCTGCTCGGAGCCGAACACCTCGGCGAGCGGGACGAAGTGGTCGACATCCAGACGGGCCGCGTCCGTGACGACGACGTTGTCGTAGGCGGAGCGCCAGGATCCACCAGCCAACTTGCAGCCGGCCGCGACCGCGGGCCCCTCGACGGCTTCGGCAAGGATGACCTCCTTGCGAGTGTCACAGCCGTCCTGGGAGTTCAGCCCGCTGTTCCAGTGCTAGCAGATGGTCTCCGGACAAGCAGTTCCGCCGTGTGAAAGGGAGTTCGTGGCGATCAGGCCGTCTTCGGGACGGGTGCCGGCCGAGATGGAGGAGAGGGCCGAGCTCGGGCTGTGGTTGGGCCAGGGGGTGCCGGTGTTCACCCCGGCCCCTGATGTGCGCGTCGTGAGCTGAGTGAGCGATGATCGTGGGTTGGATACGGGTATGTGGCCGGTGCTCCCGGACACGAAACGGGATCGGTGGGACTACCTTCCTGGGAGGACCCTGGGTCCGCTGCGCATGGACATGCGCCAGGAGACGATCGTCGCGGCCCTGGCCGCTCAGGGGTACACCGCCGAACTCGACGGGCACGGCCCGGGGTGGGACCCGGTGCGCTTCGCCAAGGAGGACACTCCTCTGAGCCGGGCGGCGGTGGAGTGCTCCTTCCACGAGGACGGAGAGCTGGCCTGCGTCCATGTCGATGGACGTCTCAGCCCTCAGGTGACCTGCGAGGGAATCCGGCTCATCGGTCGTGTCCCGTCACAGCTCGCGCAGGAGATGGAAGCCCACGCGACCAAACACGACACCGGCCTGAGGTGGTGGCGTCGAGGCCACGGGCGCCGCCGGGCAGGGCGACCCGTTCCTCTTCCACAGGGGCCGGTTCGGCCGCTTCAGTGACTGAACGGGCCGACCGTGCGGGGCCCGGAAAGGCTTTGACCCCGCGGCCCGATGTTCCTGCGGGCGTCCGCTACGTAAGCTCCCGGAAGGGGAGGGACACCTCGACGTTCCTCCCCTTCGGAAATTCTTCGGATACGCGGGGATTTGACTTGATATTGAACCTCATGCGCCGCACCCGCGGCGCGGTCGCCGTCACGGTAGCCACCGGAACCCTCCTGGTCGCCGCCTCGACGGTCTCGTCGGCGGCTCCGGTCGCCGCACCTCCCACCACGGCCGCCGGCGCGATCCTGATCGACGGCGGCACCGGGGCCACGCTCACCGGCAAGGCCCCCGACACCCCACGCCAGGGTGCGAGCACCACCAAGATCATGACCGCTCAGATCGTGCTGAGGGCGCCCGGTGTTGACCTCAACAAGAAGGTCACCGTCAAGAAGGAGTACGCGGACTACGTCGTCCGTGAGGGCGCGAGCACGGCCCACCTCAAGGTCGGGGCCACCCCGACGGTCCGCCAGCTGCTGTACGGGCTGATGCTGCCGTCGGGCTGTGACGCCGCCTACGCGCTCGCGGACACCTTCGGCAAGGGCGCGACCACGTCGGCCCGTACGGCGGACTTCATCGCGCAGATGAACGCCAAGGCCAAGTCCCTCGGCATGACCAAGACCACGTACGACTCCTTCGACGGCATCTCGCCGACCGGGAAGAACCTGACGACCCCGCGCGACCTGGCGAAGCTCACCCGGTACGCCATGAAGGGCAAGGTCTTCCCACAGCTCGTGAAGGCCACGACGTACAGCACCGGCGGCACGTCCACCGACGCCACCTGGGGCAACAGCAACCTGCTGATCCGGGAGCGCCCCACCGGCTACGCCTACCCGGGCGCCATTGGCGTCAAGACCGGCACCGGCACGGCCGCGGGCAAGTGCATCGTCTTCTCCGGCACCCGCAACGGCAAGACCGTCATCGGTGTCCTGCTGAACGACGAGGAGCGCTACGCGGACGCGATGAAGCTCATGGACTGGTCGCTCGGTTCGGCGGCCGGCTCCGGGGCGGCGCTGCAGCGCAGCAACACCGACCCGATCCCGGACGTCCTCGACTGAGGTGACGCGGTTCACGGCTCCTCAGCCGGCGGGTGCGAACCCGCCGGCTGAGGAGCCGAGCCGTTTCCGGACGGCTCATAGGGTGAGCACCCCCCTCGCCACCCGCCCGCGGTGGGCGTCGTTTGCCGCTTTCACGAATTCCTCCACCGGGTAGACCTCGGTGACGAGATCGTCCAGCAGCTGGCCCTATCGGAGGTCCGCGTACAGGGCGATGTCGCGCTGCGGGCGCGAGGATTCGTACCGGCAGCCCCTTGGAGCCGGTCACCCCGAGCACTTGCCCGTTCTCGATCGGGTGCCAGCAGCGGTCACCCCTTGTGGTGCGAGCGACACACCGCAAGGCGTGGGCGTCGTCCTTGGAGCTCGCCCACAGACGGTCACGGAGCACGCAAGTGATTTCCGTTCACCTGGCCTCGTCCACCCGGGTGCAGAGGTGCGCCGATGGGCAGGTCCCGCACCCCTGTGGGCGAACCAGGCCCAGATCATCGAGCTGCTCACCAGCTTGTTGGCCAACAACCCGGCCTCGACTGACTACCCCGGGCGCCCAGAGGCGCTCTTCCTCATCCGCGTGCGGGCCCCGAACCAGACGGCTGGTTCGGGGCCCGCACGCGTGGTGCGGTCAGTGGCCCTACTTCTGCAAGCCTCGACCAAGCCGCAGAACACCGAGCGAACAAGCAGGAGCTCGGGCTGGAGTTCCCAGACTCGCTGAGCCCCCCGAACTCCTCAGACTGCGTGCCCGCCTGGTCGCGGAGACTGGGGGATCTCCGCGCCCGCTGTGAGTCAGTCAGCGACACACCAGACCAACGGTCCGATGATCTGAAAGCGACGCTCTAATCGCCCGAGAAGGCAACCCGCAGGTCTCGGTCGGCACGGCACCTCCGGCCCCAGGCCGGCAGCGTCGCGACGGCCTCGTGCTCACCATTCCTCAGACGAGCGAGATCCGAACCTTCCAACTCCCGCACCATCTGGTCTACCGCCTCACCGCGCAGCGTAGTGTCTCCGTACGGATCGATGCGGGCCAGACTGGGAAGTCGGTGCTGGCCGAGCCGCTCAATGGCCTTCCAGAACTCATCGTTGTCGTCGATCAACCGCTCCAGCATCCCTGCTGGTGGCGGGGGCCCAGGCTTTCGCCCTGTCCGGGACGCAGAGCCCCCTCGGTGAAGGGAACTGCGGGCCGGCCGCCCAGCCCGGGTCCCTGCGGCCGAAACCGCTGCATATGCCTGCCAGTTGCGGGAGACGGGTCAGTCGGCGGCGGACATTGCCCACATCTCGGGAGTCGCCGTCACCCTCGTGCGGCGCCTGCTCCGTCCCGATGGGCAGCGATCGGCCGTCATTCACCGGGTCACCTCCGAAGCCATCCTCGGCATCCCCCCGAACAGCGCCTTCAGACGGGAACGCCTTCTCCCGGGGCTGACTGGTGCGGACAAAGCCGCCACCGCCCTTCAGGACCTCGCCGAACGAGGGTGGCCCACCAGCTTCCTGGCAGCCTGACTGGAAACCAGCACGCAGACGGTCGCCGCCATCCGCGGCCGGGAGCGCCGGCGCCTGGCCCTCGCTCTGGACCGCAGAATCCAACGCCTGGCCGCGCTCCTGGTCGCGAGCGATCCGGTAGATCACGGCATCGCCGAGCACAGAAGCCGCCGGACGAGAACGGCAGCCCTGGGACGGCGAGCCGCATTGGCGCAGCCCATGGCCTCGGATCAGGTGCCGTGAACAGGTCACGCGAGGCGACGTTCACCAGGTGGGGGTGAGGGCCTGGTGGCCGGAGGAACCGACGGTGACGGTCTTGCCCGATCACCGGGCTGCGGGTGGTGCGGTGCGTGGGGGAGTTCGACGCGGACACGGAGGGCTCCCTCGATGCCGCGTGCGACGAGGCAATCGCCGCGGGCGACGTGGAACGGCTGGCCTTGGACGTCCGTGGGATCACGTTCGCAGACTCCCCGTTCCTGAACCTGCTGCTCCGAGTTCACAGGGCGTGCGATCTGGTGTTGCTGGAGCCCCTCCCGCCGCAACTGGCCTGGTTGCTGGAGATGACCGGCGCGAACCTGCTGTTCGCCATCGACGACGGCCTCGCCGAGCGGGCGGCTGACACAGACCTGCCGCCCGCCGGTGCCCCCGAGTGCAGCCACGCGGCTCACCTGGGGGTTCTGCGAGGTTGACGTGCGGGCGGCAGCTGTGGCGAGAGCCGGCCGCGGGATGGTAGGTCGGGGCCGGGGCAGGGAACCGGTGCCCTGGTGGGTCGCGTGGGGAAAGGGGAAGACGCGGTGGTGGAAGGAGGGGCGATGGCGGACGCATCAGATTGCACGGTCGGTCGGAAATTGCGAGGACGCTCGGCAATCGCCCACGAGATCCTGGCGGCAGCCGATGTGGGGGAGCGTCTGATGGACGATGTGCTGCCGGTCGTTTCGGAGCTGGTCGCCAACGCCGTCCGCCATGCCGGTGGCGTGACCGACTTTCACGTCCGACCTCTCCGGAACTGCGTGGCGGTCGAGGTGTCGGACGCGTCCTCCCTGTCCCCACGGATGCCGGGTACGCCGGTCGAGGTGCCGGGCGGGTTCGGCTGGCTGCTGGTCAACAAGATTGCTGACCGCATGGAAATCCGATCTCATGACACCGGCAAGGTGATCACCGCGTTCATCCCACTCCCCGCCGCCGCCTGAGCCACGCGCCTGGCGCCGGCTCGGACTACCCCCGGCCTCGCCGCGCTGACCTCACGATGCCCGCAGGCTGATTCGTCCTGGTGGGTCCGGTCGTGACGGCGGGCCGGCGGACCGCGCGGTGGCGAGGCCCGCGAGGAGGCCCAGGGGGAGCGCCGAGATCCATACCAGGGCCGGTGCGCCGATGCGGCCGAGAGCGAGGCCGGAGGTGGGGCCGATCGCGGCGCCGATGTCTTGTGTGGTGGACAGGGCGGCCTGGTAGGTGGCGCTGCGTCCCGGTGGGGCGTAGCGGGTGATGAATGCCGAGGTGGTGGGGCCGGAGATCATCATTCCGAAGGAGACGACGAGAACGGCCGCGACGAGGGCCGGGTAGCCGAGTTCGGCGGCGGCGAATCCCGCGAGGCCCACGCCTTGGAGCGCGGCGCCCAGGAAGAGCATGCGCCCGGTGTCATGTCGGCGGGTCCAGCGGCTGACCGGGATCTGGAACAGGATGATCGCGAGGGCGTCGATGACGAACAAGGCCGCGTAGGCGGTGGTGCCCAGGGGGTGGAGTTGGTTCAGGAGTACCAGGCCGTCGGCTTGCCACCAGGTGAAGGTGATGCTGAGCAGGCTGCCGCCGAGGATGAGCAGCGCCAGTCTGCGGTCGCGCAGGATCCGGGCGGGCGCGCCGTACGCCTCCTTGATGTCTGTCTCGGCTGTCTCCGGGCCGTCGACGCGGTCGGGGGGAACGGCGAGGAGCACCGTCAGGGCGGCGCCGACGAGCAGGACGCCTGCCACGGCGAACACGCCCGACAGCGAGAGGGTGACGGCTGCGGCTCCCAGGATCGGGCCGATCACGCCGCCTACGCTCGCCACCGCGCGGGTCAGCCCGTAGGCGTGGGGGAGGTCCTCGTCGGCGTGCAGGTCGCCGATGAGCGCTGCGATGGTTGGGTGGAACGCCGACTCGAAGAGTCCCGCGGCGAGGAACAGACCGAGGGCGGGTACCGGGTGGTGCACCAGGAAGAGGCTGCCGTAGCCGAGAGCCATCCCGGTCGTGGAGAGCAGCAGCATGCGGCGGTGGCCGATGCGGTCGGCCAAGGCGCCCCCGGCCAGGCCGCCGGTGAACTCACCGACGGCCTGAACGAGGAACAGCGTGCCGGCCGCCGCTCCGCTCAGCCCGCCGACACGGTGGGCCCACAGGATGACGAAGGGCAGCATGACGCCGCCGGCCAGGGCACCGAGCAGCCGGACGACCAGAAGTCCTCGGAAGGCCACCGTGACCTGTCGCGACGTTGGTCCGCTCCGAGATTCGGGCGCTGCGGCCGTCACATCGGGTTCCGCGACGTGACGGCGGGACGGCGGTCGGCCGTCCAGTAGCCCTTGGCGAAGACGTGGTCCGGCCGGACGCCCGCGCTGTGCACGAGTTCGCGGACCGCCCGCGCCGCGCCGGCCTCGGCGAGGACGTAGACCTGGCCGAAGCGGCCCGCCAGTATTTCCTCGGCGACCACGGCGAGAAGCGCCTGCGGGTCGCCGGGAGGCCGGCCGCCGCGCTCGAGCCAGCGCACCCGGCCCGCCGCGATCGTGACGCGGTCGGCGGGAGACTCGGTCTCGACGACGGCGGTGGCCTCCTGACCGGCCGGCAGCGCCTCGGTCAGGGCGGCGATGGCCGGCAGGGAGGCTTCGTCACCGACGAACAGATGGCCGTCGGCCGGTCCTAGTCGGAGCTTTCCTCGGGGGCCGGCGAACTCCACGGGGGAACCGGGTTCCGCGCTCGCCGCCCAGGTGCTGCCCGGCCCGCCGCCCGGGTGCAGGACCGCGTCGATGTCCCACTCGCCGACCTGTGGGCGGGCGTGCCGGATGGTGTAGCGCCGCTTGACTCGGCTTCCGCGGGCGTCGGTGAGGAGCATCTCGATGTCCTGGGCCGGGCGGGGGGTGAGCCCGGTGAGACTCGGTCCGCCCACGGTGAGTCTGACCGTGCGGGGGGTGAGGTGGCGCCGGGTTAGCACCGTGCAGTTATGGGTTGTCTTCATGGGGTTTCCCTCTGGTGTCCGAGAGCGGCGGGAACAACCGGACATGCTTACGGCCGCCCGCAAGGGTTTCGAGGCATCGTGCCTCGATATGAGGCTAACACCATTCCGAGGCACCGTGTCTTGATAAGCTGATTCCATGCCACGCACAGCCCACGAACAGGCCACACCCGGACGCCCCCGCAGCCAATCGGCGCGGATCGCCGTTCTCCACGCCGTCGACGACATGCTCGTCGAGCAGGGGTACGCGGCGATGACCATGAAGGGCATCGCCGAACGCGCCGGAGTCGGGCGCCAGACCGTTTACCGGTGGTGGTCCACCAAGGCGGAGATCCTGCTGGAGGCGAGCACGTCCGACGCCGCCCACGAGTTGGACATCGAGCCGCAGGCCCGTCCAGCCGACGACCTCCTCGCCTTCCTCCAAGCGCTGACCACCTTCCTCACCACCTCGCCGGCCGGCCTCGCCTACCGGGCACTGCTGGGCGAAGCGCAGCACGACACCGCGGTACGCGATCTCGTCCGCGCCGCCGACCTCGTCGGCACCGCCACCTCGGCCGTGCTCGCTCGCGTACGCCCGCACGCCCCCGCCATGCCCCCTTCGCCACTGGCCGTCGCCCAACTCGCCGGCCCCGTCGTCGCCGTCATCCTGGAGACCGGGAACCCCCTGACGCCCGCCGCGCTGCTCGCCGACCACGCCGCGATTCTGCTCGACGCCTGGACAACGGGCCGCCCGCGCTGAGCCGAGCGTCGGGCCCGTTCGCCGCACCGGGATCGTTCATGCCGCCGCGGGTCGCCGCGGCCGGGTCACCGTGGTGCGTCTCCAGATCGGGAACCTGGACCAGAAGGTCGAGGCTCTGGACGAGAAGATCGACCAGAACCAGGCCCGGATCATTGAGCTGCTCACCCAGCTCGCGGGACAGCGCCCCGACGCCAGCTGACTTTCCGGGGCCGTACAGGCCCGATCTGCCAACCAACCGGCTGGTCTCCTGATGTTCGTCGTGAGGCGTCCGCGCCGGGCTGGGAGCAGTCGCGGCGAAGCCGGCGCGCATCGACCAACCGGTCCGGAACCGGACCCAGGCTGGCCGAGTGCAGGTCGTCGTACGCGCAGTCCGCCGATCAGGCCCGACGGTGCGGCGCGGCCCCCTCGGCTCCCAGTCCGCCCCCAACAGGGCCGGGTCGCCGTCAACTCCGCCTTCGGAACGCCTACTTCGGAGACTGGAGCTCGGGCATCATACGTCCATGACACGTGGGGGTGACGGCGGCGGCCGGTTGATCGGGGGCCGCTACCTGTTGGCGGAGCGGCTCGGGTCCGGCGCCATGGGAACCGTGTGGGCCGGTCTCGACACCGTCGTTGACCGGCAGGTCGCGGTGAAAGAGGCGCTGATCCGCGTGGACCGCGACGACCCGGTCTACCAGGCCCGCACCTCCCGCATCCTGCGCGAGGCAAAGGCCGCGGCGCGGGCCGGCCACGACTCCGTCGTCACTGTCTACGACGTCATCGTCGAGGACGGACGGCCGTGGATCGTCATGGAACGGGTGCACGGACGGACGTTGTCCGAGGTTCTCGCCGAACGCGGGCCCCTCGGTACCGCGGAGGCCGCTGGGATGCTTGTGGGCGTCGCCGAGGCCCTCGTCGCCGCCCACGCCAAGGGCGTCGTACACCGTGACATCAAGCCGTCCAACATTATGCTCCGTGACGACGGGCGGGCCGTGCTCACGGACTTCGGCGTTGCGTACATTAAGGGAGAACCGGATCTGACCGAATCCGGGGAGGTCATGGGGTCGATCGCCTACATGTCCCCGGAACGGATGGCGGGACGCGACCAGCCGGGTCCGGCGGCGGACCTGTGGTCCCTCGGCGTAGTGCTGTACGAGATGGTCGAGGGAGAATCCCCCTTCCGTCGGGACACCATGGAGGCCACCGCGGCCGCGGTCCTCCTGGTGGAGCCCCCGCCGATCCGGAGGGCGACGCCCGACCTCGCCTCGCTGATCTCCGACTTGCTCGAGAAGCAGCCGAACGAGCGCGTCACCGGTGACGTCGCCGTGGCGCGGCTGAGGGCTCTTGCGGACGCGCCTGCGGGAGCCGGCCCAGCCACCGGGGCCGGCACTCCTCTGGCGAACGCCCGCCGGCGGCGACGGCGCGCAGGCCTGGGCGTGGCGGGGATCGCGGTCGTCGCGCTGGCCTTCACACCCATCCTGATCGACAAGTGGAAGACGCAGGCCGAGGGCGGCGGCCCTGGAGCCAGGCCTTCGGCCTCGGCCACACCCTCGACTTCGACGTCCGCCTCCGGATCGGCTTCGGCCTCCGCCTCGAAATCACCTACCCCGCCGGAATCCTCGCCGGCTTCCGGGTACGAGAAGGTCGGCGGGCGGGAGTTCAGCGTCGAGCTACCCAGGGGTTGGACCATCCGTCCGCTCAACGGCAAGGGCCAGGCGGTATTCGACCGCGACGGGTTCCAACTCACCGTGATCGCCGGCCGGGACCCTGCGACAGGGGACGGCGACCCCATCGAATACCAGCGCTTCACCGAACCCGAACTCAAGCCCTACCGCGAGTCCACCTGGTCGACGGCGACCGACATCCACGCGACGACGGTCGGCACCCAGCGCTCGGCAACGGGGACGTACACGTGGATCGGCCAGGCGGGCGTGCGGGTCTACGCACGTAATACCGTCATCGTGGTCGACGGGCGCTATCACGTGCTCCTGATCACCGGGCCCGAGGATTCGCGGTCGCTGGTCGATACGATCTCCGATCACGCCGCCGCCAGCTACCGGCTGACCTGACCCGGCCTGACCTGCACGTGATCCACCCGATCTACGCGATCACATCGCCAGCCGGTCGCGGTGTACGTGATGGGGCAGCCCGGCGCCGGAAAACAGCCCCGCACCTTGAACACCAGGTGAGCCCCACCTCTCACTGGGTCCGAGATCGGAAACAGGTACTCAGAGGGCGTTTAGCGCCTTATTGGAGTCTTTTGTGCTGATCTGAGGCTACGGTCGTTCGGGGCTGCTGTGGTTGTTGTGGTTCATGATGCGAAAGTGGCTGCCAGGCGGACGTATTGCTCTGCCTCCTCCTGTTTCATCCCAAGGCGCCAGGTTTCACGCCGTGTGCTTCGGGCGCCGGTCCGCGCGCCCAAGGCAGGTGGGTAGTCCCAGACCATGTCTGAACGCCGCCGCTATCCGAGCGATCTGTCCGATGCCCGGTGGGAGTTGGTCGAGCCGGTTCTGACCGCCTGGCGGGCCGAGCGCCGCGGCCGTGGACTGGACATCGGCCAGCCACCCGACCACGACCTGCGCAGCCTCCTGGACGCGGTCCTTTACGTGAACCGCACAGGGATCCCGTGGCGCTACCTCCCGCACGACTACCCGCATTGGAATACCGTCTACGCCTACTTCGCGCGGTGGCAGGAAGAAGGTGTCTTCGACCAGCTCAACAGTCTCCTGCGACGCCAAGTACGCAGGCAGGAGGGCCGTGAGGAGGAACCGACCGCATGCGTCATCGACTCACAGAGCATCAAGACGTCCACCAACGTCCCCACCTATGAGCAAGGCATCGACGCGGGCAAGAAGATCGTCGGACGCAAGCGGAGCATCGTCATCGACACCGTCGGCCTTCTCCTGGCGGTCGTGGTCACCGCGGCGAGTGTCCAGGACTCGATCGCCGGCCGGACCCTCATCGGCCGGGTCGCCGTCGAGCACCCCACCGTCCGCAAGACCTGGGTCGACGGCGGCTACCGCCAGCACCTCGTCGAGCACGCCGCCGCCCTCGGCATCGACATGCACATCGTCCGCCGCGACCCTTCCACCAGGGGATTCAAAGTCCTGCCTCGTCGTTGGACGGTCGAGAGAACGCTCGGCTGGCTCATGAATCACCGGCGGCTTGCCCGCGACTACGAAGCCCGTCCGCACCGCTCCGAGGCGATGATCCAGCTCGCGATGATCAATCTGATGACCCGCAGACTCACCGCCGAAGCCACCCTCACATGGCGCGGCGCGTGAACCATCCTCAAACCGACAATCCGGGATCAAACAACGGGATGAAACGCCCTCTACTGATCTTTTCGTAAGTTCAGTGGGTGTGGTGGCTGTGTGGGTGGGAGGCTGTCGGGGTGGCTTATCGACCTTTGCGCTCTGCGGCCGGCGTCTCCCTTCCTCCTTTGCCGCGGCCTCAGTTGGCGGAGGCTCGTCGTGTTCGGGCGGGCGAGTTGTTCGAGGAGGGTGTCTCGAATACGGAGATCGCGCGGGCGGTGGGGGTGTGTGCGGAGAGCGTGCGTCGATGGCGGCGTGCGTGGGAGGAAGGTGGCGCTTCGGCCTTGCGGCGGCGTGCGGCTACCGGTCGCCCGCCCAAGCTGGACGACGCCCAGGTCGAGACGGTCCGAGCCGCGTTGGAGCAAGGTGCCCAGGCCCATGGCTTCGAGGCCGACCTGTGGACCCTGGAGCGAGTCGGCGCGGTCGTCACCCGGGCAACGGGGGTGGTGTTGTCGAGGGCGTCGGTGTGGCGGTTGTTGACCGGCCGGCTCGGATGGAGCCTGCAGCGGCCCGAGCGGCGGGCGGTGGAGAGGGATGAGTCGGAAATCGCCCGCTGGATCGCGCACGAGTGGCCGCGCATTAAAAAGGGGCCGTGAACACACGTGCCTGGATCGTTTTCCTCGACGAATCAGGCATCTCCTTGCTGCCTCAGATCCGCCGCACCTACGCACCTCGAGGTCGGACCCCGTCTACTGCGGCACCGCCTGAACTGGAAGCGCGCGTCGATGGCCGGGGCCCTGGGCTACCACTTCACCGACCCCGATCGCGGGGCCCGCTTGTGCTTCCACCTCCAGCCCGGCAGCTACGACACCGCCGCCCTCATCGACGTCCTGGAGCAGATGAAGGTGTTCTACCGCGGCGAGCGGGTGGTCCTGGTCTGGGACGGCCTGTCCGCGCACTGGAGCCGGGCAATGCGGGCGTGGGTCGCCGAGCAGGACTGGCTGACCCTGGAGCGATTACCCGCCTACGCTCCCGAGCTGAACCCGGTGGAGCTGTTGTGGTCCTCGCTCAAGAAGCGTGAACTCGCCAACCTCGCCGGCGACCACCTCGCCGATGTCGCCGACGCCACCGAGCAAGGCATCCACCGCATCAACACCAACCCCCGACTGCCATGGTCATTCCTCGCCCATACCGGTTTGACCATCCACCCAACACACCCACCGAACTTACGAAAAGATCAGTAAGAGCCAGAGCAAGGCCCGCCCATATGGGCAGCACGATGTTGCGGTGGTACAAGGTCATCCCCCGGAAGTGAGTACGAGCGCGCAGAGGTTACAGGCGGCCTTGAACAGTGCTCGTGGCGGAGAGCCGTATCCCGGCCGCAGTCGCGAAGACTCTGTCCTGGAGCTGACTCGGCGAGAGCTGCTCGCAGACCTATCGGCTTGACTACTGCAGAGAAGCCACCTTCTCTGCACCAAGCCAATTGGTGTAGGAGATGACATCTGACCGGCGCTTCATCCGACGCTTTGCAACGCAAATTTCTGCCTGCCCGGGTTGTGCGGGCAGACGGGCCACAGGGGCAACGGGATGATCTTGAAGCCCTGAACGCCGGGCCCGTCCCGTATTTCAGAGGGATACCCGCGCTGTTCTGCCGGCGGCAGAACAGCGGCCGGACCGGGCTCGGCGATCACTACGGTCCCGTCTCATGACGACGATTACGACGCGTACGGTCGAGTACCCGGCCGACGGTTTGACGATGATCGGGCACCTCGCGCTCCCGGCCGGTCTCGACCGCCGGCCAGCGGTGCTGCTCGGACCAGAGGGCATGGGACTCGGCGACGTCGAGCGCCGCCGGGCCGACGCGCTCGCCGAGCTGGGATATGTGGCGCTGGCCTTCGACCTTCACGGCGGACGCTACGTGAGCGACCCGGACGAGATGCTGGCCCGTTGCCTGCCGCTGCTCGCTGATCCCGACCGGATGCGGGGCATCGGCCATGCGGCGCTCGACGTGTTGCGCACCGAACCGCGGACCGACCCCGACCGGATTGCCGCCGTCGGGTACGGCACCGGGGGCGCCATCGCGCTGGAACTCGGGCGCGACGGCGTCGATCTGCGCGCGATCGGGACAGTCAACGCAACCACCACGGGCCGACCGGGCGAGGCGGCGCGCATTCGCTGCCCGGTGTGGGCCGGGGTCGGCTCGGAAGACCCGATCATGCCGCCCGCGCAACGAAACGCGTTCACCGCCGAGATGCAGGCCGCGGGCGTCGACTGGCGCCTCACCATCTACGGCGGCGCCTTGCACGCCTTCCACCACCCGCCGGTCGACCACCCCACGGTCCCCGGCATCGGCTACCACCCACAGCACGCGCAGCGAGCCTGGCACGACGTCATCGACCTGCTCACCGAATGCCTGCCCGTGACGGAGGACCCGGGGAGATGACACAGGCAAACATGCTGGTGCCAGGCCTGGTCGGCGTCGCGCACTGACAGTCTCACCCTCAAGCCCTCACAGCAGAACCGCATTCGGGTCTTTGCGCGGGCGCGGAGACGTATTCACAACTGCCGCAGTGAATGCCGGGTTTACTGCGGCGGAGCCATGGCCGTGATCGTTCCGACCTACGCGGGCCGTTCCGGCTTCCAGGGCGAGATGTACGCATTCAGCACCGTTTCTTATGGTGGTTCCCGGAGCCACGGGTGAAGTTTCCCCTTCTCGCCCGGTGGCGGCGTGCTGGTGGGTCCGGACGATCTTGGAGTCGATCTGGACCAGCCCCTCGATGCCGCCGCCCGCATCCGCGTGGACTTGGATCTGCTGCCGTCCGGCGCGCAGAAACAGCGTGGCCGACACACCCGCACATGGCTACTCTGGCGCTCCCGGGAGCCGGAGGAGGCGCAGGACGGTGAAGCGCAAGACACCCCAGGAGAAGAAGCGGCTGAGCTACGTCAAAGATCATCGGAACAACTACGGCGAGAACGACAAGAGCTCTCGCAAGAACATCCGTCGAAACAAGCAGTTCCCCAACAGTGCCAACCGGCGTCACGCACAGACCGCGCTGACGGTGCTCCTAGGCTCACCCGACGATATCCGCGCCGACGCTGTTGAGGAGCGCATGAACGGCCGGCGCCCGAAGCGCTGGCAGAAGTTCCCCGACGCACCGCTGGGTGCCACCGTCGACGGCGCCCTCCAGCGCCGCGCGAAGATGGGTATCGCCGGGGCCGAAAGTGCTGCTGCCCGCCTGCGCGGCGTCCGCAGTCGATTCGACTGGATGGCCCCCTCCGACAACCCACTTCTGCCGCCCTTCGTGGTGCGCAGAGTCCGCTCATCGCTCGCAGAAGACGACGAAACGGGCTGTGCATGACGCGGGCTTCGAAGGGTCACGGCTCATCACAGTCCACGGTGCGCCTTGAACGTCGTTTCACTTCGTGAGTCGTCGGTAGTTGACGAGGCTGGTGGCGATGGCTGTGAAGGCGAGAAAGTGTTCTGGCTTGCCTTCGTAGCGTCGGCGGAGCCGGCGGCAGCCAGCGGGCCAGGACACAGTTCGTTCGATGACCCATCGGTGGCATCCGAACCGCCCGGAGGTATCGACGCCCTGGCGGGCGATCCGTGGCGTGATGCCGCGGGAGCGGAACCGTTGCCGCAGGTGAGGGTAGTCGTAGCCCTTGTCGCCTTGGAGCTTGTCGGGCCGTCTGCGGAGGGGACCGCGGCGGCGGCGGATCGGCGGTATCGACGGGTCGGATTCGGTCCGGTCAACATGTAGTAGGCGTGCTGATACCGGCTGGTGAGGGTGTCGGGCTGGTCGGTCGGAGGCGAGCCGCGTCGCGCCTCGCCTCGCCTCGGGTGGGAGCGTGGGTCGGCCGCGGTTGACACCAGGCCTGTTCGAAGCCGAAACCGAAACTACGCTGAGTCATGTCTGAAATTGGTTGTGTTGGTGAGGGAAAAGTGAGAATTCCCATGAGTGCGGAACTCCTCGTCACGGTCATTCATGATGAGCACGACGACGTCAACCACCGCGTGTCGGGGCGCTTCCCTGCTCACCTGGAACCGTCCTTCATTCGCTTGGCCTTCCACGCCTCCATGAAAGCGCCCGCTGCTTTCGAGGGGCACAGGGAGGGAGGTCTCAGAGCTGTCCTGACTGCACCGCTACCCAGCGCAGCGCAGTGTCCAAGGCGCCCGCGGAAGAACTGAGCGGGTAGGACCGGTGGTCCATGCGGTTCCCAGAGAACTCGTACGGCTCGATCTCGTCTGGAGTCCGCTGATTCTGCGACAGGGCGGTCACTGCACCGCCTACACCGCCCGCTCCGCCGACGGCTGCCTGGCCCGTTGGCTTCTGCTCACCGAGGCCTTGTTCATCGCCTCAGTGATCGTCTGGCTGGTGCGGACTTGGCTGCGCCTGTGGCCGGAAGGATTCGCCCCCCGCAACACGACTGCACGCCGGCGAGCGGCTGCGCGGTGCGCAACGTCATAAGAGGAGGAGGGCGAGCCAGCGCATGCAGCCGGAGTCGCGATGCGCTCCTTGGAGTCGCTCCAACTACACATGGGGGAGCTGGCGCTCCTCACACGGCGCGGACGGTGATCCGAGCCGGTGCCCGGACTCCGCTCGCGCGCAGCGCTTCGAGGACGGTCCCGGTGATCCAGGCGGCGGCGTCCGGCGTCCACTCGGGCGCGCTCCCGGCCAGGATGGTGCCCGGTCCGTTGCCGGGGCTCGGGCGCAGGCGCAGCAGGCCGTGCCCGCTGCGGGTGACGGCGGCGGACAGCTGCTCCGCGTTCGCCTCCGGTTCGATACCGGGCTGCGCTACGTTGCGCACGGCTGGACGCGCACGCCACCCGCCGCCGCAGCTTCGACGCCCACGTCGTCGGGGCCGCGATCGGCCAAGGACCTCCGGGGCCCGCGAAGTCCAGACGGGAAGGCGACCTTCTCGTGCAGGCCGCTGTCGCCCAAGGAGCTTTCGAGAAGGTCGCGGAGGCGCTCATCAGCTACTGCTTCACCGCCTCGGAGCTGATCGACGACGTGCACCGGGACGGCGAAGAGGCCATGGCAGTACGCCATGGGATCGACCGCGAGCGACTGCGTCTCACCAAGGTCGCGAGCAAAGAGGGTGCCCGTATCCGGCTGTCGGTCGAACTCTCGTGCGTCGCCTGCGGAGCCCCGCTGACCCGCGGCGCCCCGGTGGACTGCCACCGCTGCCACCCGTCCCCGCAGCCATCCGGCGTACAGGTTCACCTCACCGGTCCAACGTCGAGACCGTGCGGTCACGGGTCGACGGCTCAGTTGTAGGCAGCCCACGGGTCTTTCAGTACGTCGGGACGGATTCCGAAGGCGCGGAATCGGGCGTCCAGGTCCTTCAGCTCCGCGAGTCCCTTGCCGATCTTCTCCCACCCCCGTGCCTGCGCCTCCCTCGCCTCGTCCTCGGGCAGGGGCATGAGGGCCAGCGACGAACCGGACAGCACGTCCGCCATTCCGCTGCGGGTCTGCTTCTGCGCGTTCGCCCACACCGCCTGGGTCGGCGCGTCCGGGATCTCCTGGTGGGCTTCGGCGGCGCGCAGTGCCGCGGACAGGTTCTCGAAGTCGATGACTCCGCGGCCCTGTTCGTGAAGGTCATGGACGCCGCGCGTCCGCTTGGCGAGTTCGTTGTACCGCTCTGAGCCGTCCTGCTTGTACCAGAGGGCGACGAGCTCACCGGCGGGCGTCGGCTCGGGCGGCAAGGTCGGTGTCGGGGTACGGGTGGGGCTCGCACTCACGCTGAGACTGGGACTCGGGCTCGGCGCGGCGGCTTCGGGTCCACCGGAGCAGCCGGCTGACAGGGCGGCGCCGACCACGGTCAGTACGAGTGCGAATGCGCGGGTCCGCATGTGTCCCCCTGGGCGACGGGTGGGCCTTCAACTGGTCCCCGACCACGCTGCCTTACCGCACCTCCCCACGCGTCTCCTCGTCGAGTTCGAGGCGCATTCGTAACAGGCGGCCAACCGGTCGAGCCCTCGACGGCCGCGTCGTTCGTTCAGCCGAGCATCGGGGCACCGAACAGGCCGGGAACGGGCGAGATGCCTAGCATCGGTGCAAAGCGCACCCGGCGACCACGCACACCGTTCGAGATTCCATGGAGGCGTCATGTTCCCTCGGGGCCGTCGGTTGGCGAGCGCCTGCACCCGTACGCTCCTGGTCGGCATGCTTGTCACCGGGTGCGCCCTCGCCTCGCCCACAGGTGAGGGCCTCGGGGGGCCCGGCAGCAACGCCGGGACCGAGGTCGCGGTGGGCGCCTACCTCCACTACGGCTCGCCCGGTGTGGAGAGGATGCGGGGCCTCTCGCACTGGCTCGGGGGCACCGAACTGCGCGCCGGGCACACCTACCTGCCCGGAGACACCTGGTCGAACATCGAGGGAGCCCCCGATTCCTTGCGCAGCTGGGCCCGGTGGCGCAGGGCGAGAGCCGATCGGCTCTTCGTTCTGAATGTGCCCATGCAGGAACGCAACGAGGCCGACGTCTCCGACGAGCAGGTGGCCGAGCTGATCCGCGCCGGCGCACGGGGCGAGCACGATCGCCACTTCCGGAGGCTGGCCAAGCGTCTGGTCACCCTCGGCGTGCCGGACACGGTGATCGTGCTCGGCTGGGAGATGAACGGCTTCAACTACACCCACCGGTGTCGTCCCGACCCCGAGAACTGGAAAAGGTACTGGCGGCGCATCGTGGCCGCCATGCGCTCGGTCGAGGGGCAGCGGTTGCGGTTCGACTTCGCCCCGAACCGCGGCGGCGACGCCATCGCCTGGACTGCGTGCTATCCCGGTGACGACGTGGTCGACGTACTGGGCATGGACAGCTACGACCAGCCACCCGGCCACACCTTCGACGAGCAGGTCACCCAGCCGTACGGGCTCCGACAGCAGGTCGACTTCGCGCGGGCGCACGGGAAGCAGATCTCGTATCCCGAATGGGGGCTGTTCCGCAACGGCGACAACCCCGAGTACATGCGACGCATGCTGAGATGGATCGCCGAGCACAAACCGCTCTACCACAGCATCACGGACTACTGCCCCCACGGCGTATGGCAGTGCGACCAGAACCCGCGCTCCGCACAGGTGTTCCGCACGTTCCTGGCGGCCCGCCAGGGCCGGTGACGGCTTCCCTGCCGCGCGCTCGCCGTCCTGGCGGTAGTTTCGTGAAGCCGGTTTGCCCGCCCGGCCTTGGCTACAGTGGACGCCGTCTTGGATCATCGGTGCGCCTATCCGAGTGCCTTCCGGATCTCCCGCGAGCCAGCGACGCACGGTGGGGGTAGGTCGTTTCGCACGAGGCGACCTTGGGATCCGAGAGGAGATCAGCCATGTACGCAGTGGTTCGACGGTATGAAGGGGTGACGGATCCTGCCGAGGCGGGGCGCCGGGTGGAAGAGGGATTCGTGCCTCTCCTTCGCCAAGTGCCTGGATTCGTGGCCTACTACTGGGTTAACGCGGGGGGTGGAGTGATGCTCTCTACCAGCGTCTTTGAGGACCAAGCCGGGGCCGAAGAGTCGGTCAAGAGGGCCGCTGACTTCGTACGGGACAACCTCGCATCGCTGCTCCCTGAACCTCCCCAAGTCACGGCCGGCCAGGTTGTGGCTGCTGGATAGACGGCCTCCGGAGTGGTCTCTATCCACGCGCCCTCCATAACGGCGACCAGGCATTTCACGGAACTCCGGCCAGAGCCGTGAAATCGGCCAGTGCTGCCTACCACGGGGGCGGCGGGTCAGGATCGGGTGACGCCGTAGCCGGTGTCGTTGAGGACGGCTACGCCGACCGCCTTGACCGACGTCGAGCCAGTTATGCGGGCCGTGTCCGTTCCAGAGCCGCTCGCGTGGCAACAGTCAGCGGATGGTTGTCGTGCAGCACCCACTCACACCCCTCCAGGGCGCGCTCGTACTGGGACATCGCACCGTTCGCGTTTCCTGCGGAGTAGTACACGCGAGCGAGGTTGAGCCGAGAGCCCAGTGTCCGCGGGTGGTCGTTGCCCAGGATCCGCTCTCGATCGATCAGGGTGCTTTCGTGTAGTGGGATCGCACGGATCAGGTCGCCTGTATCAGCGTATGCAAGAGCCAGATTGTCTGGGATCTGGCGGGCTACGCCACCGCGGACGTGCCGGTGGTGATGGCGGCATGACCGCGACCGTGTCCTCGACGCCGGCCCGTCCCGACAGGGCCCCGTTCCGCCACGAGCTTTATCCCTACCGCGGGGAGGACCAGTACCTGTCCGGGACCCTGGACTACATCCACGAGGCACTGGAAGCCGACGAGGCAGTGGTCGTCGCGGTCCCCTCGGACAAGACCTCACTCCTGCGCGGCGAACTCGCCGACGAAACCGCCGTCACTTTCGTCGACACCACGACGGCCGGCCCCGACCCCGGCCGATACATCGCCGCCTGGTCGGCATGGATGAACGAACGAGGCGAAGGCGGCAGGCCTGTGCGGGGCATCGGCGAAACCGCCTGGCGCCAAGCGCGCAGCGCCGCGCACCTCTCGGAGCTCCGCTACCACGAATGGCTGATGAATCGGGCCTTCGCACGCAGCTCCACCTGGTCGATGCTGTGCCCCTACGACGCCGCCGACGAGGACCAAGACGCGCTGCGATCACTGTCGCGCTGCCACCCGCAGATCCGCCGCGACGGGCGGCACGCGCCCAACGAGGACTACCTCACCGGCGGGGAATACTCCTTCGACGCCCTGGCCGCCCCGTGCGATCCCTTCCAGGAGCTGAGCTACACGCACGGCGACCTGGCCGCGATCCGCTCGAAGGTCTCCCCGTGCGCCGCCGACGCCGGCGTCCCCGAGGACCGCCTACCCAAGCTCGCCGTCTCCGTCACCGAGATCGCCACGAACAGCATCCGCCACGGCGGCGGCCACGGCACCCTGCGCACCTGGGTCCAGAACGCGACGTTCCTCTGCGAATTCCGCGACTCCGGCTACATCCCCGACGCGATGACCGGCCGCATCCGCCCCGAAGCGAACCAGATCGGCGGCCGCGGCCTGTGGCTCGCACACCAGCTCTGCGACCTCGTCGAAATCCGCTCCACCCCCGACCGGGGAACCACCATCCGCCTACACGTGGACGCCCCACAGCGAGGCGAGTGCCTCTTCGGCCCGGCCGAGGGCGGCCGGCAGGTAGGTGACGACGGTGCGCCGCCGCGCCAGGTCAGGCGGGAGATCGGACACGTGTTCTATTCTATGTCCGAGTGCAGCCCCCCACCAGAACGGACCCCGATGGACACACCCGCCCCGCCGCGCCCCACACTGGCTGCCCTCTGGCAGGTGATCTTGACCGATTGCCAGGTGATATTGACCGGCGTGGTCGGACGCCTGTCAGTACGGTCAGCCTATGGAAAACTAGCCAGAGACCGTGGACCACGAGATCCTGAGCGGCCGGGTCATCCATGCGATCAAGGCATACCGTGACGCGTCGGGCTGCACGATCCACGAGGCGATGGACTTCGTCGAGGAACGTCGAGCGGAGCTTCGCCGCGACCGGCCGAGCACCTGACCTGACGGCTCCCCGACCGGTCAAACTCTCCTGGCGACCGATCAAGATCACCTGTCAGAGGACACCGGGGACCTGGTCGCCCTCCCCGACCGGCCCGTGCGCACGCTGACGTGTTGACTGCACCTTCCTCGGCCCGTTCGGGGCGGGAGACGGCGTGGGCGGCGATGAAGCTCCGGCGGGGCCGCCGACCGTGAAATGTGCGTGGTCCGGTGTCAGCGCGTGGTGGTCAGGGCTGAAGGGGCGAGTACCCACAGCAGGGCTCTGCCGGTCAGGGGTGTGGTGGCGATGAGGGTCAGGTAGACCTCGATGAGGGATCCGTCGCCGGTGAGGACGTCGAGGTCGTCGGTCCATCGGGACAGCAGGTAGATGACGGCGTCGACGATGAGCCAGGAGGCGAGGTTGGCTCCGATCCACCATTTCCAGCGGCGGGTGACCTTGCGGAGGACCAGTGACTGCGACAGTCCGAGCAGTGGGCCCAGGGCCAGGCTCTGGCTGGCGGCCAGCAGGTAGGCCGTCGAGACCGTCCCGTGGGAGTCCTGCGCGGCGATCACGGCGGGCATGATCACCAGCAGCCATGCGAGCAGCGCCGGACCGACGTTGGAGGTGATCCACACCTTGCGCGGGACGGGGACCCGCTCCTTGACGACCAGCCATTGCAGTGCCCCCAGGACTCCGCCGAACAGTGCGGCTCCCAGGGTCGCGATCAGGAGCGCGAGGATCACGTTGTGGCTGGCCAGGTTCATGTGGAGGACGTCGTTGCCCAGCAGGACCAGCAGGAACCCGACGGTCAGCACGGTGATGAAGGCGAGCGTGTTGTAGCCGATCCACCGCCAGTACAGGCGAACGTCCCACCCACTGGCCGAGGCGGGCGGGTGGCCGGAGCCGGAAGCGGTCATCACCCACTCCTCGGGAGGATGCGGCCGTACATGCCGATCTCATGATCGAACACTGATCGCCCCGGACCCGGTTGGTGGCACCGTGCGCCCCTGCGGGTTCCGCTCCCGACCACTCTTGTGGCCCCTCCAGCTTGTTTGTTGCGGCGATGGCATCGCGGACGCGCGAGCGGCCAAGTCGGTGACCTCTTGGTGTGCCTGCCGCGCATTGCCCGCCTCACCGGGGACGTTGGGGGCAGGGCATGCGCTGCGGTCGGGGTGGAGCCGTGAACGGAAACTCGGGTCGTCACCATCGGTAGGTACTGCTCGCCTCGGTGCGTTCGCTGGCAACGGCGGCATTCCTGGTGGCCGCCTACTATCTGCTGCCCATGGACTCGGCCTTCACGGCCACCACCGTCCTCATGCTCCTCGGTGGTATCGCGGCTGTGACGGGGCTCCTGGCCTGGCAGATCTACCAGATCACACTCGCTCCACGGCCCGGGCTGAAGGCCATGGAGGCCATGGCGATCAACGGCTCGCGGGAGCTTCTCGAATGGTGGCTCCAAGGCCCGCGGTGGGAGTTCGACGACCACCTCGACGAACCTGGTGCACCGTTGTTCCCCTCCGAGCGCCGCGACCCCGGCGGGCGGTGCAAGCGCGTGGGCACGAGCGCGATCCGGGGCGCGATGGCGGAGGCGGTGCAATGCCACCTCCCCCGCTGGGTCGGCCGCGCCACCCCGCACGCGTTGCGGCACTTCGCCGCGTCGGATCTGTACGCGCAGGGCATGAACGTCGTCGCTGTCCAGGAGCTGCTCGGGCACCGCTGGATCAACACCACGATGATCTACGTCCACGTCAATAAGACCCACATCGAGGACGCCTGGATCTCTGCCGGCCAGCGGGTCGCGTCCAGGTTCACCGGATAGCCAAGGACGGGAATCGTCATGAAGTGGAGCCTCCGGCTGGCCGCCGCGCAGCGTGACATCTGGAAGTCCTCGCAGTTGCAGTCGATGCTCGCCGACGCAGGCCTGATGATCAGCGCTGGGAAGATGTCTAACCTCTGGTCTGGTCAGCCGGTCACGATCCGTCTGGACGACCTCGACGTCATCTGTGAGGTCCTGGGCCGCGAGCCCAATGACCTACTGGTCCCGGAGCCGGAGAAGGCGCGCGCCCAGAGGCCGACGAGCGCTCCCGCACCTGTGGCGGTTGCCGGTGAGCGTCCCAGGATCGAGCGCCGATCCGGCCGTACGGAACCGCCGCTGTGAACCTACGGCCGCGGCCGTGCCAACAGTGCGGCCAGAAGGTCGCGGAGTACGGTCGGACCCGCTGTTTCAAGTGCCTGTATCCCCACCGACTTCACCCGCGGCCGGCTCTCACTCGACGACGTCGACCACCCTCTCGACACTTCACCCGACAGGCCGCCGCGAACTACACGCGCCTGCGGCACGAGCGCTGGCCGCGCACCCGCAACCCTCACTTGTTCATCAGCTCGCAGACCGCTCACACCCGCACCCCGGTCACCATCGGCTGGATGCAGCCCCTGCTGCGTGGCCTCCCGGTCACCGCCCAGCGACTCCGGGAGGACCGGATCCTCGAAGAGGCCGCCGTCACCGGGGCCGACCCACAACATCTGTGCGCGGTCTTCAACATCACTCCAGAGACCGGACTGCGCTACATCCGCTACTTCCAACGAGGTATGGATCCGCCAACTCACAATCTGCAGAGGTAAGTTGAGCGGCAGTTCACCCCGAACTGTAGGAGCGGATCACGAAACACCGCCAACAGATGCAAACATTCCCGAGTCAGACATACCAGGATCAACAGCAGTAGTCTCTGTCGGCGCTGCCGCCACGCGGATAGGTACTGTCAGACCCCGGGCTTGGCATCCGCTCGTGAACCTCGACTCCCGCCCACCCGACGGCGTAGCCCTGCCGCCCGGCCGCGTGCAGGGACTCGGCCGTTCAGCGGCTCCGGTCGACGCGGTCGACGAAGTCGCTGACCGCGGTGGCGAAGGCGGCGGGCGCCTCCTGCGCGACGAAATGCCCGACGTCCGGGATCGTGACAGCGGTGACGTCGCCGGCGACCTGGCGCATCGTCCGCTCGGTGAAGGGGGCGTTGATGCCGTCGACGGCGAGCACGGGAACGGTCAGCGGCCGCGACTCGGCCAGTGCCCGCATCCGGTCGCCGCCGGTCAGGGAGGAACGGTAGAGCCCCTCGGTGCCGCGCCAGCCGCCCGGCCGCGCGTAGGTGCGGGCGAACTCGTCGAGGTCGGCCTCGGTGACCCCGCCCGGCACCATCGTCATCACCGAGACGGCCCAGTCGAGCATCACTCGCTCGCGGCCGGCCAGGAACAGCTCCGGAATTCCCGGGGCGGCCAGGAATCCCACGTGCCAGAAGCCGCCGTTCCTCACGTCGGCCAGCATCTCCCAGCCGTACCCCGGAAGGGTGGTCTCGACGCCGGTGAAGCTGAGGACGTCGCCGGGGTGCGTGGCCGCGAACGCGAAGACCGGCCCGCCGCTGATGTCCTGGCAGGTCACGTGCACGGGCCCGACGCCGAGGTGGGCGACCAGCCGGTGCAGGTCCTCCGCCATGGTGGCCAAGTCGTGGTCGCCGTCGGCGATGCCGGAGTCGCCGAAGCCGCGCAGGTCGACGGCGAACACCCGGTGGGTGGCGGCGAGCAGCGGGATGACGTCGCGGAAGGCCCACCAGGACTCCGGCCACCCGTGCACCAGCAGGATCGGGGAGCCGGTGTCGCCCGCCGAGACGTAGTGCAACGTGGTGCCGTTGACCTCGGCGGTGTGGTGCGTGACGCCCGCCACGGCGGGCGAGGCGGTCACGAAAGAGCTGGTCATGCGGTGACTCCCAAGATGGACAACCAGGTTGACTCCAGTATTGGTCAACCTGGTTGTCCAGGTCAAGGGAAGATCTAGACTGTGGTCATGTCCTCACGATCCGGCGCCGATCTCGCCCTGCTGCTCCTGGGCAGCTATCGCAATCTGGTGGACGAAGTGGTCCGGGAGCTGGCGACCCGGGGATACCCCGACGCCCGGCCGTCGCACGAGTACGCGATCCGGGCCATCCGATCCGGCGCCGACAGCGCCTCGGACCTGGCCCGCAGACTCGCCATCACCAAGCAGGCCGCGGCGAAGACGATCGCCGCGCTCGTCGAACGCGGGTACGTCGCCACCGAGACCGACCCCGCCGACACCCGCCGCAAGAACATCCGGATCACCGATCACGGGATCGGGCTGATCACCGAGAGCACGGCGATCTTCGACGAGGTGCGGGCCCGCTGGGAAGTGCGTCTGGGCGCCGCCGAACTCGCCGAGCTGGAAACGCAGCTCGCCCAATTCGTCGGCGACTCGCCCATCAACCTCGACGCTCCGGGCTGGGCGGCAGGACAGGAACTGCGCTAGCGGTCAGCCGAGGGTCGTGGTCGGCCGGTCGGCCCCGCTTTCGGGGCCGCCGGAGACATCGCCCAGGGCCGCACCACCTTCGAACAGGTCATCAACGACCCGGACTGCCTGGCTGACCTCCCCGCCATCCAACTGGCCGCCGCCGAGGGCAGAGACCTCGATGGCGAGGCAATCCTCACCATCGTCTGGAACGCCTACCAGAGCGCCACCGGGAACGAACCACCCCGCGACACCTTCACGATCCGCTACCCCGACCTCGACCCCGAGGGGAACTTCGACGACCACGAACGCATCGCCGCCCGACTGCCCCGCATCGCCGCCGTGTACCCAGTTTGACCCATCGGGCAACGATCACCGCCGCACCGGGCAACGATCACCATCTACAGAGAAGCAGGGCAGGTCAGGACCTCTCGGAAACACCCCTACGTGTCTCTCGTCGGTGACGCCTGCGATGTTCACGACGAATGCTGTTGTACCGAGGGCAGACGCTCGGGAACCCGCGCACCGAGGCCGACGCACGGCCGCAGCTGGGAACCCAGAGATGGCATCGGGCCTGCGACGGCCACGACACAGCGCCCCGCTTGCTGGATGAAGGGACGACGACGAGGGCTGGCCTTCACGCAAGTCCCGCCCGAGTTCGGGTCACCGAGCGCTCAGAAATTGCGAACTCAGGCGCTTTCCCAGGCGGGTATGTCGGCGAGTCCACGAGCAGGGAGATCGCATACGCCCACGCCACCGGCAAGCCGATCTCGTTCACCGATCCCGTCTGACCGCGGTCGGTGCCGAGCTGGACCTCGCGCGCCGAGGCGTGGGTCAATGGACCTCCTTGCCACAGCGAGACACACCAGATCGCCGCGCGCCAGATCCGCATGCCCAATGTCCTCTGACATCGAAGTCGGATTGTTTGCCATCGGAGTTGGACTGCTCAGCTTTGCGTTTAACGTGGGCAGGCTTGGTGTTCCTTGATCGACTCGGCGCGTTTGACGGTCTTGCCGACCTCGCGGTGCCTGGCCCGGTGCTTGTCCCTTCTTGAATCTCCCTCAAGCGGACTGGGTCGCGGCCGGTGACCGCGGCCAGGCGTTCCCAGGACGGGGCTGTCTTCGGGGAGTCGGGGTCGCGTAGGTAGCCGCGCAGGAAGCTGGGCTTGAGGAAGTTCGCGGTGGCCAGGCGCTCTACGAACGCTGTGCGTCCCTCGCCGGCTCGGGGCCGGGGCTGGATGGGGAATTGTCTGATCGGAATGGTGCGGCGGGATGCGCTGATCACCATTTGTCCCGCGCGTCGATCAGCAGCCGGGGTGATTCTGCGGCGACGTCGAGTGGGACAGCCTCCAGGCTGTTCTGGGTGATCTGCTCGGTGCCGGTGAGGACGGCGTCGATCGCGGCTCCGCGGATCTGGTGGGAGAGAGCGCCGATCATGCCTCCGCTCCGTTTGTGCAGGAGGCGATCGATCTTGACCAGCGTTCCGGGAGCGTGTCGGTGCAGCAGCAGCGTCTTCTCCATAGTGCTGACCAGCCCTGTCCTGTCATGCGGCTGTGGTTCTGGATGCCGGTGGGTTGTGTCAGTCGAAGGCGGTGTGGTTGACGCTCCGCAGGTCTTGAACATTGGTTCGACACGCACGCGGCCCCGACGTCGGTGGAGGACGCCCGGCCGGCCCCCTGCACGTGCTCAAGATCAGTGAGGAACCGGGCGAGGTCGCGCAGACCCTGCACGACGCCCTCGGCCGTCAGCTTCAGCGACCTCTCCATCGCGGCCCGCAACGAAGCCCCGATCCCCAAGGGCCACCTGGTGATCCTCACCAGCGACGGCGTCCACGACCAGATGGACCCCACCGTCCTCAACACCCTCGTTCACACGCACCACAACGACGCCCAAGCACTCGCCGACGCCCTGATCGCCGCACCGGAACCCGTCCAACGTGACTTCCTGCCGAGGAGTTGAAGGAGAAGTGGTGCGGCGACATCACATGCGTGAGGGTCCCGAACGAGTGATCACGTGCGTGGCAGCGTTCGAGGCCAGAGCATCACAACACGCTCAGTTGTAGTTCCGGTGGCAGCGGGTATGGGCCCGGGCCCTTGAGGGTTCGGTGGATGGGCGTGGTCACTGTGTGCCGCAGTCCGGGCAGTCCGGACACAGTCTGGGTCAGGTAGCGGTACAAGAGTTGCGCCGACTCCACCTGGATGCTCGCGTACAGGTTCGTCGCGCCGGTCACCGCCGCGGCGAAGGACACCTCGGGATGCGCCGCCAGGGCCTCGCCTGCCTCGACCAGCCGCGCGGGGTCGATCTCCAGCCAGAGCGCGATCCTGAGCTTTCGGTGCAGGACGTCGGGGTGGTAGTCCACGTCGAAGTACAGCACGCCTTCGGCGTGTAGATCGTTGATGCGGCGGCGCACTGTGGACTCGGACAGCTTGGTGGCCGCGGCCAGTTCACCCACCGGGGCCCTTCCGTCGCGGGCCAGCAGGTCGAGCAGCAGTCGGTCGCGGTCGTCCAGCACGACGGGTTCCGATCCGGCTGTCCACCCGCCGTCCGGTGGCCGCGGGGTCAGCGCGGCGACCTGCGCGTCGGTCAGCGGTCCGCTCTTGTTGATGAAGCCGAGGTCCTGGCCGAAGAACACATGCAGGACGCAGTGCGCGGAGACGTCGACCACCCGGGGGGTGCGGGGCAGCTTCTGCACCAGGAAGGGCTCCTCCAGGCCGGGGCCGCGGGTGCGAACCGCGGCCATCGTCTCCGTTCCCCCCGAGGTGAGGTTGACCCAGGTGGTGTCCGTGCGTCGGGCCAGTGCCGAGCCGATGGAGGCGGATGCGTCCGGAGTGCACCGCACGCGCACGAACCATGACAGGTCCCCCAGCCGGAACGGGTCGGTCAGACCCAGCACGCGCAGTTTCCCGGTGGTGCGCAGGCGGGTAAAGCGGCGAGCCGCGGTCTGGTCGGAGACGCCGAGCACGGCCGCGATCTCGGTGAAGGAGGCGCGGCCGTTGAGCTGGAGGGCGTGTGCCAGGGCCAGGTCTTCATCGGTGAGGTAGTGCCCCACACGGTCGGGACTGTCGAGATACGTCTTCACAGCATCGATTCTAGGGAATACGTGCAAATTTGGCCGTGCGAGTTATCTGATCGCGCACACGCCGTCAACAGTGGTCGAGGACCGGGGCTTCGGTCCGTTCCCCGATCCCTGAATGGAGATGACGACATGCGTAAGTGGGGACCGCTCATAGCGGTCTGTCTCGGCGCGTGCATCCTGCTGGTGGACGTCACCATCGTGAACGTGGCGCTGCCCAGCATGGCCCGTGACCTCGGCGCGTCCTTCGCGTCGCTGCAGTGGGTCATCGACGCCTACGCGCTGGCTCTGGCGGCGCTGCTGCTCGCCGCCGGCGCTTTCGCCGACCGCTATGGGCACCGGCGAGCCTATGTGGGCGGGCTCGCACTGTTCGCCGTGGCCTCGCTCGTGTGCGGCTTCGCTCCCGATACCGGCGTGCTCATCGCAGCCCGGGCTGTGCAGGGTATCGGCGGAGCCGCCATGTTCGCCACCGCTCCCGCTCTGCTGCTCGCCTCCTACCAGGGGCCGGACCGCGGTACGGCCTTCGGGCTGTGGGGTGCGACCAACGGGGCCGCAGCGGCGGCGGGTCCGCTGCTGGGCGGCGTCCTGACGCAGCGCATCAGCTGGCCCGTGATCTTCTGGATCAACCTGCCCGTCGCGGTCGTAGCCATCGTTCTGACCCGGCGCTTGATGGCTGCCGACCGGCCGGCCGCGGTCGGCCGGAAGAACCGCATCGACCTCCCCGGGGCCGCGACCTTCAGCGTGGCCGCCGGCGCCCTCGTTTACGGACTCATCCGCGGGTCCGACGACGGCCGGGGCTCGCCTGGCACCCTTGTCTCCTACGCTGTCGCCGCGCTCGCCCTCGTGGCCTTCGTGGTGGTGGAACACCGCACGGCCCACCGCGGCGAAACCCCGATACTGGACCTGGCGCTGCTGCGCAACGCCTCCTTCGCCGGGCTGTTGACCGGCGGGCTTCTCCTGCAGGCCAGCGCCTTCGGCTGCCTAGCGCTCGTGTCGCTGTGGCTGCAGTCCCTGGCCGGACTCGCTCCCATCGGGGCGGGACTCGCTCTGACCCCGCTCGCGGCCGCGTCGTTCCTCGTCTCGGCTGTGACCGGCCGGCACATCCAGCGGCTCTCCCCGCGCCTGCCCATCGGGCTGGGTCTGCTGCTGGTGGCGGCGGGCATGCTCCTGCTGCGCGCCGGCATGTCGGAGGGCGCGAGCGCGACATCGCTCACCTGGGGGCTGGTCGTCACCGGTCTCGGGGTAGGCCTGGGCACGCCCGTCCTTGTCTCCGCCGCCACCTCCGCCGTGCCGCGGCAGCGCGCCGGCATGGCGGGCGGAGCCATCAACACGGCGCGCCAACTGGGCATGACCCTGGCCATCGCGGTCCTCGGCGCCGTCTTCGCGAGCGATGTTGCCACCACGCTGACAGACGGCGAGCTGCCGCACGCCGCCGACGCCGCCGACGCCTTGGCCTCGGGCCAGGCGAACGAGGTGATCGCCTCCGCACCGGCCGGGCACCGCGAGGCGGTGGCGGACCTCGCCCACCAGGCTTTCGCCGCTGGTCTTGACCGCGTCTTCCTCCTCTCGGCCCTGGCCGCGGCCGTCGGCGCCGTGGCCGTACTGCTCCTGGTCCGTACGGCACCCGGCTCCGGCCGTACCTCCGAGGCCGCAGGCAAGGTATCCACCCCTGCGCGGACGTGACGCCAACGCCGGGACCGGCGGGAACGAGGGCGCAGCCCACGGCTCCGGAACTGGTGGGGGACAGGACGGCGAGGGCGCGGGCGCGGTCGCCGCCCGCGAGCTGCCGGGCTCCGGCGACGGGCTGACGCCACGGCGAAAAGGCCACGGATGCGCTGCGCGAAGTTGTCTGGCGTACTCACACGTTGCGCCCTGAGTCGATCTTCGTCACCTCACCCGTTCAACGTCGAGAAATCGAAAGAACACCACCGTCTCGTACGTGATCGCGCCGTGTCCCGGTCTCATGTCGGAGGAACTCAAACCTCCGCCGGGCCGGCAGGAATCACTCACGGCAGTCATGACGAAAGGAAGTGCGAAATGGGAAACGTAGTGCTGGTCCACGGTGCTTGGAGTGACGGCTCGATCTGGCAGGAGGTCATAGGCCACCTGCACGAACAGGGCCATCAAGCACTGGCCGTCCAGTTGCCGATGACCTCACTCGCGGACGACATCGCCTGGACCCGTCGGCACATCGACGCGCTGGAAGGACCGGTCACCCTCGTCGGACACTCCTACGGCGGCACCGTCATCTCCGGCGCGGCACTTGAGCATCCCAAGGTCAACTCCTTGGTCTTCGTGGCCGGCTACGTGCCTGGCGAGGGGGAGACCATCGGCATGCTGAGCGACAAGGGTGCCGAGATGCCAGGCCGCGTGGCCTTGCGGTTCGCTGCGGACGGCTGGTCGGACGTGGACCCGGAACTGTTCGGTGACGCACTCGCCCACGACCTGCCGCCCCGCCTTGCCCGGAGCCTGGCCGCCATGCAGAAGCCGACCCATGGAGCCTGCCTGGCGGCTCCGGCCTCTGCGGGCGCCTGGCACGACCTCCCCTGCGGCTACGTGCTCAGTGCCCACGACCGGATCCTCGATCCGCAACTGCAGCGATGGTTCGCCACACGTGCCGGAGCCGTCGTCACCGAGCTCCCCAGCAGCCACCTCTCGCCACTGTCGCATCCCGAGGGAGTGGCCGCGGCAATCTCGGCGATGCTTCGGCCCGAAGAGGATTCCGCAAGCTGATCCGAGCTGCGGCCCTGCCCGTCTATTCCCAGCGTGCCGGCTCGGGGCATGTCCGGTCCCGCGCGCCCGAAGCGGTCTGAGCGAGGCGGGGTACGCCGCGCTCAGACCGGCGGCATCGGCGGGATCCGCCGGCAGCCGTGCCCCGCCTGGCCCTACGTCACCGCCCTGGATCCACTGGACGCCCCGGGACGAGCTGTGCGTCGAGGGACTGCCGGGCGGTCGAGGCGCGGGCGTAGCCGAGGCGGACGTGTCCGACCGGTTCGGCGCCGGCGCTCACCGGCCGGGGCAGCTCCGTCCACACCGACCCCGGTTTCCGTACGGCGGGGGTCGGCACGCTGAGGGTCTTGGCGAGTTGAGAAGCTGCGTCTGAACCTCTTTCCACAGGTGGCAGGGCCTCCCTGGGCGTTCGGGAGCTGCGTCGCGGAGCGTTGAAGCGGGCCCCGTGCGTCGGTCTCCGTTGCAGCGGGGGACGTGCCGGGGCCCGCTTCTAGTGATCGTTGGTCAGGTGTTGCAGCTGGTTCCGGTGGTGGGGTTGGTGCAGCTGTTGTGGCCGGGTCCGCCGTCGTTGGTGTTGGTACCGGTACCGCCGTTGAGAGCGTCGTTGCCGGGGCCGCCGTCGTTGGCGTCGTTGCCGGCGGCGCCGGACAGGGAGTCGTTGCCGCTGGCGCCGATAAGGGTGTCGTTGCCGTTGCCGCCGGTGAGGGAGTCGTTGCCGTTCCCACCCTCGACGCGGTCGTTGCCGTCACCGCCGGTGAGGGTGTCGTTGCCGTCGGCGCCGCAGATCAGGTCGTTGCCGCCGCGCCCGTCGACCACGTCGTTCCCGGCGAGCGCGAAGATCACGTCGTCGCCGGGGGTGCCGGTCAGGACGTCGTTGCGGTTGGTGCCGGTGATGGTGGCCGTGGCGGTCGCGCAGGTCGCCGGGGCCAATTCGTAGGTGATGGTGACCTGGGCCGACCCGGTGGCGGGTCCGGGGGTACCACCGACCGGGACGAGGTTCGACCCGCCACCGCCACCACCAGGACCTGCCGTGCCATCGCTGTTGATTTGGCCGCAGCCGCCGCCTCCGCCGCCTCCGAACCAGCCGCCTCCGCCGCCGCCTCCCCCGAAGCCGGTTCCGCCGGTGCCGCCGGCGCCGGCCGTACCGGCGGTGCCGGCGGTCGTTGGGTTCTGCGAGCATGCGGCTCCGCCGGTGCCGCCGGTGGTCTGGGTACCTCCGCCACCGCCGCCGCCGCCCTGCGGTCTGTCGCCGCCGTCGCCTCCGGTGTTGCCGGCGTCCCCGCCGGTGGCCTCGGGGACCTGGAAGTCGCCGATGGCGGAACCGTAGCCGCCGCCGCCTCCGCCGCCGGCGACGATGAGGCGGGGGTCAATGCCGGGGCTGCCGGTCAGGGTGCAGCCGGAGGCGGCCGAGCTGCAGGTGCGGACGTCGCTGGAACCGCCGCCGACGCCGCCCACGAAGTTTCCGGTGACTGGTCCGCCTCCGGTGTTGACGTTCACGAACAGGGTGGTGCCCGGGGTGGCGGTCAGGGCGCCGGTGACGGTTGCACCGCTCCCGCCTGTGCCACCGTTGGGCGCGTTCTGGCCTGCGGCGCCGGTGGCGGTGACGGTCAGCTGAGTGACGCCGGCCGGGACGGTGAAGGGCTGGTTGGCACCTGCGTTGAAGGTGACGGTCACGGGCGCCGCCGCGGCGGGCGTGGCCGTGGGCACCACCAGCAGCGCTGCCGGCAGAACCGCCGTGGCGAGCAGGAGAGCAGCACGCCGGACCGGGCGCCGCGGCCGCCCACCCCCGGCACCGCGTGGGAATACCTCATGTTGCAAGATCAGTGTCACGATCGGTGCTCCTCGGCAAGGGCCGCGGCACCCAGGACGCGCCACGGACGTCGGCTGATACTCCGGCCCCTGCGCGGGACCGCCCGACGATCAAGCCACACCCCTCCGGTCCGGCCCCCGGAACACACCGTCACACGCGCCGAGATCCATCGACCAGCCGCAGCCCGTACCCGAGTCGGCGCCCACCCCGCCTCGTATGGCGCGTCGGGCCCTCTGCCGAACTGCCGGCACCAGCGACCAGCGTGCCCGCCAGGCACTCACCTTGCACCGCCCCGAGCAGTACATCGCGTTCGATCGCCGGTCCCACCCGGCGATCCACCGGGCTCCGCACACGGTGCACTCCGTCACGCCGGCGCCGTCCCTCACCGCTGCGAGCCGCTTGCGCAACCTCCGCTGGCGACGCCATGACCTGGAACGACAAGCCGACGAGCAGAACACGGCCTTCGGGGAGGATCGGAACGATCAGTAGTGACGCCTGGAGCCGAGCCTGGCGGACAAGGCCGCGTACTCCTTCGTCTGCACCGCTCCTTGCGCCGCCGCGACGTCTACGCCCGGCGCGGTGGCCGGCGGGGCGACCCGCGGGCCAAGCTCCTGGGCGGGATCGCTGGGAGAGTGCTCAGCCCCCGGACCCACCAGACGACGCCGACACCCGAAGCCTCGCCGACTGGCTGACGAAACAACGCGCCGCCCGGCGCAACGGCCAGCTGACCGACAAGCAGATCGCCGCCCTGGACGAACTCGGGATGGACGGGGATCCCCTGGGGTCCCGTTGGCAGCAAGCCCTCCAGGCCGCGCGCGGCTACCACCGCGAGCACGGGCACCTGCGGCCCGGCACAACGTCCACGGCGCACTCAGGCCGCGGGCCGCGAACAGCACCTCCAACCTTCGGCGACGCTCCCGATAGGGCAGGTTCAGCAGCTCGGTGTCGTCGGCCTGGAGAAGGTCGAAGACGATGAAGCAGGCGGGGGTTCGAGCCGCCCGGCCGCCGGCGCCGCGGGCGCGGGCGGCGGCCCGGCGCTGGAGCGCCTCGAAGGACAACCGCGTGCCCGGCGCGAGACCGCTTCGATCTTGTACTCCTCATTGCCACGGGCTGGACGGTGGGTTCCGGCCCGGCGGCGGTGTGGCCTCGCGGCCGGCCGGCGTTCCTGACCTCGGAAGGCCGCGGACGCCATCAGCATGGGCCGTGGTGCTGCGCGAGTGCGTTCTCCCGCAGGTTGAGTTCCTTGCGGAGGGTCTGGGTGAACCATGTGCCGTAGCGGTCGCCCAGGAAGGGTGCTGAGGCGCCGTGGAGGATGATGCTCAGGCCGACGGTCACGGCGATGACCTCGCTCAGCAGGGTGCTCCCGGGCAGGTGTTCTTCCAGGGCGAGCAGGCCGAACACCAGGGATGCGAGCCCGCGGGGGCCGAACCAGCCGATGTAGGCGACGGAGGCGGGGCGCAGGCCGGTGCCGGCCAGGGCGAGTGCGACGGGCAGCATTCGGATGACGGTCAGGCTGAGCAGTGCGTAGAGGGCCATGCGCCAGCTGAGGTGCTGGAGGGTGGGTCCCAGGATGACGGCGCCGAAGACGAGGAAGCTGAGGGAGGCGAGGAGGAGGCCGAGTCGTTCGGTGAACGTGGTGTTCTGCGCGGGGTCAGAGTCCTGGCCGGGGATGCCGAGGTCGGTGGGGGTGCGGCGCAGGTGGATGCCGAAGGCCAGGCCGGCGACCCAGGCGCCGATGAAGCCGCTGCCCTCCACCACGGCGCACAGGACGTAGGCGATGAGCGGGACGGCGAGTACCAGGAACTGCCGCCAGTCGGAGCTGCTCCACCCGCGGGCGAGCGACCAGCGCAGCAGGCTCGCCCCGACCCAGCCGGCCGCGATTCCGATCGCGCCGCTCAGCAGCAGGGCGCGCAGGAAGGTCTCGGCGACGCCGGGATGGCCGTGGCCCTCGCCCGCCGCCGCGAGGGCCAGGACGAAGAAGGGGAGGGCCAGGCCGTCGTTCAGGCCGGATTCGATGGTCAGGCCGCCGCGGACCAGCGGGGGCACCCGCTTGTTGGAGAATGCCTGCTGCCCGAGTGCGGCGTCCGTCGGCGCGAGGATGACGGCGACCAGGGCCAGTTCCCACATGCCCAGGCCGGGCAGGAGCGGCCAGGCCGCCAGCCAGCCCAGAGCCATCGTGGCCGGCAGGCCGATCGCGAGCAGTCGCAGCGGCAGGAACTCCTCCCGGCGCAGGTCCCGGGCCTTGATCCCGGCCGCGTCCGCGAACAGCAGGAGCACCAGTGCGCTTTCCAGGAGCGTCCGCGTGACCTCGGGATCCTTCGCCCGGTCCAGCAGGTCCAGGCCGAGCGGGCCGATCGCCACCCCGACGAGCATGAACACCAGCGGTCCCGAGAGCACTGTGGTCGACAAGCGGCGTGAGAGCGCCCCGTAGCCGACGACCACAGCCCCGGCGGCCACGACGGCCCAGCCGTTCATCAGTACCCCTTCGCACCCTGCCTCACGCAGACAGGCGGAGTCCGACCCTAGGGCGGCGCCGGTCAGTCCTGTGGGAACCGTGCTCCGTACGTGCCCGGTTCGGCCCGGTCGGCCCAACGCGGGCGCACCGAAAGGGATGAGGCGCGCCGCCCCCGGACGCTGCGCGGGGCGACCGGTACGGGCACGGGCTGCGGGCGGTCCTCAGTCGACGGGTTCCACGGTGGGGAAGGTCCAGGTGCCGTCGAGGATTTCGGGGCGTGGCCGGTAGAACCGGACGGTGTAGTTCCAGCCGTCCATGAGGTGCAGGCGGTTGGGCCGGCCGTCGGCGCACCCTCCGAGGTTGATGATCACCGAGCCGTCCGGCTCCTTTTGGACGTTGGCCTGGTTGATGACGCAGCCGCCCTCGCTGCTGTCCTCGAAGTAGCCCTCGGCGTTGTAGAGGGAGATCGACCAGAAGCCGTCGACGGGTACGTCTGCGACCACGATGCGGTGTCCCGACGGGCAGGCCAGGCTCGACCGTCAGGTAGAGTGCCTCGTCCTCGGGGAGGCCGGCCCAGCCCCTCGTAGCGCCGATGAGGTGTCGTACGGGTCGGTCCCCCGGTGTCAAGCCCGCCGACTGCGAGGGCCGGGTCGACCACAACCGCGCCCTGAACTGGAACACGGTCGCATCCGCCCGCTGCGGTGCGAGCGCAGCGAGACGAGCGGATCACGGGGCCGCCCGGGTGTAGACCATGGCGACGGCCAGTCCGTGGGCTGGTCAGTCGATCGCGAGTTCCTCTGCGGGCAGTCGTCCCGTTTGCACCGCGTCGACGAGGGCCTGGTGGTCGCGCTCGTTCTGGTCGGCGTACGCCTCCGCGAACGCTACGAGGGCTCGATCGAAGGAGTCGCCGCTGCCAAGATAGGAGGCGATCGCGATTCGGTCGCCGGATCGTGCGTGCGCGCGGGCCAGGGTGATGCCGCAGAGGCCGCCGAACGTTTCCAGCTGCCGGGGCGACATCGTCTCCGGCAGGGCGATGCCCTTCCAGTCGCGCAGCTGGCGGATGTAGAAGTCGCGACGCTTGCCGTCGATCCCCTCAACGCGTTCCCAGCCGAGGAACATGTCGCTCGTCGCCTGCATCAGCCGCTGTCCCGCAACGACGCGCTCGCCCTGGTTGCGGTACTGGCTCGGCCCTACGTGCTCGGCGAGCACGGAGGTGTCGGCCTCCTTGGCCTGCAGGAACAACGGGTCCCCGCCGTTCCGTCCCAGAAGCAGGATGATCCAGCACCGGGTGCCGACGCTGCCGACCCCGACCACCTTGCGGGCGACGTCCGACAGCTGGTAATCCTCCAGCAGGTGGCGCCGGTCGGAGGGCAGAGTGATCCCGTACCGTTCGACGAGTCCCCTGAACTGACGCTCCAGCGCGGTGCGCTCGGCGTCCGGCATCAGGTCGGAGATCGGCACCAGCAGCGGGGGGTCCGCCGTGATCAGCGGCCGGCCGTCGACCAGGTGCGTGAGCTTGTCGAAGACCTGGAGGGTGTCGCGCGAGCGGGCCTTCGCAAGGGCGCGCTCCAGCTTCTCCCGGCCCTTCTTGTGGAGTTGGCCCGTGGTCAGGGCTGAGAGACGGTCGGCGTCGATCTTCGTGTACCAGACGTCGAGGTTGCCCATGCCGGCGAAGTCGTTCATTGCTTCGCGGTACGCGCGCACGGTGCGGCTCACGATGCGGGCGCGCTCGGAGTCGTCGAAGCCGTTCGCTCGGGCTGCGATGACGAAACTCGCCGACAGGCGTTTGACGTCCCATTCCCAGGGGCCCGGCAAGGTCTCGTCGAAGTCGTTGATGTCGAACATCAGCTCCCGCTCGGGCGAGGCCAGGAGCCGGAAGTTCAGCAGGTGAGCGTCGCCGCACAGCTGGGCGGAGATTCCAGAGTCGGGGCTGCCGGCCAGGTCGGAGGCCATGATCGCGGCGGCGCCCCGGTAGAACCGGAACGGGGACTCGGTCATCCGGCTGTATCGGAGCGGCACCAGTTCCGCCACCCGGGTCTCGGACTGGGCCTCCAGGATTTTCAGCGGGTCTCGTCGGTTCGGTGGGGGCTGGTACACCGCGTGCCCCGACCGTGGCGAGCGGCGCCGGGCCGCCTTGCCGAGTTCCGCGCGCTCCTCGGGCGTGGCGCGAAGCGACGCTCGCATCGCTGTAGTCGCATGCTGCGGCATCCAAGGCCCTCCTGCCTGGCTCTGCGGCCGTGGGATCGCCGGCGTTCGGGGGCCGGCCCCGATCAGGCCGTGAGGACCTTGGCCTTGGCCTGTTGGAACTCGGCCTCGGTGATCTCGCCTCGGTTTTTGAGTTCGGCGAGCTGGGACAGTTCCTCAGCTTGGCTGCCGGTCCCGCCACTCTGGCGAACGTAGGACCGGAACTCCTCCTCGTTCCGCTGGGCCCGCTTCAAGTCGCGTTCGCCCATTCCGCGCCCGCGGGCGATCAGGTAGACGAACACGCCCAGGAAGGGCAGCAGGATCACGAAGACGGTCCATCCTGACTTGCCCCAGCCGCCCAGCTCGTCGTCTCGGAAGATGTCGCCGATGATGCGGAAGAGCAGGAAGAACCAGAGCACCCAGAGAAAGATCATCAACATGGTCCAGAACATGTTCAGCAGCGGATAGTCCACTGCCAGGTTCAGGATCGAGTCCTTCATGGCCGGTCTCCTGTCGGTTGTGACGGGGGCGCGTGACAACGCGACGCCGCGTCATACCGGTTCTGGGGTGAAGGGACACAGCTCGTCGGCTCCGGCCCGTACGACGCCGTAGCTGCTCTCGGGTACCTCGTTCCAGGCGCCGGGCAGATCCCCGAGGGGTTCGGACACCACCAGGCGGGTTTCGTCGGACACGTCCTGCAGGAAGGTGATTTCGGGGTGCAGCTTGCGCAGCGAGTCCACCCGGCTGCTGTAGAAGAGCGACCGTGAGGCGCCCTGGCTGGAGTAGCGAAAGGCCCATACGGTCGTCCCGTCACTGACGGCGACCGTCATCTGCATGGGGTACTCCACGCCGTGTTCGCGGCCGACGCGTTCCACCAGCCCCACCATCTTGGCGACGGCGCCCGGCGGGTCCTGCTCGAGGCCGAAGGTGAGTGCCAGATAGAACATGGTCTCCGAGTCCGTCGTCCCCTCGATCTCGGAGTACAGCACGGGGTCGACGAGCAGGGTGAGGTCCCGCCGCATGGCGTGGAAGCCGGCGACGGAGCCGTTGTGCATCCACATCCAGCGGCCGTGCCGGAACGGGTGACAGTTCGTCTGCTGCACCGCCGTACCCGTCGACGCCCGGATGTGGGCGAAGAACAACGGGGAAGTGACGTGGTCCGCGAGCTCTCGCAGGTTGCGGTTGTTCCAGGCGGGGCCGACGTCCCGCATGAGCGCGGGGGTGCCGTCGCTGCCCTCCGGGTACCATCCGACGCCGAAACCGTCACCGTTCGTCGTCTCGACACCCAGCTTGGAGTGCAGGCTCTGATCGATCAGCGAGTGTGCCGGCTTGTAGAGGATGGTGTCGAGCAGTTGGGGTGTTCCCGAGTAAGCGAGCCACCGGCACATGAATGATCACCTGTTTTCCTCACCTGAACGCCCCGGGACCTTCGGAGTCTGCAATGAGCCCGCCGGTCATCTCGCCGCCGCCGCCCTCCGCCGCCCTGCCGGGCGAGCGTGCTGAGAACGGAGGGGCGCTTTCGCCGTGCTCTGGGCGAGGCCCTGCCCGCTGATCGGGTGGCTCTTACTCCGGCCCACCTCATCTTCTCGTGCTTCGCCGCGCACTGCCATGCGGCGCCGATCGGACGGCACCCTGGCGTGCGCCACTCGCCACGACAGGGAACGGCGCCCCGTAACCAAGCCGGTCGGCCTTGCGTGCCCACCGGAACCGTCCGGCGCCGCACTACACCGAGCAGGTCCAACGCGCCTTGATCCTCAATCCGGCAGACTGCCGGCTCCTGCGGTGATCAGGTCACGGACCGCCGGCAGGCCGGCTTCGGCCAGGGCGCGGCGCTGACGGTCGGCCGACGTTCCCCGCTGGAGCAGCCGGTGGACGAGCGAGGTCACCTCGCGGTGATCACCGTGCTCTTCGAGGGCGGGGCCGATGTACCCAAGGAGCGCGCACAGCACGTCCCCGCTGCTCCGTAGACGGCCCGTCGGGTCCACCAGCGTGCTGCCCAGTCCGTGTCTGGCCGCGTGCCACGTCGCGGCCTGTAGGAGCTCCGGTCGACACGGCGCGAGAGCGACTCCGGCCTTCTCCTCGGCGACCGCGGTGGCGGCGAGCCCGCGCACGACACCGGCGAGCATCACCGCGTCATCCGCCTCCAGCTGCACGTCACAGCAGCGCACCTCAACCGTCGGATAGCGTTCGGACAGCCGGGCGTGCCAGTACAGCTGCCCCCGGTCCGCGATCACCCCCGGTTCCACCAGCGCATCGGCTCGCGCCTCGTAGTCCGCGAGCCCCGCGAAGTGCGGTGGCGGGCCGCTGACCGGCCAACGGCCGAAAATGATCGTGCGCCAACTGGCGAACCCGGTGTCCCGCCCGTCCCACAGGGGCCCGTTCGCGGACATCGCCAACAACGTCGGAAGCCAGACCCGCAGCCGGTTCAGAACGGCCACCCCGGTCTCACGATCGGGCATCCCCACATGGACGTGCATCCCGCAGATCAGCTGCTCATCGACAAGCAATCGGGCCTCTTGCTGCATCTTCACGTACCTTGCCGTGCGGGTGATGGGTACGGGCGAGGCGGTCCTGACCGGCGCGGTGGCAGAGATGGCGATGCGGCAGCCGTTCGCCTGCGCGGCGGCGGCAACCGCCTGGCGCAACCGCAGGAGATGGCCTCCCACCTCCACGAGGTCCGTGCACACAGGGGTGGCGACTTCGATCTGAGCCTGCAGCAGCTCGTCCTGGACCTCTTGCTCTTCCGCGATGGGTGCCAGGCGGGCCGTGGCACGCACCTGCTGCACGAGCGGGATAGGAAGGAGTGTCTCCGGGTCGACCAACAAATACTCCTCTTCGACCCCAACAGTGATCATGCTGGGTGGTACCCCGCACCAGATGTGATCACCCAGGGGAAGGGCGATTGCCACACGATGAGGCGCAAACCAGTGCGACCGACCTCCCCGCCACCGGAACTTCGGGTACGTGATCAGCAGGCCGTCCCGCGCGCCCATCACGTCGGCTCGGGCATCACCGAGGCGACCGAACGGCAAACCCCTGAGCTGGCCATCTTCGGACACTCGCCGCGCCATCTCCGCTCGTCCGTCTACCCGGCCCTCGCCCGGCGGCCGCGGTCGGCCGGATCGACCGTCGCACCGTCCGCCCGCCCACTGCTCCACTCCGAATGCTCGGGCAGCGGCTCGGGGATCCATTCGCCCACGTAGGTCTCTCGCCGGGCCCGTGCCGAGCCGAGCAGGTTGAGGCAGATGCGGGCCGCGACTGTCGTCAGCCAGGCGCCGGGTTTCTCGATGGCGTCCTGCTGCTGCGGGGACATGGCGTACCAGCGGGCGTAGGTCTCCTGGACGGCGTCCTCGGCCTCGGCGAGGGAACCCAGGAGTCGGTAGGCGAGATTGATCAGTTGGCGCCGCTCGCTCATGATCGCGTCCAGGCCCGGATCGGGCCCGCCGTGTCCTGGCTCGGATCGGGTGCTCATGGTGCCGACGGCTCCCTTCGTCGCATCTGCTCTGCCCTTACCGGTTCGACAATGCGGCGCACCGGAATGTGAGGCGGCGCCCGGCCTCACATTCCGCGTGGCTGTGTTGTCGAGCTGCTGAGACGAACACATCACCCCAACGGACAGGGAGCTCATCATGACGACCTCAATGTCGGCAACGCTGTTCGCCGCCCCGGCGCCCGCGCAGCGTCTGGAGCGGACGGCCGCTGCGCTGATCGCCCACGGCTTCAGCGTGGAGATCCTCGACGACGTCGCCACCGCGCGTACCGGTATCAATGAGTTGATACCCGACGGCGCCAGTGTGTTCACCGGGGCCAGCGAGACCCTCCGCCTGTCCGGCATCGCCGAGGACATCAACGCCGGCGGGCGATACGACGCCATCAGGCCCCGCGTCCTGGCCATGGACCGCGCCACGCAGATGGACGAGATACGGCAGCTGACCGCCGGCCCCGATGTCATCGTGAGAAGCGTCCACGCGGTCACCGAAACCGGCTCCCTCGTGATCGCTTCGGGCAGTGGAAGCCAGCTGCCCGGCAATGCCGGCGGCGCCGCCCGCGCGATCTGGGTCGTCGGGGCGCAGAAGGTGGTGCCCGACTTGAGCACCGCGCTGCGGCGTGTCGAAGACCACTGCCTTCCGCTGGAGAGCGCCCGCGCCCAGGAAGCCTACGGGCGTCCCAGCGCCGTCAACCGGCTTCTCATCCTCTACGCGGAACACCAGCCCGGGCGCGGCACCGTCCTGCTGCTCCGCGAAGCCATCGGCTTCTGACCGCCAGGCGGGTCGGCGGTGGCCGGTTGAACTCCCCCGTCGGTGCTGTTTGCCGGGGAGCTGTCGTCCGAGCGCGGGCTGACTCCCAATCAGCAGACGGGTCTGAGCTTATGGCACAGGCGGGCTGTCCTGGTGCAGCCCTGGGCCTCCGCCCGGGGTTGCACCTCACCGAGACGAGGACACCCAAGAGGTCCCCAGCCGACGGTCGATAGGACTGCCGGTCAATCAAGAAGCAGAACGCTGTTCCCCTAGGGGTCGTCATGCTCATGGCCGCGGCGGATTTGGTTCACGACGTCGCCGGTGCAGTCCGTCCCCTTGAACACGATCAGTTCAGCGTTCGTGAGGTTAAGGATCCAGCCGGAGTCGCTGAGGTCCTTCGGGATCTGCACGCACCCGGACGGGGTTCCGGAACTCCTGGAATTTCAGAGAAAGCCTTCCGCTGGCAGCCTGGGCAGAGGCGGGCACCGCTACCCCGAACGCCAGCGTGCCAGCCAGGACACCCAGCGACATGAAAAGTCTGCGCATCATTGATCTCTCATCCGGTCCGGGGCCTCGGGACACGGGCTCCCCCTGGCTGCGGACGCGAAGGTCCGCGCGGAGAAGCAAGGCGTCATCGCCGCGGGGGAGAAGGCCGAACAGAAGCTGACGCTGGCGCTGCGCAGCCGGCTGACTGCCCCGATCAGCGCGCGGGCGCTGCCGCGGGTGTGGATTGCGACGGTCCTCGGATCGATTCCCCCAGCGGCAAGGACCAGAAGGACGACCCGCTTGCGGTCCTCGATGTCGACGGTGACCAGGTCATGGAGGGGACCCTCACTCACTCGGGACTCGGGGCGCCCCAGCTGCCCCCCCCAGGATTCCGACCCGCTGATTGTGCTGACCACCGCAGCCGCTGGCCGCTACGGAACAGGAGCAGCGACCGGGGCGCAGTTCAGTCGCTTGCTTGAGTCGCTTCAAGAAACCGCAGGTCAGAAGCTAATCACTCCCGGATGTAGCGACTGAAGTGACTCAACTTCAGGTATATGACGACATTCCTGTGTGCGCGTGTGCGTCATATATAGGGAGCTTCAGTCGCTACTTGGTTGGTTGGCCCAAGAACTTCAGAGGACCGGGCACCTCCCGGGCCCGCATATTCCTGCCCCGCGCCCGGTACCGCCCCGCGCGCGGCAAGCCGTACTCGCCGCGGGAGGCGGCCAAGACAAAACCAGCCGCCTCCTGACGGCCCTCCTCGCGGAAGTCGCAGCCTGCGCCCAGGTCGCGGAAGGAGCCGGCTGCACCGAGAAATGGACGCCTGCGGGGACCGTTCAGTTGCGCGCCCCGGGCTGGTCGAACGTCACTGTCTGCGAGGCGGCGCTGGGGCCGCGGGGGTGGTGAACGCGCCCGTGCCGGCGACGGCCGCGACGGCTACTGCAACATTGAGCAGACGCCGTCGACGGGCGCCCTTCAGCTACTTGTTCATACCGGCGAAACGATCTCCGACAACGGGGGTAAGGGGCAGGGCGGCTGAGCTGACATCAGGGCCTGCGAGCACGCCCGCCCGGTGTGGGGCCGGAAGTACGTCGAGCCGTCCTGGCCGCCCACCGCCTGCTGCGGCTTTCTGGCCGTGGGGCGTCACCAGGAGGGCTTGGGAACGTTGTTGAGGCGAGCGTCCGGCACGTCTCCGCTGTGCGTGGAGGGGGTGCTGGGCGTGCTTCTTGCGCTCCGAGTCGAGGATTGATGATGATCAAGGTTTCCCGGATGGCGGCTGCCGCCGTCCTCGCTGTCGGTGTGCTGTGTGTTCCCGCGTACGCGGCGTCGGCACAGCCCCCCACCACTACTGCTGATCTTTCTGACGGGTCGTCCTGTGACGGCTACGCTCACGGCGACCTCATTGCGGACCCGGATGACCCGACTCGCTTCTACCACTGCTCGTGGGGCGTGGCGCATTCGAAGCAGTGTCCGGAACCGCTCCACTTCAACCCGGACTTGAAGGTCTGCGACTGGCCCGAGGACGCCGGGAATCCGGCAGCCGGCAAGGCCTGACGCCCGCGCGTCCGCCCGAGCTCTGACGGCCCCGTGACGCGGAGGATCTCTTCCCTGCCAAGCCGCTGCCGGCTCGGCAGGGCCAGAACCCCCGCGCTCGGGCGGACACCCGATGTGGCGCAGATCGCACGAAGGGTGGGGGGTACGGGGTGCTTCGCGCCACTGTGGTGGTTCCTGGCCGTTGTGCTGGGAGTCTGTGATCACTGATGCTCCGTGCTGCGCCGCTAGGCCCGTGAAAGGGGACGCGCGCATGTCTGAGACCCTCGCAGGTCATGGTCACCGAGCAGCCCGCTGTCGCCGACAGCCGGGACATCCTGGTCCAGGCCATCGGAGCCGAGGCTCAGCACGTCGCGGACACGTTCCCCGGGCAGGTGGCCGCGGCACTGGAGCAGCTCGCCCGCGCCTATGCCCTGGTCGCCGGTCCTGCCGCAGTCGAGCCGGCTCTTCGGTGGCCGCCGGCCTGCTGGCCGGCGTTCTGGAGAGGCTCGGCAGACCAGAGGAGGCCGGCCTGTGGCACCAGCGGGTTGACGTGCTGCGGGTCCGTGAGCGTGCGAGGGAGCTTCCGGAACGCTGAGCCGACAGTCATCGCGTGCGAGGCCTGATCCGGGGATCGTGGACAACTCACCGCGGGGACGAATGCCCGAACCGCCGGCCGTGATCCTTCGGCTCCGCGTCGGCTCGCTTCGGCGGATCGGCGGCGAGGAAGGGAGCAAGGAGCGTGAACAGTGCGTCGGGGCGGTCGAGGGGGATGATGTGGCCGCAGTCCTGGAGGTGGTGTCCGACCAGGTCATCGGCTATGGGGCGGAGTTGGCGTTCGAGTCCGGTGCCGACGGGGTGAGAGCCGACGGCCATGGTGGGCATGGTCAGCCGAGCCGTCGCGGCGGCGTCCTGGAGCTGCTGTGCGCTGGTGGGCAGGGCCCGGTAATAGGAGAACGCGCAGCGAAGGGCCTCGCTTCCGGTGTACGCGTGGACGAAGGCCGCGCGGATGTCGTCGGGTACTCCTCGCCCGAGCGTCCCCGAGTCGAGGAAGAAGTCGATGTACGGGGCTTCGTTGCGGGCCAGGACGGTCTCGGCGAGGCCGGGGACGGCGTGGAAGCCGAACCACCACGGGGCGCCGTCCGCGACGATGTGTTCTGCTCCGGGCAGGCGGCCGAGCAGTGCTTCCATCACGACCAGGCGCCGGACGAGGCCGGGGCGGCGCAGCGCGAGCAGGACGGCGGGGGCGGTGCCCGCGTCGATGCCGACCACCGCTGCCGAGGGCTCGTCGAGTGCGTCGAGCAGCCCTTCGGCGTCGGCGGCGAGGGTGCCTGCGTCGTATCCCTCGACGGCACGTGCGCTGGCACCAAAGCCTCGCAGGTCCGGGGCGATGACCCGGTACTGCCTGGCCAGTTGCCCCATGATGCCGCTCCAGACTTGCCAGGTGTGCGGGAAGCCGTGCAGCAGGAGAACAGCAGGTCCGTCCCCGGCGATTGCGACGTTGAGTTGGACGCCGTTCGTCGTGATGCGGCGCAGTTGGTGTGCGGTGGTGGCGGGCATGACGGCTCCTCCGGCTGGTTACCATTGGTTACCAACAAACGATAGGTAACTGTCTGACGGCTGCCTAGACGGCACTTTCAGGGAAGGTGGTGAGCCACAGGTGACCACCCCGGGAGCCCGGGCCGCCGGTCGCGGGGTACGCGGTGATCTGTTCGATCCCCACTGCCCGACGCGGCAGTTGCTGGACCGCATCGGTACGAAGTGGACGTCCATGGCCGTCAAGACGCTCGCCGATGCCGCACCGGACGAGGTGCGCTTCGCGGAGCTCAGACGCCGGATGCCCGGCGTCTCGCAGAAGATGCTGTCCGTGACGCTGCGAAGCCTGACCCGCGACGGGCTGGTGTCGCGCCGGGTCGAACCGACCGTGCCGCCTCGGGTCTTCTACCGACTCACCAGACTCGGGCTGTCCCTGGAAGCCGCGCTTGCGGGGCTTCGGACCTGGGCGGAGGAGCACATGGCCGAGATCGACCGCGCCAACCAAGCCAACGACCAAGGGGGCGATGAGGGATAGGCAGGCCGGTTCCGCGTCCAGTACTGGTGGCTCACGCCGGGCCGCCGGTTGGTTGGCGGGCCGGCGCCGTGGCGCACGCCTTCCTCGACGAGGCTGCCAAGGAAGGCATCCGCCCCACAACCGCCGGGTCCGGCGCGAGGACGGTGCTGTTACGGCTGCGGTGCCAGCCGGCGGACAAGCGCCCGCCCCCTCTGCGGAGCTTGAACTCGGCCGTTGCGGTACTGCGGAGTTGCTGTGTCCGTGAGCCCGCTCCCACGGAGGCCACGCTGTCCTGCACCGCTGGCACCCACGCGGGCAGGGACATCTGCTTACGCCGACTCCGAACCTCATTCTGAAACCATCGGTTACTGACCCTGAAGTCGTCTTGTCGTGGGGGCTGACGGTTGGTGATCGTCGCGGTATGCCGGAGGTATGAGGTATCCGCAGGGTGGGGGTCTGACCGCGGAGAGGCAAGCGTTCCGCGAGGGGGTCCGGATGGAAGCGGTCGCCATGTTCGCTGACGGACGAGGCAGTACGGAGATCGCGAAGGAGTTACGGGTCAGCGCTCGGTCGGTTCAGCGGTGGAGGCGGTCCTGTTCGAAGACGAGGCGGGATTCTCGATGACGCCGCCGACCTCCCGCACGTGGGGCAGACGCGGATCCACCCCAGTCATCCGGGTCCGGGGCCGTTCCCAGCGCCGTTTCTCCGTGGCGGCCCTGTGTTGCTACCGGCCCGGCGAGCTTCGCCTGGACCGAGTACCGCGACTCCTCATCGCCGCCCACCAGCAGCTCGACGGACCCATCGTCCTCATATGGGACAACCTGAACGTCCACCAAGACCGCGGCATGCGGGCCTTCATCGACGCACAGGACTGGATCACCGCCTACCACCTGCCGCCTTACGCACCCGACCTCAACCCCGTCGAAGGCATCTGGTCAGTACTCCGCCGGACCACCCAGGCCAACACCGACTTCACCGACCCCGACGACCTCATCCGCCGGCTACGGCACGGCCTCCGCCAAACCCAATACCGCAGCCACATCATCGACGGATGCCTCACCGGGACCGGTCTCACACTGACGACATCACGCCTGCAATCTCAGTAGTGGGGACGGGCTCGGCCTGCAGCTCCGGAGCCGGCGCGGGGGCGCGTATGGGCCGGTGCAGCCTGGGCTCCCGGTGTGCGTGTCGCCCCCGGCGCAGATCCGGTCTGGGTATCGCCGTGGTGCGCCCCGAAGCCGGGCCGTTCTTCCCGTACGGCCTCCTGGCCAGCCGCCGATCCCCGGCGTTCCGGTGGCCTTGCAGGAGGGCGTCGGGGCGCTCCAGGTCGGCGGGGTGGACGGCGAGGGGCATGGTGTGAGGCGCCCGCCCATCATCCCCGGCCCGGCAATGCCCCTCGGGGCCTGCCGTGTCCGCCGCGGTGGTCGTGGAGGGAGCGCGGCCCCGGTCAGAACACGTCGGTGGTCCAAAGGTGGTGCATATCCCATGCGATGTCCAGGGCTTCCTCTGCTCCCTGATGCCATGCGAGTTGTGCGGTGTCGTCCGGCACGGTGTGAAGGGCCGCGAGCACGTCGGCTGGCATCCATGCTCCTCCCCAGTCGCCCAGCCAGGTGTGCGGCGTCATGGCGGGTTGCGGGGTCCACGGGACGTCGTAGCCCTTGCTCCGGAGAATCTCCAGAGCGGTATCGCGCTGACGCCTCATCAGGTGTTGTGGGGAGAAGATCCCGTGGGCATCCCGATGGATTCTGTTCCCGAGCAGGTAGGCCTCCCATGCCGCCTCCGCTGTGGACTGGTTGCGCCAATCGACCACAGGTATCTCCATGGAGGGCCGCGCGGCCCACGGGGCGGCGGTCCCCGCGCGTACCTCCTGCGGTGCGGATCCCACCACGGCGAATGCGAGCTGGTGGCCCGGGACAGGGAGCTCGATGGCCTGTCCCGTCCCACTCGTCCAGCGGGTCGTCATTCCCGTCGCGATCCGGACGGTGTATTCGCCATCGTCAAGCCCCTGATGCGCATCGAAGTGAGCGTCGTGCGGCAGCTCGGCCGGCACGCCGTCGCTCCCGAAGAACTTCCTGATCGGAGGACACCCCGTCGCGGAGAGGATCTCGAAGTCGCAGTTGCCCCCACTGCCCAGGTCGCGGCCGAGTTCGTAGGACAAGTCCCGACAGGCAACACCGTCCCTCACCACGTACGTCCTCCGGATCAGCGCGCAGGTGACGAACTTGCGACCCGCAGACGTAGGAACCCGCACCTCCAAGCGCGTCTGCATGCGGTGCATGCCGTCCTGAGACACCGTCTCCACCCACTCGGTGCGGATCCGCCCGTTGGCCATGCTGCTCCCCTGTCCCGCCGCGAAATGCGAGGTGGCCAGGATAGAACGCTCGTTGGGTGTTGCCGGTCGGCGATACCGGAGGCCAGGCCGTTGTCCAGCTCGCCGGTCTACCGCGCATAGGTAGTCCCATGAGCCGTCCCCGCCCCGCCTCCGGGCCCCTTCCGCCCCATTGGGTACGTCCCGCTTGCTTCGTGGGTTCACCTCGGCCTATTATCGTCATCATGACGATAATAGGCCAGCGGTCCCCGCTCCCTGCAGGCATCGACTGCACGAGCCGCGAGTCCCTCCACGGATTCAACGCGCACAAGTGGGTGGCCGGCAGTCCCGCCATTCGCCTCAATGTGCTGCCCGCCACTCTTCCGGGCGCTTGGGTCCACGGCCGCGGTGGTATCGACGATGGCCTCAGGACGGAGAAGTGAGCATGTTCGAAATGCCGGTAAATCCCTTTGAGCTCTCCGAAGAAACGTTGAACCGAATATCTGCCGATGACTCATGGGCCCCGATCGAGTCGGAGCTCCCAAACGTCGATGCCAGGGTGATCAGCCACTTCCTCACTCCGGCTGAAGTGGAAGTATTCGCGGCCGAACTGGCTGCCAAGCGCTTCGTGCCGGTGGGTCGAGACGGCGTTGCCGCCAACTATACAGAGGGAGATCCGGTCGCCCATCTCCGTGCCACGGCTGACTCCACGGCTTTGGCGGCAGAGTTCTACCGCAGGCTGCGGACGTTTCTGTCGTCTGAAGTGGGATCTGATGATCCGGCGGATTCAGACGGAAGACCCTGGAAGCCGGCCGCCGTCAACCCACGTATGCGCTTCATCACGTACGAACACGGAGGACTTCTTGTCCCGCACTACGATTCGCCCTATTTTGCCCCTGACGGAAGGCGAACTCTCCTGACGGTCGTCGTCTACCTGTCGTATGAGGCAGTGGGCGGAGAAACGCGGTTCATCGCCGACAAGCAGAACGAGCTTCCCTTTGTGCAACGCGACTTCTCGGACTGGCCCCGGCCCGCAAAACCTGAGGAAATATTGAGCACCCACCGCCCCGAACCGGGCGATGCGCTCCTTTTCTGGCATCGGACGCTTCACGACTCGGCCCCGATTCTTGAGGGCACGAAAACAATTCTCAGAACCGACGTGCTCTACGAGCCCATAGACGTGCCGTGAGCAACAGCAAGCCAACCGTCGCGCAGGAGGGCCCACGTGATACTCACATCATCCATGGCCGTGTCGGCGAAAGGGAGCAGCGCATGCTGTAACCCCTTTTGTCCACCGTCCCTGGGCGGTATTCGTGTAGATGGCGCACTGACACGAAATCGAGAGATCGCACCCGCGGGGTCGGCTTTCGGCTGGGAGCACTCGGGCGCGCAACGCGTCCGCTCGCCGGTCGTACGCGCAATCTTGCGCAATCGGCCCCCGTCGTCGGGCGGTGCCCGCGATCCTGGGCGTCCGATCAGCCAGAACGGAGATTTCCATGACGCTGAGGTTCATCGGCACCACGTCCGAGTACGGCAACTGTCCCACCCTCTACGAGGTCGTTGAGACCGGTGACATCGTCGTCCAGGGCGACGTCCTCACCGACCCGGAGCACCTCGCCCAGCTGCGGGACATCGGCGAGCACGAGACGTTTGTCGTCGTCCCGCGCGACCTGCTGACCCGCTTCGCCCCCAAGGAGTGACCGTGCCCGCGCTGGTCCCCTTCGAGGACATCACCCACCTGTTCGGCGAGTTCCAGCACACCGCGTTCCGTCTGGAGACCCGCCGCGGGTACGCCACCGACCGGGCCGGCGCGCGCTTCCAGGCGTTCGTGCGCGGTATCGACCCGGCGCCGGAGCTCAACAACGCCTGGCACGTCAACGTGCGCGAGAAGGCCGCGCAGGGCGGCCGGTTCTCCCGCGTGCGGATCATCGACGAGCCGCCCACCGACGGCCAGCGTTTCCTCATGGCCTCCGCCGCGGCGAACGCGTCTGCTTCCGGGGAGGACATCCGCGTACTTGCCCGCACGGAAGCCGCGCACCTGGAACTTCCCGACTACGACTTCTGGTTGTTCGACTCCCGAACGCTGGTCCGTTTTTACATTGACGAGCAGGACGTCACGACCGGCGTCGAGGTCATCGACGACCCCGCCGACGTCCTCGCCGCCTGCCGGGCCCGTGACCGCGCCTGGCCCCTCGCGTCCCCTTCAACCGAGGTGTGGACGCGGGTACGTTCATCGGCGTGAGTACGGACTTCCAGAGCGCCAGGGTGGCCCTCGGCGCGCGCCTGCGGGAGCTGCGTGTCGAGGCCGGCGTGAACGGGAAGGACTTCGCCGCCCGGATCGGCTGGCAGCGCTCGAAGGTGTCCCGGCTGGAGAACGGCAAGCAGACCGCGACCGCGGACGACGTCGCCGCCTGGGCTTCCGCCGCCGGAGTACCGGAGCAGGCGGCCGACCTCGCCAGCCGGCTGAGAGGGCTGGAGTCGCAGCAGCGGTCCTGGCGTCGCCAGCTCGCCGCCGGGCACCGGCCGGTCCAGGACAGGTACGTCGTCGAGTACCAGCGGACCGCCACCATGCGCGGGTACGAGGCGACCGTGATCCCGGGTCTGTTCCAGACACCCGGTTACGCCGGCCACCTGTTCGAGAGAAACGCCGTGTTGATGCGGTCCCCGCGTGACACGGATGCTGCCGTCGCCGCCCGCATGCGCCGCCAGGAAGTGCTGTACGAGGCGGGCAAGCTGTTCCGAGTCCTGGTGTGGGAGGGAGCCCTCCACGCGCTCGTGTGCCCCCGCGAGGTCATGGCCGGTCAACTCGACCGGCTCGTCGGCCTGATCGGCATGAGCACCGTGGAGCTCGGCATCGTCCCCCTCGGCGCACCCTTGGAGCTCACCCCGAAGCACGGGTTCTGGATCTTCGACGAGGAGCGCGTCATCGTCGAGACCATCAACACCGAGTTGTCCTTCGACTTGCCGGACGACCTTGCCCTGTACGGCCGGGTGTGGGACGTCCTGAACGCGGCGGCCGTCCACGGAGCACAGGCCCACCGGCTGATCGCCCGCGCACGACACCAGATTGCTCTCGCCTGAGCAACCCGCGCAGACCCGCCAGAGCACCGCGCAGCCCCGTCGCACGTTCCGCGCCCTTCGCGGGCTGGGGTCCGCCAGAGCTTGTTCTACGGAGCGTGTCCGGCATGGCCGGCTGCCTCAATGGGGACAGGGCCGGCCCTCCGGTGAGGGCCGGCCCTGACGCGTGCGGTACTCGCGCTGCAACGCACGGCATCCGCGAGCGACGGGGGAGCAGCTGCGATCTCTCGGGCTCGTGTCAGGGGGCGCCGCCGACCGGTTTGACGCGGTCGGCGGGCGACTGCGCTGCCGCGGGTGCCGGCGGGTCTACTGCCAGAAGAGGGTCTCGACGACGATCTGGGGATCGGCTGTGCGTGGAGTGAAGACGTACCTGAGCCATCCGCGCCCGTTGTCGAAGTAGAGGAGGTGCGCCCCGCGGGGTTGGGTGGAGCGGACGGGTTCGATGCTGACCTTCGCCGTGTCGACGTGATCGTCACGGTAGGGGTGACGGGAGCACTTCAGCTCGGTGACCGCGTCGATGATCTGCTCCCTGACGGTTGCGGGGAGACTGTCGCGGTATTCGGAGGCGCTCTTGGTCCAGTCGGTGGCCCATGGCGGGCCGGTGAGCTCGTCGGTCACTCGCCGGGCCCGAGCCGACTCACTCGGTTGTGGATCTGTGCTGCTTCTTCCAGGAAGGCCTTGGCCTTGTCCGGATCTGCCGACTGGGCGGCCCGCTCTTCCAGGTCCCGCACGTGCCGGTCCAGGTCCGGGTCGCGGGCCAGTGCGTACTCGCCCCACCACCGGGCCAGGAAGGCCGGAGCCGCGCCGATGTCATAGGTGTCGCCGATCTTCGCCCGCCAGTTCGCCTCGAAATCGTCCAAGAGGTCAGGGGCGTGCGCGGCGATCGCGGCACGAATAGCGGGAATGCTGCGCTCGGGCATCGGGGGCACCCCGTGAGGGCGCCCGGGGGCGGTTGTCACGTCTCCTCCTGCGGTCGACCCTCGCCACGATAGTCCGTGGAGGCTCCAGGAGCGACGACTTGTGCAGCGTGGGCTGGTGGCACTGGAGGGAGGTCAGCCGGTAGTGATTGGTTCGCCCTGCTCCCGGGGGGTGCCCCTATCTCTTTGGTCAAGGTCGTGGGTCAGGATGGCGGCATGACGACCTGGTTCCGCACCTACTACGAGGACGAAGATCTGTGGCTGTATTTCGAGGCCGATGACGAGGGCTGGGCCGCGCGGCAGGTTGAGGTCCGGGGGCAGGACTCGCGTCCGGTGACGGCGGCCTCCTTGGAAGAGGTGCTGCACTTGCGTGATCATGCCGATCTCGCGGCGATGTTCCGCTATGAACGGCAGTACGGCGTTCTCGCCGAAGGTCCCATGGACGGCTGGCAGGACCAGCCGCGGGCGACCGAGATCACCGCGGAGGAGTTCGAGCGGCTGTGGGCTGAAGCACGGCGGGCTCTCGGCGATTCAGCCTGACTTGGCGGGTCGAGGTTCGTAGAAGGTTCCGTCGCGGAGCATCGCGAAGAGGACGTCGGCCCGTCGTCGGGCGAGGCAGAGCAGGGCCTGCGTGTGGTGCTTGCCCTGGCTGATCTTCTTGTCGTAGTAGGTCCGGGAGGCCGGGTCGCCCAGGGCTGCGAACGCGGAGAGGAAGAAGGCCCGTTTGAGCTGCTTGATTCCTCTCCGGGAGGGCTGTTCGCATCGGATCGAGGAACCTGAGCTGCGGGTCGCGGGTGCGAGTCCGGCGTAGGCGGCGAGGTGGCCGGCGATCGGGAAGGTGCTGCCGTCGCCGACCTCGATCAGGATGCGGGCTCCGGTCCTGACGCCGATTCCCGGCATGGACGTCAGGACCTTCGAAAGTGGGTGGGACTCCAGGAGTTCCTCGATCCGCCCGGCCAGGAGTTTGCGCTGGTCAAGGACAGCCGTCGGGAACCGGCCAGGCTCGCGACGATCAGCGCGGCCGCCTGGGTGCCCGGAACGGTCACGGTCTGCTCGTCCAGCGCGGTGAAGATCTCCTCGACCAGCCGCTCGGCCATCCTCGGAGCCTTCGGCCGTAACAGCGTGACCAGCCGCCGCCGGCCGGCTTTGCGGATCTGGGCCGGTGACCCGAACCGCTCCAGCAAGGCCGGCACCGCCGAATGTTGCAACCGCGGCTCCAGCACGCGCTCCAGCGACGGATGGATCTGGGTCAGCAGGCCGTGCAGCCGGTTCGCGACCCGGGTGGCCTCGCCGGCCAGGTCGTCGTCGAACCCGACGATCATCTCCAGCTCGGCGATCGTCTCGTCCTTGCCGTCGATCGCCCGCAGGGTGTGAGGCATCGCCCGGGCCGCGTCCGCGATGATGAAGACGTCCTTCGCGTCCGTCTTGGCCTCCCCGGGGTAGAGGTCGGCGATCTGTCGCATCGTCAGCCCTGGCAGGTAGGCGACCGGGCAGCCCATGCCCCTCGCGACCGCCAGCGGCAGGGCGCCGATCGAGGCCGGCTGGTCGACGACGACCAGCGCCGTTCCGTGCTTGGCCTGCAGCTTGGCGAACAGCCCGCGGAGCTTGGGTTCGGTGTTGGGTAACCGCTTGTCGAAGGCTTTCTTGCCGGCCGGGGTGACGGGGGTGGCGTGGTGTTCGCCCTTGCCGACGTCCAGGCCGAGGGAGACGTCGATGTCGCCGGTGTCGCCGGTGTCGATCACGTGCACCGCTCACGCCTTCGTCCGGCCTTGCCTCGGCACCGAACTGCCACACCCACGTTACGGAGAGCTCTTCCGGCTCGGGTGAAGCCGGTGCTCAAGCCCCTCATCAGCGGTCCGTCGATGGCTCCGGGCCCGGTGACACCCCCCCGGATCATCAACCGCAACGAGGGGGGAAGTCATGCCGGACCCGAAGCCCGGAGGCCCCATTGTGGAGCCAATGAAGACGGTAACGGTGGGGCTCAAGTCCCTTGCGGTATGCCTCAATCCCGTACCCCTGCGGGTAGACGACACGTCGCTGTTGATCGACGGGTGGCGGCGAGCTTCCGGCCGATCGTCAGGGCCCTGCCAGTCGATGCCGGCGAGCTTCAAGTCGATCGCGTGGGCTCGGCGTTGCGTGATCAACTGCACGCTGCGCCCGGGCGGGTCGGCCGCCCATGAGGGTCTTGCTGGGCCCCGCGCCACCCCTCCATGATCCTGTAGTGGGGCGATGCCTGTGCAGGGCCGGGGAGATGCGCGCCCCCGGGCCGGGAGGGTGCCCGGCCCGGGGGTCGGGCGCTAGTGCTGGGCCAGGGTCCACTTCCTGAGGCGGTCCACGATCTCCAGCAGGGAGCGCCGAGGGCCGGGGGAGAGGAAGCCGAAGGAGGCGAAGGAGGGGACGAGCGCGATCACCACGAGCAGGGCAGGGATGATGCGGACGACGACGGTGAAGAAGTCGATGACGAGCCGGAGCGTCTTGGCCTGGGTGAGTACGTCAGCAAGGCGGTCAAACAAGGTGAGATCTCCTCGAAGCGCGAGCGGGCTCACTTGGTATCCGGCCGAGGGCATAGGTCTCCCTGGGCGGTGCCCCTCGCTGTGGAGGTGCGACCAAGCGATGAATGCCCGCTGGCCCGCGTCTGCGAGTCAGCGGCACATTTTGTGCCGGCTCATTCCTTGCTCCGTGGTTCTCTTACTGCCGAGCAAAAGCTGGCGGCCAGGCAGAACCCGGCGGCCATAAAAATTTACGGTCCGCCAGGTTGGCGCGCAAGGGCTAAATCAAGCAAGTGGCTTGATCTACCGATTCGGGCTACTCAGAGGCGAGCTGCCCCGGGCTGGTTGCCTTGGATTGCTTCGATTGATGTGGAGTTGGGGGCGCGTCTGGGTGTTCCTGTGCTGTCGGAGCCACCATCCGAACTGCCAGCTCCGGCAGGTTTGGTACAGCCTGGCCTGCCGCATTTCGGCGTCGGCCGGGATGGAGTGCCCGGCTACGCCTACGTCACCGCGCAGGCAGCAGGCCCGGGAAGTCCACCCTCGCATGGGCGCTCGCGGCCGAACTGACATGCCCCGCCATCCTGCGCGATGAAATCAAGCAGGGGATGACGGCGATCATCGGCCCTCTTCCTGCGGACACCGACGCCCTTAACCAGGAGGTTGTGGAGACGTTCTTCGGAACTCTGGGCGTGCTGCTCCGAGCCCAGGTCACCGTGGTCGCCGAGGCCGCCTACCAAGACCGCCTCTGGCGGCCCGGCCTGGAACCCCTACCAAGATCGCCGAGCTGCGGATCATCCGCTGTCACACCCCCACCCAGACCATCACCGAACGGATCAGCGGGCGCGCCGCCCGCGACCCACACCGCGCGGCGCACGCCGACGAGCAGCTCCTCACCGACATCTCCAGCGGCGCCTATGACCCGGAGACCTTCACCGAGATCTCCCTCGACGTGCCTGTCCTGCTCGTGGATACCTCGGACGGATACCGGCCTGCCCTGTCCGAGATCACCGCACACGTACAAGCCCCGTGATCACCTTGCCTCTTATCCAACCGCTCCCCGCTCCTTCACGGGTGGGCCCGATACGGCCCATCCGTCCATCCACCCGCAGTTCTACTGGAAGGTCCGCCCATGAAACCGTCCTCCTTACCGTCCTTGCTCGCCGTATTCGCACATCCGGACGATGAAGCACTTGTGGCGGGCGGAGTCCTTGCCCAGCACGCCGCGGCCGGAGCGCGCACAGCGGTTGTCACCGCCACCTGGGCTCCCGACACCGGGCGCGCCGCCGAGCTCACGCACGCCTTGCGCGTGCTCGGCGCGGGCAAGCCCCGCATGCTCGGATACGCCGACCTCCGCGTCCCCGACTCCGCTCCCGGCCGGCCCCGCCTCTGCGACGTTCCTCGGGAGCAGGTGGTGGAGCGGCTCGTGGCACATATCCGTGCGGTGCGGCCGCAGGTGATCGTGACCCACGACGCGTTCGGGTCCGGTCACCCCGACCATGTCCGGACCCACGAGGTCGTCCTCGAAGCCGCACGCACCGCGGGGATCGCAGGGCTCCACTCGCACGCCGATCGTCCCTGGCAGCCCAGCGCCGTGTACGGCGCCACACACCCCTGCTCGGAAAGCGGTGCCCTGGACGGTCTGCTGGCCACGGTCGGAAAACGCCTCCACACGGTGCAGAACGACATGGCCCACGCGGCCGTGGACATCCGCCCCTGGCTGGACCGCAAGATCGCCGCGATCCTGGACCGCAAGATCGCCGCGATCATGGCTCACAGCAGCGAGACGGCGCGGGAGAGGTCCCTCCCGGGGCTTCTGGCCCGGCTTCCGGGGCCGGAGCGGGACGCGATCGTGGCGATGGAGTTTTTCACGCGGCTGGACGCCGGGTACCTGCCGGGCCCCGATCGGCTCGAGTTCCTGACCGTCTGACCACAGGGGCGTTGTCGCGTGGAGCTCTGAAAGCCCGTCATGCCTCCGTGAGTGCCTGAACAGCCGCGCCGAGGGCCAACTGGAGCGCCTTCTCCGTCTCCGGCCTGTGCTCGCACGGCCCCGGCTTGACGAGTGAGTCCGCGACCGCCACGACGGCGGCGGCCTCGACCTGCCGGTACTCGGCCACCGTGAACAGCGCCACCGCCTCCATCTCCGCCGCCAGCACCAGCGCCTTCTCGTACGCGGCGACCTCGGCCCGGGTCTGCCGGAAGGGGGCGTCCGTCGTCCACACCACCCCGCGGACCGCGCTCGGCAGCAAGCCGCCCAGCCGGTCGGTCAGGTCCAGGGCGGCGGCCGCGGTTCGTCGGTGCGGGAGGTAGTGGTGCGAGGTGCCCTCGTCGCGCAGTGCGCCAGGCTCCCCGGCCCAGCTCCCGCTGCCTGCTCGCTGCGGTGCCCACCGTCACGATCCGGCGGGCGCCAAGTGAGATCAGCTGCTCCAGCACCAGCGCGGCCGCTGGGCGTACCGGATGGACCTCGCCGAGTTCCAAGGCTCCAGGGCCTCCATCCAACTGGCCATGGGACGCCCGGGCGACGCGGAAGCCACCTTCGCGGCCGCCGCCCCGAGCCTGCCGCTCCCCCGCTTCCCCGCGCAGCCCCTCGGCGAAGCCCCTGAACCACACGCCCAGATTCCCCGAGGACCGAAAGCGCCAGAGGCTGATCACGACCCAGGCGGTCAGGTACACGGGAAGGAGCGGGGCCGGCAGACGACGGCGCGCCACCCAGACGCGGTTGCGGGCGACCAACCGATAGAACGGCTTGTGTCTGGCCGGGATTGTCGCCGGATGGTGCACCTCGATGTCCCCGGCGTACCAGCCGACCCGCCCGAGGTCCCACAACCGCCACGAAAGATCCACTCCCTCATGGAAGAGGAGAAGTGCCCAGGCCAGCCACCCACGGCCTCGAAATCGGCCCGACGCACGAGGACGATTCCCCCGGCCCTGACGGTGACAACCCCCGAACGCCGGGCATCGCTGGACCGCAGCCGGGGACGGAACAAGCCCCACCGCCAGGACCGGCGATGGGCTACGGCCTGGAGCCCGGAGAGATCGCGAGCCGGCTCAGGGCCCACTTCTCAGAGGATGACTCCATGCGCATCTCGCACGAAGCGATCTACCAGACGCTCTACATCCAAGGACGCGGAGCCCTCAAGCGCGAACTCGTCGGCTGTACGCGGACCGGACGTGCACTGCGGGTTCCCCGAGCCAGGGCCCGACGCAGGGCGAACGGGCACGTCACCGCCGAGGTGATGATCAGCCAAAGGCCGGCCGAGGCCGAGGACCGGGCAGTGCCGGGCCACTGGGAAGGCGAGCTCATCATCGGCACCGGCAAGTCCGCGATCGGCACGCTGGTCGAGCGCACGACCCGGTTCACCATGCTGCTGCACCTGCCCCGGATGGAGGCTTCGGCATCGAGCCGCGGACGAAGAACGGGCCGGCACTGGCAGGCCTGGGCGCCGAGGCCGTCCGAGACGCGATCGCCGCCACGATTACCACGCTGCCCGAGCAACTACGACGCTCTCTGACCTGGGACCGCGGCATTGAACTCGCACAACACGCTCGTCTCCGTGTCGCCAACGGCCTCGAGAGCTACTTCGCGGACCCGCACAGCACCTGGCAACGCGGAACGAATGAGAACACGAACGGGCTGTTGCGACGTCACCGAACCTTGATCGTGTGCCATCGAGCCATGACCGGCTGCGAGTTTGTGTCATCGAAGTCTGATCACGCCTGGTCAGACCCGGCGAAGCGGGATCAGGCGCCGAAGCGTGTACCTGGGAGCTGCGAGACCGAGAGGCGGGGCGAGACGGCGCTGGTGACCAGGACGAACGTAGGATTGCGATCATGATCCGTTCGGCGGAGTGGAGTTGACCAGCCGTGATGCCCCCGTACTGCGCGATCTGCAACGCGTCACTCAGGGACCAGGACTACGAGACTTTCACGCTCGTGTACTTCCGTGCGATAGCACCACCTCTCGATCACGAGGGGCATCCCGAGAACGCCCTCTGGTTCTGCAAGGGTCACGTCCGGTACACCGAGGGCAAGACCCACATGAGCGCCATCCTGGCCATGGTCCACATACGCGCGGCGATCCGACGCAACGCCCCAAACCCCTGGCCACTCACCAGCATGCCCTGAGCCCCATGCCTTCGCCCCGATTCGCGGGGCGCGGGCGCCGAACAGTTGTCAGGCGGAAGACGGTAGTCTCGCGCCGCCGCAGCCGTGAGGCCCGCCGGCTCGGCAGCAAGTTGGCCCAGCACTGGGCAGCGTCGGGTGCAACGCCGTGCGCGGCGGCCCCCGCTCCCCTCATATGACGGGCTCTTCGCGCCGCTCGGTCTCGCAGCTTGACCACGTGATCAAACTTCGATGACACACGCTCAAGGTTCGGTGACACAGGACAACTGTCGTGGATCGACTGGGCGGAATTGGTTCGCCATTCCTCAGAAGCGCGCGGCATGTCGTGCTGCTGGTACTCATGGTCTCTACTCGCCTGGTGCCAAGAACTCACCCCGAACCAAGCTGAAGCCGGCCTGGGCAGCGGAACCCTTCGACCATCAGGCTCGGAAGTCGCGAGGCCGCTGAGGATGGAGCTGGGTTCCCATGCGGTGCCACGGTGTGGCGGAGCCCGCAAACCTTCTCCAGAATGAAGGGCCAGGCCGTCTCGGCCCAGGTGAGCTCAGAGATGCGCGGCGCGCGGCGAACGCTGGCGCTTGGGAGGCCGGAACGGAACAGGCCGGCGCGGATGTCGAGAGCGGGGGCCTGGTCACGGCCCGTTGCATGAGACGCGTCTGTTCGGTAGTGAGGTTGGCCGTGCGGCGGTCCAGGTTCGCCGTGATTCGAGGCAGGACCGCTCCGCTCCGTGCGCCTCTTGGTCTCGCTCAGGGCGGGCCGAGGTCTCAGTGGCCGCTGGTCATTCTCGTGAGGTCATCCAGGACTGCAATTCGAACGATTCAGCGAATTCACTCGCCCTGACGTTTGCGCTGGGGGTGGACGCCTGCTGAGAGAGCTGCTGCGGCCACAGTCGGCAACGGTGGACATCCGGCGGTGGCTTCGGCCGTGCGGCTATGCCGGATGAGCAGCTCGGCACATCCGACGGTCGCATTTCGGCGCCCGCCCCGCAGCACAATGAGAGATTCCTCAAGGCGCATCGTCTCTTCCAGGATCATCGCGGCCGCCGAGCACCCGGACCTCTCGGCTCGACGACGAAGACTTGGGAGCAGGTTCTTGGGGCGTTGGGTGTGGTGAACAGCCCAACGCGCCGCCGACACGCAGGCGGCTGGTGCCGGGCCTCTGCCAGCAGTCCCGCAGGGTGCGGGGGATCGACCTCCCTTGGTGGGCGCCGGGATGCGGCGAGCGTCTCCTGCTCCTCGGCGGCGGCCAGTGCGATCTCGACAAGGCCGAGTTCGCCGCCGCACCTTGCGAGCGTGGCCTTGGCAGGCTCGGACAGGCGCCTTGCTGTCATCCTGTTGGTAAGCACTTCTTTGGGCTCCACCGCACGGTCGGAATGTGGCTCCACGGCGTAAGAAGTTGATCTGGCTCCACCCGACGTGAAGGGTCGGACGCCATGCCCTCTTTGGAGTGAATGCACTGCTCCGTCCGCTGTGCGACCGTGTATCTCCGAGCCGACATGTCTCCGTGAACCGATCGTCGAACCGGAACCACAGAAGTTGCGCGTGAGCACTCCGACGGCTGCACCGGGCCTCTGGCATTGTAGTGAGAACGGGTTCTGGCCCCTGGATCACCAGGCTGCGGCAGGCGAACCGGGCCCTCTCGGAACGCAACCGCGCCGGCGACTGAAGATCACCAACAGCATCACTTCTGTGGCACCGGGCCGTACGCGCCGGTGCACGCATCGAACCCTGCTGGTTCCCATTGTTCGGGGTCCCGATGAACCGATCGTCGAGCCGTCACCACAGAAGTTGAGCCCGAACCCGACTGGACTCTGGCTCAGCTGGTGTGGCGTAGAGATATTCGGTAGCGAGCCGGATGGCTGGGGCACTGCGGGTCTCTGAGTCAGAACGGAGGGTCTTCGCTGTATCTACCTGCCCATTCACCTCCCCGGGATGCGTGTTCGGCCCTGAGGCGGGCATGACGTTCGCGGGCTGCAACGTCAGCCGTGTTCTCCAGAGCGCTGGTGTCGTGGCCCCATGCCTTCAGCGCGTCCAGGACGCCGTCTCGGTTGGGGCGATCAATGCTGGTGGCCAGCAGACGGCGGGCGTGCTCGACCAGCTCGCCCCGATGCTCGGCGAGAAGGGGGTGCTCTGCGAGGGGGATGGCGGCAACGAGAGCTGCCTCGCGTGCGTCCGCGCTCTCGTGGCCGAGGAGGGGCTGGACAGCGGAGAAGATCGTCGGCCGCAGGTCCCGAAACGCGCGCATCTCCTCCTAGTCGTGGAGGAACCGCTCGCCGTAATGACGCTCGCCGATGGCGACGCACTCGTCGTCCGCGTCGTAGGCGGTGTCTCCGAGCCAGGCCGGCAGTCTCACGAGGGTCGGGCGACGCGATGGCGCGGCGGTGTCGAGGGCGAAGTCATCTGCCGTGATGTCGGGTTGGTTGAACTGGCATGTGCATGGTGTCAGGTGTAGAGCAGGACACGCTTTCACAGGACCTTGAACCCGGCGCGCAACGTCAACCAGCGGCTGATGGTCGAGAACAGCCGGCTGATCGCCGCAGATGCTGCAGAGCCAATGAGCAATCAGTAAATGCCTGTCAGGCACGGTTCGCTGCGGGCTACTTACCTCCCACGCGCCTGTCGCTCTCTCGCACCCGAGGTAATGCTGACAGCGTGGACGAGGTCCGGTTCACGAACATCAAGCACCTGGAGTTTGACCTGTAGCAGCACCCCGACGGATGTTCCAGAACGTCGACCCAGCCCACCACCTGCGCGGCACCGCCGCCTACCTGCTGGAACAGCGTCACGCCGATTACGCCCTGTCGGCCAAGGGCAACCAGGCGGCCCCGCTCGCCTGGGTCCACGCAGCTCTGCCACCCGCGGTCCCCGAAGCGGAGGAGCACGTCCAAACCGAGCGTTCCCGCGGTCGGATCATCCGCTCGTCGGCCTGGACCGCCCCGCTACCTGATCAACTGACTTTGACGCCACCCACCCTAGGGGCACCTGGCCGAATTCCGCGATTCGGCTATTCATTCGGGACGGCGGATGGCGAAGTGGAGCGGGCGGCGGGCTCGGTCGCCTTCAAAAGCGCTGACCGAATCGATTCTCCGAACGGCCCTTCGGTTAGATGTCCGCTTTCGCCTGCCTGTAAAATATCATAACCCCCCTCACGAAAAAGAACGTTTGGCGGGAAAGAGGTGGCCATTTCCAGGTTCCTGGCCGGTGTTTTCCAGACGTATTGGCCGGATGACTGTGCCACCCGCACGCTCCGTATTGATGTTTCCGTGACCCTCGCCTATTTTATTTTCCGCAATGGCACATAACGGCACAGGGGCCCTGCATTTCCGCGGGCGCCTCACCAAACCGTGTCTACGGGCGGGGGTCACCCATGGCGCTGACGGTCGACGAACTGGTTGCACTGTTCCCGGCGGGGGGTGCCGGTACGTTCGAGCTCGACACCGGGCGGCTCGGGCTGAGCGGCGAGTCCGAGTCCCTGGAGCATCTGCCCAGCGGCATTCTGACCCTCACTGAGGCGACTGCCGACAGCGCCGCTCTGACAGTGACCGGCAAAGTCACTTTGGCCGGTGAGGAGATGCGGGCCAGCGCCCGGTTCTTCGCCACCGGCACGGCGGTCGACGCGCTGCTCTTCGAGGCGAGCCCGGCGACCTGGCTGCTCCAGACCGCCGTCGCCCGCGTCGACCTGTCCGGACTGTCCGGCGGTCGGTCACTGCGGGTCCTGCTGGCCGCCGGTCCGGCCGCGGCCGCGGCCGGACGGTGCCCCGGCACCGGGCCCTGGGTGGGCTTCCAGCTCGGCGGGGCGGTCGCCGAACCGCTGGAGTTCCGCGCCGAACTGCGCAAGGAGTCCATCGGCACGGCCCAGCCCCTCGACGGACCGCCGCTGCTGATCACCCCGCTGCTCGAAGCCCTCGGCGAGTACGGCGTCGAACTGCCCGGACCGCTGGTCGACTGGCTGGAGCGGGTCCAGCTGCACCAGCACCCGATGGGCAAGATGGACAACCTGATGGTCACCGCCGAAGCGCCGGTGGACCACGGCACCGGCGCGAACCCGGTGGAACTGCTGGTGCTGCGGACCACGGTGCTCGGCCGCACCGGCCAGGACGGCAAACCCAAGGCCACCACCGTCGCCATGGTCCGGGCCCGCACGGACTGGGACGGTTCCGGGCTGCCGGTGGTCGGACCCATGATCGGCAATGGGCTGCTGTCCCTGCCCGCGCTCCAGATCATGTACGTCTCCGAAAACCTCAGCGCCGAAGACGTCATCAAGATCAACCGGGTCGTCACGGAGTACAACCTCGGCCCGCTCCAGCAGTTGCCGGTGGTGAACGCGGCGGCAGGGGTCCCGCTGGGTAAGAACGTGAGTGCGGCGGTCTACCTCGCGGTCATGGGCCATCCGACCCCAGCACTGGTGATCACCGTCCCGCCGAAGTTCGGACCGGCTCCGGAGAGCCCGGACAAGCCGAAGCTCGAATACGAGTTCGTGATCGGCAAGCAGTTCGGGCCGGTCTACCTCTCGTCGATCGTATTCCGCTACGACTTCAAAAAAGGCCTGCTGATCGAGCTCCAGGGCCAGGTCACGATCGGTTCTCTCACCTGGCAGGTCGCCGGACTCGGCTTCTACGTCGGCATGAGCGGCGGCTTCCCGCTGCTGCCCTTCCTGCACGGCATGAACATCGAAGCCACCGCCGCCGACGGGCTCATCGGCCTCAAGGGCGGCCTGCTCAACAAGACACCTGACGACCCCACCCTTGACTTCGAACTCGCCGGACTGATCCTCGTCCAGGCGATGGCCGTCGAACTCGGCGCCCAGGCCGTGTGGGCACGCAGCATCGAAGGCTGGCACTCAGTCTTCATCTACGGCGAGGTCTCCCTCCTCGGCGGCGCCTCGGTCTTCGGCCCGCCGCCCTTCACCGTCACCGGCTTCTCCGCCGGATTCGGGATCAACAGCTCCTTCAAGAAGGTCCCCACCGGCGCCGAGATCGCCGAATTCCCTCTGGTGGCACGGCTGGACGCGGCCCAAGCGCTGCCCGGCATGCCGGCCCCGACGCCTTACACCCCCGAGGACGCCCTCAAGGCCCTCACCGGACCCACCGGCTGGATCCGCCCCACCGAGGGCCAGTACTGGATCGCCGCCGGAGTGAAGTTCACCAGCTTCGGCTTCATCGAGACCAAAGCCCTCGCCGTCATCGAACTCGGCGACTCCGTCAAGGCCATGCTGCTCGGCCGCACCTCCGTCAGCCTGCCGCGCACCCTCAACCCGAACGCCCGGGCCATCGCCAAGGTGAACATCGGCCTGAGCCTCGGCTTCAGCTCCGCCGAGCACTGCCTGTCCATGGACGTGGCCCTGCTGCCCGGCAGCTACGTGCTCGATCCCTCGATCGAACTCACCGGTGGCATTGCCGTCTATGTCTGGACTGGCGGCGGCCGCGCCGGGGACTTCGCCATCAGCCTCGGCGGCTACCACCCCGACTACAACGTCCCCACCCACTACCCCCGGCCCAAGCGACTCGGGTTCGTGTGGTCCCCAGCCAGCGACATCACCGTGCGGGCCGAGGCCTACGCCGCGATCACCCCCGCCGCGTTCATGTTCGGCGGGCGCCTGGCCGCCGTCTACGACAAGGGCATCTTCTCCGCGTGGTTCACCGCGCACCTGGACGTGCTGGTCCAGTGGAAGCCCTTCTACCTCGATGTCCGGCTCGGCATCAGCATCGGCGTCGCGGCCACCATCAAGGTCTGGTTCGTCCGGGTCCGCATCTCCGTCGAGGTCGGCATCGACCTCCACCTGTGGCTGCCGCCCTTCGGGGGCCGGGCCACCGTCAAACTCTGGTTCATTTCCTTCAGCTTCGGCTTCGGCTCCTCCCGCGACAACACCCCCACCGTGGACTGGCCCGAATTCCGCACCCAGATCCCCGCACCCGCCCGGGTCATCCCCAACGAGGGCCTGCTCGCCGACGCCGACCAAGGCGAGATCGCCCGGCGCGCGGCCACCAAGGAACCGACCCTCGTCTCCTCGGCCGGATTCACCTTCACCACCGAATCCGGCATCCCCGCCTCGCACCTGTACATCAACGAACGGCTGATCAAGCAGTCCGACGACGGGACCATCGACATCCGCCCCATGCGGAAGACCGGTGTCACCTCCGCCCACCGGGTCACCATCACCAAGGACGGCACGACCTTCCACCCCACCGACCATCACTGGGTGGTCAAGCCGGTCACCGGCACGGTCGCCCCCGGCCTGTGGGGCAAGCCCCTGGCCAAACCCGGTGATGCCCTCGACGGCGACCAGCTGCTCGAAAACCGCCTCACCGGACTGAGGATCACCCTCCCCGAGCCGGACTACGGCACCGACACCGGGCCCGTCACCTCAAAGGCGCTTTCGTACGAAGGACTCCCGGACGGTCGCATGCCCCTGCGCGTGTCCGACCCCGCCGGGCCCGAGCCGCGGGCCGACCGCCAGAGCGTCCGGACCATCGTCGACACCGTAGCCGCCGACGCCGTCAAGGACCGCCGCACCGCCGTGCTCAGCACCCTCGCCCGGCTCGGCGCGGGACCCGGCGCCGACACCGACAGTCCGCTCACCGGCTACGCCGCACTCGCCGGCCGCAGCCTGACCACCCCGCCCCTGACCACCACCGCGACGAGGTGACCGGCCGTGACCGCTGAACCGGATCTGCGCATCCACTTCCTCGACCACCTGATCCCGCGTGCCACCCCCGGCGACTACCGGGTCGTGGTCAAGAACACCCTCAGCGACCCCGGCGGCGAACTGGACTCCCAGGACAAGCTGCTCCCGTCCGAGGAGACCTTCGAGATCAAGGCCGTCCGCTTCGTCCTCAGCGAAGCGTCCGTCCACGCCTACTACCCGCCGCGCGAGAGCACCGGCGCCTACACCAGGACCCTGCCGCACATCACCCTCAGCCGGTCGATCCTGCCCTGGGAACGCAACCTCGCCGGAACCCGCGCCGAGCAGCCCCCGGCCCGCCCGCCCTGGCTCGCCCTGCTCGTCTTCGGCGAGAACGAACTGCCCGACGACCCCGCCGCGTCCGGGGACACCGTGCTGCGCACCGTCGAGGAGCTCCGCAACCCTGCCGAGGCAGGCGTCAAAGGCCCGGACCTGCCGTCCGGCGGCGTCGACGAGGCCGAGGCCCGGAGCAAGTGCCAGACCATCGACGTCCCGGCGGACCTCTTCAACGCGGTCGCCCCGCGCGATGACGAGATGTACTACCTCGCCCACGTCCGCAAAGTCGTCGACGCGAACAAGACCCGGGCCGACGGCGAAGTCCTCGAAGAAGGGGAGTACGCGGTCGTCAACGCCAACCGCTTCCCCCACAACCCCGGCAATTACGCCGTCCACCTCGTCTCCCTCGAAGGCTTCGAGGGCCGCCTGTCCGGCACCCTGCCCGGCGGCACCACGGCCGTCCGCCTGTGCTCGCTGCACAGCTGGAGCTTCACCAGCAGCGAAGGGCCCGCCGCCGACCCCGGAGCGCTGCTGGAGAACCTCGTCGCCCCCGGCGCCGAGGACCCCGAAGAACTCGCCCTGCGCCTGCCGGTGACCGCACCGGTCACCGACGACCCCGAGGACGACTACGTCCGCGACCGCCTGACACTCGGCTACACCGCCATCCCGCAGCTGACCCTCTCCGGCGAACGCACCTTCGCCTGGTACCGCGGCCCGGCCACGCCGGTCACCGCCTTTGACGTGCCCACCGAGCACAGCCCCGGCCCGCACACCACCTCCGACCACGCGCTCATCTACGAGCCCGAGCACGGGATCTTCGACGTCAGCTATGCCGTCGCCTGGACTCTGGGTCGCACCATCGGCCTGGCCGACCCCGAATACACCACCGCCGTCGGCCGGTCCCGCCGCGAACTCGCCAACCGGGCGACGACGCTGATGGCGCTGGCCAAAGATCCGGCGCGCGCCTCGGTCGACCCGGATGCCCCGCCCGCCCTCGGCGCGCTGCGCGAACTCGCCTCCGCACGCTTCCGCGAGCGGCTCAGCACCGGGCTCAAGAGCCCTCAGCTCCCGGACGACGCCGGACGCAGGACACCGCAGCCGAGAGTGACACGTACACAGTCAAGGTCCGTGCTCGCGGAAGAACGCGCCGTCTCCCTGCTACGGACCACCGCGGAACGCAACGCCGAGGCCATCGCCGCCTGGCAGGCCCGCCTCGGCCTGCTCCAGGGCGTGCCGTTCCACCACCTCGTGCCCGACCCGCGCATGCTGCCCCTCGAATCCCTCCGGATGTTCCGCCTCGACCAGGGCTGGCTGGACGCGCTCGTCGCCGGAGCCGCCGACGTCGGTGTGCACACCTCCGTCGACAGCCGCCTCGCCCCCGAACTCAACCGGGCCACCGCCCGGTCGGGCAGCGCGAAGCGGGCCGCCGGCGGGCTGCTCATCCACTCCGAACTCATCCCCGCCTGGCCGGACATCAAGGTCAACGCCTTCCTCAAGGACGGCACCGTCCTCACCGAACTGCGCCGCGCCAAACCGGACAAGAGGATCCTGCTCGTCCTCTGGGACGGCGTACCCGACAAGGTCGTCATCCGCGAACCGGGACAGGGCATCCACTACGGCATCGACTCCGGGAACCGCCTCGGCCTGCGCAGCCTTGCCGCCGACCCGCCGATCGGCACCCCGCTGGAGACCTACTACCCGGCCACCGGCAGCCTCTTCGACCTCCACCTGCGCTCCGACCCGGACACCGGACCCGCGGTGCTTCAGATGTTCGGCACCGGCGGCCTGGTGCCGGCCCTGGCCCGGGAATTCGGGCTCACCGACCTGGACCCCGGACAACTGGCCCTGGAACTCGTCAACGCCCCGCTGGAACAGGAAATCCTCAGCCCCACCGGCACCGCTGCCCGGACGGAGACCACCCGATGAGCGCCACGGACCTGATCGTCCCCGTCAAGGTGAACGCCCTTGTCGTCAACCGGCTGACCCGCACCGCCGAGACATTCAACCGGTGGACTCCGAACTTCGACGCCATGATCGAAGAGGGCTCGGGCGCGGAGCCGCCCCCCGGCGTCGGCACCGAGACCATGGGCCCGGACAGCGAAGGCATCTACGTCCAGTGGCAGCTGCCCGAGGCGCTGGCCAACGGGCACTACGACCAGACGACGGGGGAGACCACCTTCCCCTTCGTCCCCAACCGCTGGCTGGTCGTGCGCTACAGCACCACAGCGGCGCAGGCGGACCGCAAGGCCGCCGGGTGGATCGTGCAGAGCGACTACTTGGAAAGTCGCCCGGTCCAGGACGCCGACGGCAACGACGTCGAGGGCACCAACAAGCACCCGAACCCCGAATCGCCGGAGGGCGCTCCGCTGGAGCTGACCTTCCTCGGCCGCCGCCACGACCTCACCCAGGCGCCGTGGACCGAACCGCCCGCCCAGAAGCCGCACCTGACCGCGGCCGGGCCCGGACTGCCCGGCTTCGCGGCCTACCAGCCGTACAACAAAGACGTGTTCTCGATCCACGACACCCTTGAGGACCTCAAAGGCGGTCTGGACAACCACCCGCCCGACGCGACGCTGAGCTACTTCGTCGTCGGCTGGTACAGCGACGACACGCTCGACTACCTCAACCGCGCCGCGTCCGTGCCCGGCCTGCTCCCGCCGGACGCGGGCGGGACGGCCGACCTCCTCGAAGCCCTCGGCTGGGGCACCCCCGAAGGCACCGCCGCCGACGCCCTGGACCGCACCCTCTACAGCGGCTCGGCGCTGGGGGTCGACTGGCAGCGCGAAGGCGCCACCTACGAGTCCGACAAACCGAGCAACATCGAGTTGAGCAAGATCCTCACGCTGGGCAGCAGCAGCGCCGAGGCCCTCGGCCGGCTGGCCGCCCGCCAGACCCGGTCCGCGCGCACCGGGGACCTCGTACGCTCGCTCTTCCACGGCACCCTCGAAACACTCGACACCGCCGACGGCGAAGAGGACCTCGACACCCTCACCCATCACTCCTGGTTCTCCGGCTCCGACGGCGGCTATGTGTGGAAGGTGACCGCGCGCCCCGTCGAAGGCGACGACGAGCTGCCGCTCCCGCCGCCGGAGCCCGGGTGGCTGACCGAACTCAACGGTGTCCAACGGCGGTACGACGACCTCACACCCAGGCTCCGCCGCTCTCAGCAGCGCCTGTGGAACATCTGGTGGCTGCGCAACAAGCCGGTTCCCGCGTTCACCCCTGAGCACCCCGCAGGGTTCGACGCCGCAGCCGATGTCGAGCTCGACGAGAGCAATGCGACGAGTCTGGCCGGGCGGACCAAGGCATTGCTCGACGAGCAGTTCGTGCTGTTGAGGCAACTGCCCACCGGCGGCACCCCGGAGGAACTCGCGGCCGACATCGGGAAGTACGCGACCGAACGCGGACTCGACCCGCGCTACCAGCTGGAGCGCGTCGCCCGCGAGTCCTACTACCGCCCCGCCGACCCGGTCGTGCTCATCAAGGACACCGGTGCCAAGGAGCCCCTCACCCGGGACACCCCGCTGCCCTGCCGCCTCCCAGAGGCCCTGATCACTAGGATCACCGTCGGCGGCAAGACCTACGACCGGCCCACCACCCCGCCCAGCCCGGGACTGGCCGGACTCCCCGACGCCTGCACCCCGCTGCTCGCCGAGTTCGCCCTCCTGGACCAGGTGGCCCGGGTCCCCGGCGCTCTCGACGCGGCTCTCGCGGACCCCGCCGCCGTCGCCGGGCCCGTCCCCGAGTACACCGCGCCGTGGCGGCAGCCCTGGCTGCCCATGCACCTCGAATACGAACTGAAGTACTGCCCCACGCCCTTCCAGGCCGGCGACACCACCTACTGGACCTTCAACGGCAGCCGCTACGAATGGTCCGGCCGGGGAGCCCAGCCCGGCGGCGGCGAAGCCGACCTGCGCTGGCTCACCTTCAAGAACCGGGCGTTCCTCACCCCGAGTGCGCCGTTCGTCCTGCAGAAGCAGATCGACCGCTACCTCGACACCTACTCCGGTGCTCCCACTGAAGGCCTGCTCGCCCTGCGCGAGGAACTCGGTGACCCCGGAATGCTCTCCCAGCGTCTCGACGGCTTCCACGACTGGCTCCTCCAGCAGGACGGCACCGCCAGGACCACTGTGCACGTCCCCGAGGTCACCGCCAGGCTCGTCGGCGACATCCAGAGCGTCCCGGAAGGCGGCCCGCTCGAACCGCCCGCCGGCGACCCCGGAACACCGTTCCAGCCGGTCCGCGCTGGCCAGTTCGCCTTTCACGACCTGCGCATCGTCGACCGCTTCGGCCGCACCTACGACATCGTCAACAGCGCCAACCACGAACAGGTCTCCCTCACCCTCGCGGAGAGCGTCGCCCCTGACAGCGTCCTGCACGAGGACCTCATCGGCACCGCCCGCTTCGTCCAGCTCGGCCCGCGTCTCCTCCAGGGCGCCCGCGTGCGGCTGGAGACCGTACGCGCCGTGGACGGACAGCGGCTCTCGCCTATGGCCCGCGCGGCCACGACGGAAAGCCCCCTCGCGGGCTGGCTGCTGCTCAACCATCTCGACCAGACCCTCGTCGTCCACGGACCCGACGGCGTCGCCCTCGGTGAACTCCGCGTCGTCAAGGACATCGACGGCGCGGACGACAGCGTGTGGCTGCCGCTCCCCGGCTCGCCCCACCCCGACGTCGACGCCCAGGCGTTCGAGGACGCCATGCCGCACCTGGCCCGGTTCGTCCGCACCCTGAAGGACAAACCCGCCGCCGCACTCACCGGTCTGCTCGACACCATCGACCAGACCCTCGACACCATCCTCGACGACGCGGCCCAGGAGGACGGCTCTCCGCTGCGGCTCATCGGCCGCCCGCTCGCACTGGTGCGCGCCGATCTGGGCGTCGAGCTCGAAGGGCCGCTGCTGAGCAACCCGAGCTGGGACCAGGTGCTGGGGGAGTCGGAGGAGGAGTACGACGGCTACCGCTGGCCGGTCCGGCTCGGCAACGAGAAGCGGCTCGGCGACGGCCTCATCGGATACTTCGTCGGGGCGACCGGGCCCGATCAGGAGACTTCGTACGAGCTCTTCCACGCGGTCATGCCGCAGGGTGGTGGGGGCTATCTGACCCCGATCGACAAAGGCCACGGCCTGGCCGTGCCCGCCCGCACCCCAGACCAGCCGGTGACGCACCACCTGACGCTGCTGATGGATCCGTACGCGGCGGTGCATGCCACCACGGACATCCTCCCGGTGACCAAGGTGCAGCTGCCCGACGACCTGGTGTCCGAGGCGATGCGGCGGATCCGGGCGTCTTTCCGGCTCGGCCCACTGCTCGCGGCCGAGCGGGTCGACAAGGCCGAGGAAGCCCGGCGGGCACGGGCAGGGGAGGAGCCGACGGAGGCAGGCGTGGTGCTGCCGCAGCCCGCGTCGTGGCACGGAACGTGGAGTTGGGCTGAGCCGCGCGGATCGGAGACCGAGTGGGTGGAGCTGCCGATCGTTCCGGCTGATTCCGCGGCGCACTTCGGGGATCCGCAGGCGGAAGCCCGGTATGGATACCTGCTGCTCGACGCGACCGAAACCTCCTGAACCTCCGTTTACAGAAAGGCTGTTGCATGAGCGTTATCATGGTGAACGCCACCAACCTGCTGCCGTACGAACCGTCGACCGACCCCAAGCCCTTGCGGGTGAGCTCCGCCGAGGAAACCGAATACGGCTCCGTCAACATCAATGTCGGCGGCGGCATCACCACACCGGCCTGGTGCAACAAAATCACCGTCCGGGTGCCGGTCGGCGCGGGGGCCGAGCACCTCACCACCGAAGGCGCCGACATCAAGACCGGTGCCAGCACCGGCTGGACGCCGTCCGCCCCCACCGTCTCCGGCGGCTTCGCGGTCATCACCTTCACCCCGGCCCGCGCGGTGCAGTTCACCGGGCAGATCGTCACCCTCACCCTGTCCAACATCGCGGTCAACCGCACGGCGGGTCAGGTCTCCATCGCGATCGTCGAGAGTTCGTCGCAGACGAACGGGAGCTTCACCAACAAGGACGCTGCGGTCGTGGTGGACAAGTTCCCGGCCGGGTTCGTGTTCCGGAATTTCGCACCCGAGAAGATCATGGTGGAGAACGGTGAGGTCGCCGTGCTCCGCTGGGAGGGCTCGGACGCGAAGTACACGATGCACTGGGGCGACACCCCCGCCGGAGTCCCCCTCGACAAGGAACGTGTCTGGTCCACCCCGCGCGGCCTGACCACCGTCACCGGCTTCATGCTCCGCGCCGAAGTCACGGCCGGTGGCGTCACCCTCACCCACACCCTGACCACGGCGGTCACCGTACGCATTCCTGACCTCGTCGTCAGGAACCTAACCGTCCAGGGCCCGGCCACATTTGCCGACAGCGTCAGCCTCAGCAACACCGCCAAGGACCTGACGGTCGCCGGATCGGTGCGCGGTGCGGGCAGCAACCCGCTGCGGGTCAGCCAAAGCGCGGGTCTGAAGGTCGACGCGGTCCTGAACGTCACCGGGGCGAGCACATTCGCCGACAGCGTCAGCCTCAGCAACACCGCCAAGGACCTGACGGTCGCCGGATCGGTGCGCGGTGCGGGCAGCAACCCGCTGCGGGTCAGCCAGAACGCGGGCCTGAAGGTCGACGCGGTCCTGAACGTCACCGGGGCGAGCACCTTCAACAACAGCATCACGACCACCAGAGACGTCACCGCCGCAGGCAATATCAAGGCGGGAGGAAATCGGGTGCTCCGGGCGGGCGACACGCTCCGCTTCGTGGGCTTGTCGAGCAAGTACCTTACGGAAGATTACGACTATGGCGGCGAGACAACGGTGGTCAAAACTTTTAGGACCCTCTACCGCAATGCTAACTGGAGGGCACAGCATATCTCCTCTGCCAGCTCGTTTAGTGAGGAGCCGGAGGGAATGCAGGAGCCGGAAGCTCTCGCGCAGGATGAGCGGACCGTCACCCCAGACCCGGAACTCTGACCCGGCCGCCGGGGGGCGCCGGCGCAGCTCACACATTGGCCCCGGTCACCGTCAGTTCTGCCGACGCGGGCACCATTCTGGTCGGTGATGTGTAACAGTGCAGGCGTTCCGCCCCCCAGGCTACCGACGCTCCTGGTCACAGGGCGTGCCGGGCTACAGCAACTGGTTCCTCGCGGACGCCCCCACTGACGGAATCCTGACCGGACTGCGGGACGGCTCGATGTCGACCACTTCGTTCCACTCGCGGGCACCCCCACCAACACCTTGCGGGCGGTCGTCGAATCGGCACAGACGGGAGTAGAGGTCAGCGAGATCGTCTTCGCTGAGAGACGCAATCCCTGGGCCTGAACAGGGACGACGCCGAGGGAGCGCCGTACCCGCCTCCCCCCATGTTTGACCCGATGTTCGACCCCAGCGCCAGACATCAGAGCTCACTTCTGATGCTCGCACGCCTGGCCACATCCGGTACGACTCACAAACCGGCACCGGCGCCGCCGACGGCAACCTCCTCGGGCGCTTGTGCTCGTTCTCCCTGGTCAGGCCTGGGTTTCGGGTCGGGGACTGGCCGGACTTGGTTGTGGGGATGGGGAAGGGTTCGAGGTTGGCGGGTGGGCTGGTCGGGGTGCGGCTGGAAGTCGGGGGATTGTGGGGGTGGGTGGCGCTGGCGTGTCGTGATGGTCACGGACGTGGGAGGCGCGGTGCGGTTGCGGGGGTTAGGGGTTGCGGGGCTTGGGGTGGGGCTCTGTCTGATGGCGGGGTTGTGGTGGTGCGTCGTCGGGCGGGAAGCCGGCCGCGGTGGCGTCGGTGGCGTCGTCGTCGGTGGTGCCGGCGGCTGATCCGCGGGTGGCCGAGGAGACGGCGGTCCTGACGGTGTACGCGGCCCTGACGGCGGCGGAGACGCGGTCGTACGCGAGCACCCTGTTGGACCCGGAGCTGGAGAAGCACGCGACGGACAAGGCGTTGGCCGACATCAAGGCAACCCTGTTCTGGTACCCGCGGCGCGGTACCGTGATGAAGGGCGCCCCGGTCCACTCCTGGAAGCTCGGCTCCCTTGACACGAGTGGGGACACCTGGCGGGCGTCGATCACGGACTGCGTGGACTCCTCCGCCTACACAAGGTCGCCAAGGCCGCCGGGAAGCCTGTGACGGCCCCGTCGGGGCCGCGCCGCCACGTGGTGACCTCCACCGCCCAACGCACCAAGACGGGCCCCTGGCAGATCTACATGTCCACGATCGAGCGAGACTGCACGTGCTGACCCGCCCCCGCCCGACCGCCCTCGCCCCAGCCGCCGGGCTGCTCCTCGCGCACGCCGCGCCGGCTCTCGCGGACGGCGGGGGAGTCATCTGTCCTCCCCGGGAGTTGGACTGCGACATCACAGCTCAGGACCAGGGCAAGCCCCTGCCGGGCAAGCCTGGGCAGGGGCCTGGCAAGCCCGGCGGCGACGGGTCGGGCAAGCCGGCCGCGTGCGTGATCGACGGCGCGGAAGTCCGCTGCTGCACCCCTGAGATGGGCCGATTCAGCGCGGCGGACTCCTGCTACTGGTGCCCCCTCGACACCCCGTACGCCCTCCCGGCCGGTTTCGACACCGTTGCTCCGGCCGGCTGGAGGCCCGGGGATCCGGGCGGATCGCTGTACCTGGTGACCTGCCCCAACAGCGCTGGTGACGAGATCCGCGGGGGCCTGCGTTGGTCCGCGACCGGCCCGGCCGGTGGCGGCGTCGACGTCCAGGCCCTCGCGCAGCAAGCGGTCGAGCGGCTGCTCCTGGAGGGGCCGGACATCGGGATCGTGCCGCGCCCGGACGGCACGGGCCTGGTCGGGATGCCGGTGTGGATGTGGTCCAACCCGGGTCCGTCCCGCACCGGTCCGACGTCGGCCTCCGCGTCGGCCGGGTCGGTCACGGTCACCGCGACCGCCCGGGTGCGCACCGTGGTGTGGTCGATGGGCGCCGGCGCCACCGTCCCCTGCGCCGGTCCCGGGGCGCCGTATGAGCCGGCTTTCGGCAAGCGGTCGTCCCCGACCTGCGGTCACACCTACACCCGCACCAGCGCGCAGGCGCCCGGCGGCCGGTACCCGGTGACCGCCACCAGCACCTGGGACGTCCGGTGGGAGGGCGCGGGCCAGAGCGGCACCCTGCCCGTCACCCGCGCGAGCTCCACCAGCCTCGCCATGGGCGAATTCCAGGTCGTCGGCGTCCCTGACGTCCCGGTACACATGGGGAAAACAAGGGGGAAGACATCGGGGGAAGCGGGTACGACGCCCCCTCGATGTCGTCCCTGGTCAAACCCGGTATCGCCCGGCCGGCGACTGGCCGGACTTTCTTATATTGGGGTTTGGTTGTCGGGTTCGGTCTTCGGTCTGTGCCTTCGAACCGTCAAAAGTCCGACCAGGAACCGGCGGAGTGGCTGCCGCCGTCGGCGGACGCGGTGTGCTGGTACGGCGCGAGTGGACTGCGGCCAAGAGCCGCTGGGGCCTGGCTGTCGATGAGCTGGAGCGGGACCGGCTCCTGTACATCGCAGCCGGCTGCGGCGGCTCGCTGGTGGAGTTCACCTTGGCGCCGTAGTCGCCGGCGGTACGGCGGAGGGTGGCCGCCCTGTCGACAGGGCGGCCACCCTCCCGCGTGTAACCGCTGCTTGCCCGACCGAGCGCAGCCCCGCCAGTGCCCTTTCCGGGCCGATGCGCGTCGCTTGGCTCTGTCCCGCCTGCTACCACCCTGCTGCCTTGCTGGGATGGGCAGTGCGAAACACCCCTACCGCTTCGGGCGACAGCAGGGGCGCCGCTGCGTGAGCATGTCCCTGCACGTCGACCTGACCTGGATCCTGGAAATCGCCGAAGGCGCCGGCCACCGCGACCCCGCACCCGAAGACCTCGGCGTCCCGATCGCCGCGGTCGCCCGCCACCGCGCCGAACTCCTCGAACAGGCCGTCTACGACAACCCCTACGCCCGCGCCGCCGCTCTCGTCCACATCCTGGGCCGCTGCCGCTGGATGGAACGCTCCAACCTCGCCGTCGCCTGCGCGACCGCCGTGATGTACCTCAACGCCAGCGGCATCCCCGCCGACCCCACCCGCGAACAGCTCACCGCCTTGGCCCACGAGTTGTACGAACCCCGCTCGACCACCGCCCGCGTCACCGAACTCCTGCGCACCTGGAGCTGACGGCAGGCCGGGCAACACTTTGAGGCCGGCGCGGGCCGGTGGCCTCGGCGGGCAGGACAAGGCGTGAGCCGAGGCAGAAGCGCATCTGTCCCGCGGCGTCATGTACCTCCTCGGAGCGGGTCTCCTCCTCAAGGAGGCCCGGCAGCATCATGACGGTTCCGGCGTCGTTGCCGGTGGGCAGCTTCAGGTCGGTGTCGGTGGTGGCGTCCAGGAGTAAGCCGAGGAAGTCTTCGTCGTCCATGTCCATGTCCATGCCGGGACAAGGCCCTGCCACCACCACCGGTCACCGCCCCAGGCCTGCGGCAGTGGGGCCGGTACCAGCAGGGGGTCCCTTTGTCGGCTTGATCCTTGAGGTCGCGATGATCTTCGTGGACCTCATGGGTCAAGCTCAGCCCGGCTGGCCGAGGGAGCCTGCCTCAAGGGTCGCGCGGAGGGCGGCCAGGGTCGAGGCGATGCGGTTCAGCTCGTCAGGGGGAACGGTCGCCGTGAGCGCGGTGAGTTCGCTGGTGACGACGGTGCGGGAGGCGGCCAGTTGTTCCTTGCCCTCGGGCGTGAGGCGAAGGACGGACGAGCGGCGGTCCTGGGGGTGCGCGACCCGCACGCACCAGCCCGCGGCCACCAGTCGATCGACGGCCTTGCTGACGGCTCCCACTGTGATGGCCAGCTCGCCGACGATGTCGAGCACGCGGCATTCCGGCACGCGGTCGATGATCTCCAGAAACTCGAACTGCCCCAGGCCCAGATCTTGTTCGGTGCGCAGCCGGGCGTTCACCGCGTTGTAGAGCCGGGTCTCGACGCGGACGAGATCAGTGAAGATCGATGTGATGTGGCTCACGACACCTCCGATAGATTCCTAGGAATCATCTTCCTTGGAATGTGGTTAACTCTGAGAGATTGATTCCTGGGAATCCATCTTCTCATCCTGATCACTGGAGGCCACCATGTCCCGACAGCAGCGCGAGGCTCTGGATGCCCTGCTCCGTTCCGCTCCGCGCGGCGGGACGCCGCCCACTGTCGAGGAGCAGCGCAGCGGTTTCGCCGCAGCTCTGACCAGGCCCGCGCCGGACGGCGTGGTCACCCGCACGACCGTCCTGGGCGGGCGGCCGGCCCTGGAGCTGATACCGGCCGAACTCTCCGGCCGCGGCCGGCTGCTCTACCTGCACGGCGGCGGCTACGTCGTCGGCTCACCCCACACCCACGCCGGGCTCGCCGGTGAACTGGCCCTGCGCACCGGGCTGCGAGCGGTGTCGGTGGACTACCGGCTGGCGCCAGAGCACCCCTTCCCCGCGGCCGTCGACGACGGGCTCGCTGCCTACCGCGAGCTGCTGGCAACGGGTACCGACCCGCGGGAACTCGTCGTGGCCGGCGACTCCGCCGGTGGCGGTCTGAGCATCGCCACCCTACTCGCGGCCCGCGAGGCCGGACTCCCGCAACCAGCCGCCCTGGTCACCTTCTCCCCGTGGGCCGACCTCACCCTCACCGGGGAGAGCATGCGCTCCAAAGAGGATGCCGACCCCATCTTCACCGAGGCCGACGTACGCGCCTATGCCGATCTGTACGCCGCCTCGGCCGACCGCACACACCCCCTGGCGAGCCCGGTGCTCGCCGACCTCACCGGGCTGCCCCCACTGCTCGTGCAGGTCGGAGCCAACGAGGTGCTGCTCGACGACGCCGTCCGGCTGGCTGGCCGTGCGGGCGCCGACGACGTCGACGTCACGCTCGAAATCGGGCCCGGCCTTCCCCACGTCTTCCAGCTCAACTACGGCCGGCTCGACGAGGCGGACGCCGCACTCGACCGCGCCGCCCGCTTCCTCACCACACACCTGGGCGTCGAGCGCCTCGAACTCGCCCACTGACGCCTGCCGACCGGGAGGACGTCGCCCGATTCCACACATCCTGCTGCCGGGGAACTCCAGGGGGCCGAAGGGAATCTCTTCGGGTAAAGCGAAGAGCCTTGGCCCTCGCCGGCCTCCAGACAGCTCTCCAGCACGACGGCATGCCGCCGGACATCAACGACAGCCGAGAAAATGCCGCGCGCCTTCACGTGCGCCGGCTACGGATAACCGCGGAGCGGGCGGGCGCGACGGTCATGGCCACGCGGGTCAGCGGGCCCGCCTGGGCCGACGTGCGAAGGAGGACCTGGGCGGGCTCCACCCGCCGGCCTGCCAGGCCGGCGCGCGTGTACAGGGCGGCCACGCTGTACCTGGTGCGGGAGCTCGGATCCCGCTTGCAGCAAGGTGCAGTGCCAGGAGCGCAGGCGGCGGAATCAGAAGTGAGCCGGGGCCGGCCGCGCGGAGCCTGCAGGGGTCAAAGGTGGCGTCGGCGTCGGCGGCCGGGCGCCTGTGTCGGGAATGATCCCGGAACCGGGACCAAGTCCCCGCCGACCCCGACCCCGACCCCGACCCCGACCTGACCGTCCGGCTGACCTGCCCGCGCGCTCGCCTCGACCAGAACCCCGACACGGGGGAGTGGACGCTCGCCGCCGCCGGCACCGCGTGGGACTTCGCCGCCCCCCGCAGGCCCCCTCCTCACCCGGCTGACAACCGGGCAGCCGGCCACGCTCGGCGAACTCGCCCAACAGGCGGGCCTGCCCGCCGCCGACGTCGCGGCGCTACTCAGCGTTCTCGTGCAGGGCCAGGCCGCCACCGTGATCGGGGCCAGCCGGTGACGGCCGAAGCAGCCCTCGGCACTCACCGAGTCCGCGCCGCCGCCGAAGCGGCGCGGACCGCGTGCGAGGGCGGGACCGGCTGGATCCACACCGCCCCGAACTACGGCGCCTGCGCCGCCCACGCGGAGCTCCGCCCGGTCCTGGACGCCTTCCCCGCGGTGCGGGTGGCGACGAAGACCGGCTTCTACACCCGCGCCCAAGGCCAGGCGGCCGTGGGCGGGACCGGCGGCGTGAGCGGCTGACGTCCCGCGCCGCGTGGACGGCGGGTGAATCTGTCGTTCAACGACGCGGAGCTGTAGGTCGTCCGGCTGGCCGCGGGGCGGGAGGGGATGTCGCCCGCGTCGTGGGCGGGACGGCAGGTGATGGCGGTCGCGCAACACGTGTTGGTGCCGGTCTCGCGGGATGCCGGGGACGTGCTGCGGGAGCTGGTCCAGGCCCGGGTTCACCTGCGGGAGAACGTCGCCGCGCTCCGCGCCCTGACCGCCGGCGGCCCGCCCGTGGCCGGCCTCCCGGAGTCGACCGTCGTCGTGGTGGAAGCGGCGTTGGCGGCGGTGGCCCGGGTGGACGGGGCGACGGTCCAGGTGATGCGAGAGAGGCGCCCGCGGTCGTGATGCCGAAGAAGGCGGAGACGGGTTCGACGACGATCGATCTCCTGGACTATCTCTTCGGTCCGGGTGAGCGTGACGAGCATGTCGACCCTCGCCTCGTCGCGGGTTGGGATCCGGATCTGCCGTGCCCGGCCCGCACACCCGGACGCATGTCGCCAGCCGATCTGGCGCTGCTCCCGGACGCCCCGGTGGAGGCGCTGCGCGGCCCGAAGCCGGCCGAGCACGTGTGGCACGTCTCGGTCCGCAATCACGCCGGCGATCGCGTGCTGTCGGACGCGGAATGAGCGGAGGCCGCGGCCGCCATGGTGCACGCCGCGGGCATCGCGGAGCACGGCGACGAACAGGCCTGCCGGTGGATCGCCGTACACCACGCGGACGACCACATCCACATCGCGGCGACCCTCGCCCGCCAGGACGGCCGGCACCCCCGCGTGCGCGGCGACATCCTCAACATGCACACCGCCGCCCGCGCCTTCGAGGCCCGTTGGGGCCTCACCCCGATGTCCCCGTTCGACCGCACCGCGCGCCGCCGCCCGGTCACCGGCGAGGCCGAGAAAGCCGCCCGCCGCGGCCTCGCGGAGACGGCCCGGGAGGTGCCGCAGCGCACCGTCCGCACCGCGGCCGCGCTCGCCCGCGGTGGCACCGATTTCCTCAACCGGCTCCGCGACGCGGGCTTGCGCGTGCACGAACGCCGAGACGACGACGGGACTCTGGTGGGGTACTCGGTCGCGCTGCCCGGGGATCGCGCCGACGGCGGTACCCGTCCGGTCTGGTTCGCGGGTTCGACGCTCGCCTACGACCTGTCCCTGCCCCGCGTCCGAGAACGCTACGAACCCCTTGTCACCGAGGCCGACTGGGCGCTGGCCAAGCACCGGATCCGCGAAGCGTCCGCTCTCCTGGGCCGGGCCGGGCCGGGCCGGGCAGGACGAAGGCGCTGGCGACGTCGCCGCCCTCGGAGACCTCCTGGCGGTAGCCGCCGCCCATGCCCCGGCTCTCGTCCGAGACCGCGTCTAGGCGGCGGCCGACGCGTTCGAGCAGGCCGCCCGCGCCCCCCGGCGCCCGCTGTCTGGAGGGCCGGGCCCGTGCCGGATGGCGCGCCTCGACGAGGGCCTTGGAAGACGCCCCGTGCGCAGCCCGGGTCGGCGGCGCCGCGGTGGTGCTGACGCTGCTGCTCGCGCTCGTGGAGGCGGTGGAGGCCGCTGTCGACTGGCACCGTGCGCAGCAGTACCGGGCGCAGGCGAAGGCCGCCTGCGAGGCGGCCGTCCTGTTGCGGGAGGCAGTCGGCCTGACCGGCGTCCCACCCCCGACCTCGGCACGTTCCTGCCGCAGATGGGCCGCATGACCGCAGCGGTCCACCAGGCCGTGGTCGCGAACGCGGCCCGGACGAAGGCGGAGGGCACCGACCGGTGGGCCGACCTCCTGAAGGCGACGATGCCCGAGGGCCTGGTGCGCGACGCGATCCTCGCCTCCCCGGCCTGGCCCGACATCGCGGCAGTGATGGGCCAACTCGACGCTCGCGGTATCGACGTCGCCCGGATCCTCCTCGACGCGCGCGATGCCGGAGCGGGCGTCGACCAGGCCGTCGCCGCCGTCACCACCGCGGCCGCCAACAAGGCACCCGCGCCCGCCCCGGCCATCCCGGCCCCCGCCCCCGCCCGCCCCTCCGCGACAGGGGTGGGAGCGGTCTTCGCCCGTCACCTCGTGTCGATCGTCCAGGAGGCAAAGACCTTCACGGAGGGGGACGGGCAGCGCGTCGGCGTCATGACATGGGACCTGGCCACCGCGTTCCTCGCCCACCCCATCGACGCCTCGGCCCGCCTGCCGCCGCGGACACGTCGGCAGCTGCTGCTGAGAAGGCTCGACCTCTTCATCGAGGACAACCTCGCCGATCCGCAGCTCTCGCCCGCCCGTCATCGCCGCACACCACCACATCTCCGTGCGGTTCCTGCACCAGCTCTTCGCGGGACGCAAGGAATCGGTGTCCGAGACGATCCGCAGGCGTCGACTGGAACGCTGTTCCGCCGATCTCCTGGATCCGCTGCTGGCGGCGCTGCCCGTGCACGCGGTGGGAACACGCTGGGGCTTCACCGACGCCGCAGGTTTCAGTCGTACGTTCCGCGCTGCCTACGGCGTCTCCCCGCAGGAACACCGGCGCCTTGCGGCGAGGCAGTACGGATGACTCCCGGGCACGGACTCGGGACGGCGGGCCGGACGAGGCAACCGTCGAGCGGGCGCGATGGAGGGCGGGGCGCACCGGCCGTCAACAGGTCAGACGGCGAGCGAAAGGCCGGCCCGCTCGGCACGTGCCTGGTCCCGGTGTCCCGGTGCGAGGAGCACGGGGACGCGGATGCGCCGAGGACGGAGGGGCACCCCGGCGGCGGGATCCGATGCACCGCGCTTGCGCAGTCAAGGGCAGATACGAGCGTCTCGGACCCGTCTGACCTGGGGGGAACAAGCCGTGGTGGCTGACCTGTCGGGGCCACGTGCAGTGCGGCGTCGCTGGGTCAGGCAGCCACAGTGCGGCGCGCGGTTCTCCCCATTTCCCGTGGCTCGCATATGTGCGAGCAGTACGAGGTCGAGCTTGTTGGCTGGAAAGGGCTGGTTGTCCATCAGATACGAGCAGGTGAGGGTGAGGTCATGAACAAACTGTCGTCTGTCCGCAACAAGCCGATGAAAGCACTCGGTGTCCTGCTCTTCGCCGGTGCGGCAACCCTCATGGTTTCCGGCCCGGCTTCGGCCAGCACCGACTGGCAGGTTGTCACTACCGACTCTGGGGCCCCAGGCGGAATCGCTCAGTGGGAAGGCCCGGACACGTTCCGGGTCTGCGACAACCAGGCTGACGGACTTCGCGCTTGGGGCCGAGCCTCGTGGACCGACAGCGGGGGCACGCACTACGTGTCCATCGAGGACGCGAACGGGGCCGGTACGTGCACCACGGGTCACACGATCTCCTTCAGCGGGAGTACTACCGTCCACCTGGACATCTGTCTTCGATCCGGTCCCACCGGGGCGATCCGGTACTGCCGCAACGGAAGCGGGCCGGCCAACTGAAATACGGCTGGACTGACCAGATGGCCGCTCCAGGGGTATCTACTGGGTAAGGTCGCCTGATTTCGCACTCGTGCGACACAAGACGGAGTAGCCCCGGACCACACGGGTCTGAGGGCTTCTACTCCGCGGCAGGTCCGGTGGTGGCTGGTCAGCCGGTGGGCTCTGCACACGGACAGCGGCAGCCGAGGGCGCGGGGATGACGTAACCGCGGTCCCTGCGGCAGGTACGGCGGGCTTTCTTGGCGGTGGCCAGAGCAGGAGCCGGATCCCACACAGCAGCGGGGGCCGCCACCCAACCCGGTGGCGGCCCCCGCTGCTGTGGACCTGGGTCGAGACGGTCGGCGAGCAGACGGCGATCATCGGGGTCCGGTGGCCTACCAGCCGCCACGCCTGGGCGTTCTGCGCGAGCAGGTCCGGGGTGGGGACGGTGACTAGGATCCGGCCGCCCGGGAAGCACTCCAGCGGGCTTCGATTGGGGGACGAACTACGCCTGACTATGGGACAGTTCATGGTCTCGTGCCACCGGTTGCCGGGGGGAAGGGCGGATGATGGCGCAGGAAGAGAAGGTCATGCTGACGGCTCGCGAGGTGAGCTACTTGTGGCCGGGCGTCCGTACTCACTCGGTGTATGTGAATGCGCTGGCCCATGGGGTGCGGATAGCAACGGATAGCTGGCCAACCACTACGGGGTATGCCTCCAAGGTGCGGTATAACGCCGACGACGTGCGCCGAGTGGCCCCGCAGGTAGCAGCCGAGCCACTCAAGGGGCCGTCCCAGGTACCGTGCTGTCTGCTGCTGATCGTTCTGGTAGCGGGACCGTTCGTGTGGCTGGCGATACACATAATGAGCGAGAGAGGGTGGAGCGGGTGGTGAAGGGGGTCTGCCGCACGATCGGGTGAGGACTGGGCCCGGGCTCGGTCGTCCCCCCGGCGGGCGGCGGTCTCCGTGTCGTGCCGACAGCCCTCCAGCCGCCGCTCCTGGTCGAACCGCAACAGGGCCGCCCGGTTGAGGTGTTCCGCGGCGGTCATGCGTGCCTCCCCCCGGCCCGCTCGTACCGGGCCCTCGGCCGGTCAGCCGCCGGTCGACGGCCCGTGCCCACCGGATGATCCTCCGGCCGAAGAGCCGGCGCCAGACGGCCCGGTGACAGCGCCCGCCCAGGGAGGGCCGGCAACAGTACGCCCCGGGGCTCCGAGGACACCAGCCGTGGATCCCGCCGCTCCCGCCGGAGTCGGCCGTCAGTGCCTCCGCGTACGCGCCGAGCCGCTTCTGCTGCTCCGAGGTCACGTGCCGGATCTCCCAGAGCAGCGAGGCGCTGTCGACCACCACCCCCACCCTGGCCCCCAGCCACCCTGGCCCCCAGCCTGGCCCCCGGGCAGGTGCCACCGCGGGGGTGTCAATGCCGGCAGGACAGCCGGACGCGCAGGAGCTCGGTCCGCAGCACGGGTGTGCCGTCGACCGGTGCCGGGTCCTGCGCGGTCGGCTCGATTCCTCCGGCGGCGGTTTTGTCGAGTGTGGCCAGGCCGTCGGGGCCGACCGTGCCGAACACCGTGTAGTTCGGGCGTAGTGCGGAGTCGCCGTAGACGACGAAGAACTGTGAGCCGTTCGTGTCCGGACCGGCGTTGGCCATCGCCAGCACGCCGCGCCCGTACAGGCGGCGCGCCCCGGTCGGATCGGTCGGTGCGGGTGGCAAATCCACCGGTAGCTCGTCCTTGTACTTGTACCCGGGCCCTCCCTCACCGGTCCCGGTCGGGTCGCCGCACTGCAGGACCTTCAGCGTCGGATACGCCGTCAGACGGTGGCACACCGTTCGGTCGTAGAACCCGTGCCGTGCCAGGTGCAGGAAGCTCTGGACCGTGCACGGCGCCTTGGCCTGATCCAGACGTAGCGGGAGCGGACCCTGGCTGGTCGCAACAGCCATGTCAACCGTGCCACGGCCAGGGGTGCGCCGCGGGTCGGGCGGCAGTGGAACATGACGCGCGGGCGGCTCGTCCGGGGTCTGTGCGTACCGGCAAGGGCCGTGCGTGGTACGCGGCGGAGCGCCGTCGGAAGCGGTGGCGGCACTTCCCCCGGACACGACTAACGTCACGGCCGCAAATGCGCTGATCAGTGCTCGGTTCATCTTGCGCGCCCTCCTGATGATCGCCAGGTTTTGGAGCGGTCGCAGTCTAGAGCGTGGTGTGGTCGGCGGGAATGGCCAACGACAGGAGGCCGGCGAGGGGCGCCGGCCCAGGACCGCGGCGGTCGGACCTGGTGGCGGCCGCCGGGCAGCACCCCGACGGCCTGGTCCTCGACGGCGAGCTCGTCGTCCGGGACACCGCGGTCGGCCGGCTGTCGTTCCAGACGTTGCAGCGCCGCCGCCCGCGCCCGCGGTGCCCCGGCCCTGGCCGCCCGGTGACCGACCCGCCCGGACGCCTGACCGTCGCCGCCCGGCAGGGGCGACACCTCCCCGTAAGACTCCTCCCCGCCGTCCGGGAGGGGAGGGGGCAGGTGACGGTGACGCGCAGGACGTACCGTTCGCCGCCGCTGATCGCCTGTGCCTGTCCCTACAGGTCCGCAGGCGAGAAGCCGAGCAGTGCCCGGTCGGCCTCGCGGGCCGGCAGGGGCAGGATCTCGGCGGCGGGCCGGCCTCGGTGCGTGCGGGCGAGTTCGGCGACTGCCTGTTGGCAGGGGGCGCCGAGGTGCCGGCGCTGTCGTCGGGGAATGATCCGGCATCCAGCCACTCGCCCTCGACCTGGTGCCTTCGCCTGCTCGCGCTCCACCACGCCCGCCGTCGCGGCCCCCGCTCACCGCCGGCAGGCCGCGCCGGCCAGGGGCGCGGGGCGTACGCGGTGACGACTCACCCGGACGTGGGGGCCGCGGTGTGCCCAGGGAGCGTGACGTGGGGCAGGGGATCGCAGGGGGTGATTACCTATCGTGGTGCTGTGATCTGCGGTGTTGCCGTGTCAGCCGCCGTTCTCCCGGTCTCCTTCGCCACTTCGGCGGGTGCCACCGACGTCGTCGGCGTCGGCAACAGCGCCCACGACAACCGCTGCACCAACCAGGGTGGTCCGCCGGCCTCGGCGGCCACCGCCTATGCCGCCGGTGTGGTGAGCGCCCTCACCGCGGCCGTTCCCCCGGGTGTCCCCACCAACCACTGCGGTGGTCTCGGCGCGCCACTCATCGACCAGGAGGTGAACAACGTCGTGGAGTGCGGCGGCGGGATCGGGTCCCCGCAGTGCGCCGGCAACAACGTCCAGACCGGCGGATCATTCGGCGGGGGCACCGTGAGCGGGGGAGGCGCCCTCGGTTGACACGGTGTGGCAGCCCACGTCCTGCCGCACCCTGCCGGCACGGCCTGGCGTACGACCCCGGCAAGGGGTGGTCCGTGCGTACGGCACACTCGCGCGGCGCGACCGCCCTCCGGGCCTCCCGGCCGTGACAGGAGAGGTCGATGCGGCTGCGGGAGGCGATCGATGGAGCTGCCGCCGACGGGCTGCCGGGGAAGCAGTGGGAGTTCGAGCGGATCGTGCTTCTCGTCGTTGCCGAACTCCCTGGCCAGGAGCACCCGCCGCCGGGCCACGACCACCCGCACACCTGAACCGGACGTCGGCCGTTCCAGCATTCCGGAACGGCCCCCGAGTCACCGCGCCCGGTCGATGCCGAGTTCGGCGAGCGGGGCGAGCTGTTCCGGGTCGAGTCGGTCGTGGCGGGCTTTGATGTTGCCGATCCGGATTCCGGTGCGGTGTTCGGTCCGGTCGGTCAGGATCTGGATGCCGCCGCGCCCGGGCAGTCGGCCTTCCCGTGCGACGTACTGCGCGAGCGCCTCGACGCCCTTCTGGAACGCCCCGCCGCCCGTGTCCGGCCAAGGGACGCTGCGGCGGCCTTCGTGGGGGCCTTGCGGGTCCGTGCGGCCTTCTTGACGCCCGGCTCGTCGAGTGTGCGTTGCTGCTCCTTGTTCGGCCGGCCCCGGTCCCGTTGCCGGGTGGCGCGCCGGCTGTGGGCGTGGTGCCGCTGCAGTCGAGGGTCGATCCGCTCTCGCGCGGGTTCCGGTCCGGATCGAGGGCCGTGGGCTTCTCCGGCCGCGGGCCGGTGCGGCCTTGGTTCTTCCCGAGTCCGTCGGGGCGTCGGATGTTCGTCGGCCACTGCCCCACGGCCTTGTCCAGGCGGTCGGGTGCCGCGCGGCGCGTTCAGGGTCCCGTGGAGCTCGAAGTAGGCCCGCGCGGAGGCGAGGTGCCCTCACACCCGCCACGGGTGTGCGTTTTGCACACTTCACATGCGGAATGCGCATGCTTCTCGGGTAGGGTGGATTTCATGGTGATGAGTACCGAGGAGACGTTGCGGGTGACGGTGACCGCGGTCACCCACCGCACCGGGGAGCAGCAGGCCGACGTGGCAGCGGCCTTGGGGCTGACGCAAAGCCAGATCAGCCGCAGGCAGCGGGGTCTGGCCTCCTGGAGTCTGGCCGACTGTGATCGTCTCGCCGCGCATTGGGGCATGTCCGTCCTCGACCTCTTGGCGGGCCCGACGCATGCTCTGACCCGCCTGCCCGCCGACCGGGTGGCCGCCGGCGCCACTCAGACCCTCCTGCCGCTCGACATTCCGGCCCCGGCTCAGGTCGAGCCCGGCCCGGTCGAGCCGGCTCCGACCCCGGTCGAGCCCGCTCCGGTCGAGCCGGGCCCGGTCGAGCCCGCTCAGGTCGAGCCGGGCCCGGTCGAGCCCGCTCAGGTCGAGCCGGGCCCGGTCGAGCCGGCTCCGGTCGAGGCCGCCCGCAGTGCCCCGGGTCGGCGCGCTCCCGCCGCCGAGCCGGCTCCGGCCACGACCGCGCCCCGGCGCGCCCCCGTGCCGGCCCCGGCTGTGCCGCCCGTGCCCAAGCGTGTGGCGGCGCCGGCTGGTCCGCCGGCGGATCGTGTCCGTGTCCGTGTGGACCACGAGTTGGCCGCGCACGGAGGCGACCAGGACGCGGCGCGGGCGGCCCTCATCAAGACGGCCATCCCGGACGTGATGGACCTGTTCGCGGCGTCTCGGGTCGGTGGCCGGTACGAGCACTCCGAGTTCCCGCCCACGGCCGGCATCCTTCAGAAGGCGTCGCAGAAGGGCGCTGACCAGATCTGGGAGGGCCGCCCCAAGTGGCGGGCGGAGGAATTGCACCGCGCCGCGCGCGCCGGTCATGTCCGCCTCGACGTGACCGCTCTGGACATGAACGCCGCCTACCTCGCGGCGTTGAAGACGTGGTTGCCGATCGGCAAGCTCGTCCACTCCGAGGGCGCGGAGCACAACCCGAAGCGCTCGGGTGTCCACCGGGTCACGCCGGCCGTGTGGGAGATGCCTGATCTGCCGTCCCCGCTGGGTGCCCGGAAGGAGCCGGGGGACCTGTGGATTACCGAACCCACCCTGCGACTCCTGCTGAGGTGCGCGAAGTTGGGGTTCTGCCAGGCGCCGGTCATTCACGAGTCGTGGACGTCCGGAGCATCCGAGGGCCTGTTGGAGAAAATGCGCCGCACTCTCACGGAGGTCCGGAAAGAAGCCATCGCCAATGGCGATGACGTGACAAATGAGTACGTGAAATCCATGTATTCTAAGTTCGTGTCAACCATCGGTGAGAGCACGGCGAATCGGGAAATCCGGCGCCCCGACTGGATGCACATCATCCGCTCCCAGGCATTCGCGAACCTGTGGCTGAAAGCGCATAAGGCGCACGCCGCCGGTCTGACCGTGGTGGAAATGTCCGGCACCGACGAACTGCATGTGGCCGGTGACTGGCAGCAGGTGTTCCCGGAAGGCCGCGACCTCACCCAGGTCAAGGCCAAGTCGATCTACACGCTGGGGGAGTAGGCCGTGAGCGGAGCAACCGACCTCTGGGGCGAATGGCAGAAACACGGCGCCCAAGGCATGAGCGGTGCGCAGGCCTTGGCCGCCGAGATCGATCGGATCGCCGGGGAGGGCGGTATTGCGACGCCGGTCACCGCGAAGCGCGGCCTGTCCGCGCGGCTGCGGTACCTGTCCAGCGGTCCCGGCCGGCAGGTCCTCGCCCACCATGGCGTCAGCGCCCGTCTGCTGCGCTCCTGGGACCGCGGCGTCCGTCCCAGTAGGGAGAAGCTGGACGCCGTGGACAAGGCGTACCAGGAGCATCGTCGGGCCAACCTCGTACGCTCCGGGGCGTTGAAACGCCTCCTGGACAACGGCGGCCAAGGTCGGCGGATCGAGATCTACCCGGTGGACCAATCGGCGGTGGACGAGAAGCGCCGCCGGCCCACCGTCAGCGAGCGGTCCGTGCAGGCCCGGTACATCTGGGACGACGCGGTAGACGCCTGGAGCCAGGGCGACATGTCCACCCTGGACGAGATCTGGGACGACGTCATCACAGACCTGGATTCCGACTATGCGGCGTACGCATACGTCGGTTCCCTCGGTATCGGTGCCTAAAAGCAGCAGCCGGCCCGGATTTCCTTGGCTACCTTTCAGGAGATCGGTAAATCGTCGAGTCGCACCATGAATGTGACGACTAGCCCCACGTGACCCGGGAGGGCGTTCACCGTATGCGGCGGGCGCCTTTCCTGCATGAGGGGTGTGTGGGGGAATGCGGGAGTTGGGAGTCGAGTTGAACCCGCTAGATTTCCGCATTCGGCGTCCTCCGTATAAGGCCGCAGGCGAATTCCGGGGTTTCGTGGGCGAGTTGTCGTATCTGAAACTCACCATATTGGTATAGACCTCTTGTCAGGGTTGTGTTCGGGTGGCCGGGGGCCCCGGTAGAGGGTTCAGTTCGGTCTGATGGTGCGCTACTCTCGGTCGCGTAGCGGCCGACGGGCCGGCTGTTCAGGGGAGTGGGAGGCGCTGAGGTGCACAAACACCAAGCCCAAACCCCCAACTCCTCCACCACCACTCTGATCAGCGAAAACGCGCGACAGCAGCCCCCATCGCCGCTGCCGGCCAGGGTTCGGCCGGAGGCCGGACCCCTCGGGCCGAAGGCCCGCCTAGGTCACCGAAGGTGACCTAAAGTCAGGGCCGGAGGCCCGCCAAGGGCGCGGAGCGCCCAGCATCTTGACGGCCCGTAGGGCCGTCGCGTC